>NZ_LT706951.1:653289-979934 GCF_900155525.1 Mailhella massiliensis
CACGGCTGCGCTCATGGGGGCCTGCCATCTTCTGCTTTCGGCCTTTGCCACGCCCCTGTCGGGCTTCCTCCTGCCCCTCAGTTCCGTCGGCTGGTTCATCTTTCTCCTGCTCTCCGCCCTCGGAGCGCTGGCCGTCACCGTTCTTGCCTGCCCTGCTCAGAAAAAAAGCTGATACGACAGGCTGCAGCTCAGAACAGGGCATCTTCCGCAGCGCGGGCACGCTCTGCGGAGGATGCCCTCCGTTCTGCAAACTCCCGGACCATGTTGCGGATCATGGTCAGGTATCGCCCCATGTTCTCCCGTACCGGCGCGGAAAGCTCCATGCTCCACGCCGACACATCGAGGGGTTCCATGCCCGCCACATGCAGTACGGGACGCCTGCCCCGCAGCGCGGCAAGGTCCAGCGCGTCCAGCAGATCGCACTCGTGCAGGGAAAGCCCTCTTCGCCCCTCCCGCACCAGTTCCCGGCGCGAAAGCCGGTACAGGGAACCGGGCGCGCCGCCTGCCATGACGGCATCCAGCGCCACAATCACGTCGTAGCCCTCAAGCAGGGAAAAGCAGTCCGCCAGCGATGTGCCGAGTTCCAGCATGTCCGCCCCCTTCAGCCCTTCCCCGGCCAGACGCCTCAGCGCATGTACGCCGAGGCCGTCGTCGCCTTTCAACACATTTCCCATACCGAGCACCAGCACCGAGGCCATGGCCCCTCCTTTTCCCTGCATGGTGCCCGCAGAAGAAGCAGAACACCATGATAAAGGCGGTTCCCCCCGGTATCGCGCCCCCGGCGACAACACGGGCCTTTCCGAAAAAAACTCCGCTCCCTCCCTGTGACGACCTGCTCCGCTTCCCGGACGACGCTCGCCTCATCCGCCCGGCAGGAATGTCCGGCATCGCCCTCCTTTTCCTCGAAGCCCGGCATCCGTCCCCGTTCACGGCCTCCTGAATGATGTTGCCCAGGTAGTGCAGGAAGGGAACGGGCCTTCCTCGCTGCCGTTTTTCCTCGTCCTTTTCCCCATAAGATGACCGGAGCCCCCTCCGTTTTTTCCCCGGGCAGAACGGCATCGGGCAGAACGCACCGCAAAAGTTCCCCGCCTTCCGCACGCCGCTCCGAAAAGCCGCTCCGCCTTCCGCAACGTCCGCGCCCTTGCTCCGACATGCGGCACGCGCGCCGGCCCACATGCGACAAAGGGCGGCCCCCTCAGGGACCGCCCTTGCAGCAGATACGAAAACTCATGCCGGAAGCAGGAAGCGGCGTCTCATGCCGCCGCTTTTTCCCCGAACGCACGGCTAGTAGAAAAAGCTCTCCCCTTCCGGGGTGACTTCCACATCCTGCGTGATGGGGTCGATGATGCGGCAGTAGCCGTAATTGAGCCATTCATCCAGCACGTTCAAAAGCTCTTCCCGCAGAAAGCCCTCTTCCACGGACTGTTCCAGAATCTTCGGGAAACATCCCGCAGGCAGGGGGCGCGGAGCGCTGTGGACGGCCTTTTTCAGCCAGTCCCTTGTTTCCGCAAGCGTGGCGGGAGCGTGCTTTTTTCTGCGCGGCATGGCTACTTTCCGTCCTCTTCCAGCCAGCGGCGCATCTTTTCCAGCTGGCGCGCCACGGATTCGGGTCCGGTGCCGCCGGGCACATTGCGGCGGGCCACGGCGGTATCGTAATCAAGGGCGGTGTACACGTCTTCGTCGATGAGCGTGCTCAGGGAACGAAGCTCTTCCAGCGTCAGATCTTCCAGCCCCACGCCCTTGTCTTCGGCCATGGCCACGGCGCGGCCGGAAACATGGTGCGCTTCACGGAAGGGCAGGCCCTTGGTAACGAGGTAGTCGGCCAGTTCCGTGGCGTTCAAAAAGCCTGCGGCAAGGGCCTTGCGCATACGTTCGGGGTGGAAGGTGATGCCTTCCAGCATGTCGGCCATGAGGGAAAGGGAATGGCGCACCGTCTTGTCGGTGTCGATGAAGGGAATCTTGTCTTCCTGCAGGTCGCGGTTGTAGGTAAGGGGAATGCCCTTCATGATGGTCATGAGGTTCACGAGGTTCCCGTAGGCGCGCCCCGTCTTGCCGCGCATGATCTCGGCCACGTCCGGGTTCTTCTTCTGCGGCATGATGGAAGAGCCGGTGGAATGCTTGTCGGAAAGGGTGATGTAGCCGAAAAGCGGGTTGGCCCACCAGATGATCTCTTCGCAGAAGCGGGAAAGGTGGCCCATGCACACGCTGCCGCAGAACAGGGCTTCCAGGGCGAAGTCGCGGTCGGCCACGGCGTCCATGCTGTTGTCGAAGGTGCCGTACATGCCGAGTTCTTCGGCCACCATGGCCGGATTCAGGGCATAGGTGGTACCGGCGAGAGCGGCCGCCCCCAGGGGACTGACGCGCACGCGGCGTTCACAGTCGGCCATGCGCTCGGCGTCGCGCTTCAGCATCCAGGCATAGGCCAGAAGGTGCTGGGCGAGACTCACGGGCTGGGCGGGCTGCATGTGGGTGCAGCCGGGCAGAAGCACGGCGCGGTTTTCTTCCGCACGGCGCATGAACATGCGTACCAGATCACGGGTCAGGCGTATCCATTCGCGGAGCTGGTCGGAAACGAACAGACGAAAATCGAGGCAGACCTGGTCGTTGCGGCTGCGGCCGGTGTGCAGCTTCTTGCCCACCTCGCCCACGATCTGGGTCAGGCGGGTTTCAATGTTCATGTGCACGTCTTCCAGTTCCTGCTTCCAGGGGAAGGAACCTTCCTCGATTTCGCGCTTCACCTGGTCCAGGCCCTCGATGAGCCGGTCGGCCTCTTCGGCGCTGATGACGCCCTGCCTGCCCAGCATACGGGCATGGGCTTTGGAACCGGCGATATCCTGCGCATAGAGCGCGCTGTCGAAAGAAATGGATTCCGTGTAGGCTTCCACGGCAAGGCTGGTGCTTTCTTTGAAGCGGCCGCCCCAAGGCTTGTCGGACATGGTAACTCCAGGTGTTTTCGGGCGCACGGTGCCCATGATAAGCGGGAAAAAACAAGGCCCGCAGCCGCCTTCCGGCCAGGGAAGGCGGCCGCGGGCGCGACACGCGGCCCCGGGCGTACCCGGGCCGGGATTACTTCAGAAAGCGGCTCACGCGGTCGGCATAACCGCGGATGCGCAGACCCTGCAGGCGGATGAAGCCCGCGGCGTCCTTATGGTCGTAGGTGGCGCATTCCTCGAAGGTGGCCAGATCCTGGCAGTAGAGGCTGTGGGGAGAATAACGACCCACGGGCCAGGCGTTGCCCTTGTAGAGCTTCAGGCGCACTTCGCCGGTCACGCCGCGCTGCATCTGATCGATGAGGGCCTGCATGGCTTCGCGTTCGGGGGAGAACCAGAAGCCGTTGTACACGGCGGCCGCGTAGCGGGGGATGATGGTCTCGCGGGTGGCGAGGGCTTCGCGGTCGAGGCAGATGCCTTCAAGATCCTGATGGGCGATGTGCAGCACGGTGCCGCCGGGGGTTTCGTACACGCCGCGGCTCTTCATGCCCACGAAGCGGTTTTCCACCATGTCGAGGCGGCCGATGCCGTGTCTGCCCGCAATCTTGTTCAGGCTCATGACCATTTCACGGGGGGTGAGGCGTTCGCCGTTGAGGGTGACGGCGTCGCCCTTTTCAAAGCCGATGGTGATGTATTCCGGTTCGTTGGGAGCCTGCTCCACCGGCACGGCCATGACGTAGCTGTTGGGGCCGGGTTCTTCCCACGGATCTTCGAGTTCGCTGCCTTCAAAGGAGCAGTGCAGCATGTTGCGGTCCATGCTGTAGTGCTTGTTGGAGGAGTTGACCGGAATGCCGTGCTTTTCGGCAAAGGCGGTCAGAGCGGTACGGCTCATGAGGTCCCATTCACGCCAGGGAGCGATGACCTGAAGGTCGGGAGCCAGAGCGTTGATGGAAAGCTCGAAGCGGACCTGGTCGTTGCCCTTGCCGGTAGCGCCGTGGGCGATGGCCACCGCGCCTTCCTGACGGGCGATTTCCACAAGACGCTTGGAAATGAGCGGGCGGGCGATGGAAGTGCCCATGAGGTAGCGCCCTTCGTAGGTGGCGCCGGAACGCAGCATGGGATAGATGTAATCGCTTGCAAACTCGTCGCGCAGGTCTTCAATATAGGCCTTGGTCGCGCCGGTCTTCAGGGCCTTGGGTTCCACGCCGTCGAGGTCGTCTTCCTGACCGAGGTCGGCGGTGACGGTAATGACCTCATAGCCGCGCTCCACGATGAGCCACTTGAGGATGACGGAAGTATCGAGCCCGCCGGAATACGCAAGGATCACTTTATTGTTCTTAGCCATGGCAAAACCTCACAGGCGAAACGCGCCCATGGTTGACGTTAACCGCCGCAGCGGAAAATCATGCCGGAAAAACCGGCTTTCTGGCGAATGACGCGCTCCGGCCCCACCGGGGCCGAACGCGGAAGAAACCTTCTTGTAGGAAGATTCTCACTCTTTGTAAAGACCTGTTCCCCGCGCCCTGCCCCGTGCGGATCCGCTCTGCGCGCAAAGGCGGCCCACGGGGCAGGCGCCGCGCTCCGCAGGGCATGATTCCCCGCCCCGCGCATCGCTCCGAAGGCTCTTTCTACCGCCTTTCTTCTCAGGGAACATCTCGCCGGATTGCCGCCCTTTCCCGGCAGGCCGTCCCCCTGCCTCTCCCGTCCGCCGGAAGAACGCCGCCCGGGCCGCACAGCCCTTTCCCCCGCCGCCGTACAGAAAGCCCCCTTGCCGGTATCAGCCGCGCTGCCCGCCTGCGCCCTGTTGCAAAACGCAGGCCTCCCCGTCCGCCCCATCGCCTCTCTGCATCCCCGCCCGCGCTGTCGGCGCGTTTCTCTTTGCCCCACAACGTTCCCGCCTCCGCGTCCTCTCCGCCTTCCGCAAAAGGCTCCCTGCTCCCTCAGGTAAAAATCCGCATCTCACAACGCCGCCGGAAATGAACGCTTCTTCTCCGTCCCCTTCCCGACGGGTTCTCCGCCCGACGCCGGGCACGGCTTCTCCCCGCCTCCGCGCCCTTCCCCTCCGGCAGATGCGAAAGGCGCCCGCCCGCCCTTTGCCTTCTCCCTCCCAAAGCCCGTTCCGGCCTTTTCCATACGAAAAGGCCGCCCCTGCCCTGCGGCGGAGGCGGCCCTCAAGTCCGGGAAAAAGGCGGCCTACTTGAGCACGCCCACTTCCTTATAGTACTTTGCCGCGCCGGGATGCAGCGGGATACCGGCAAGGTCGGTCACCGCGCCCTCAAGGGTGATGTCCTTCATCACGGCATGGGAATTCTTCACGATATCCTGATTTTCCCAGAAGCACTTGGTGAGGTCGTAGATCACGTCTTCGGGCAGGGAGGCGTCGGTAATGAGGATCATCTTCACGGCAGTGGTCTGCACGGCCTTATCCTGATCGGGGTAGGTACCGGCAGGAATCTGGAACTTGGCGTACCAGGGGTATTCCTTGCTCAGAGCCTCGAAGGTGGCGTCGTCGATGTTCACAAGGCGGCCGTCGGCGGTGGCGCACATTTCGGAAACGCCCGCATTGGGCAGACCGGCCATGATCCAGGTACCGTCGATCTGCTTGTTGCGCATGAGATCGCCCGCTTCGGCGGGGCCGACGTACTGGGGCTTGATGTCGCCGGGGTAGGCAAGGCCCGCGGCCTTGAAGTGAACCTGCGTTTCACCGATGGTGGTGCCGCCGGCAACGCCCGGAGCGAACACCTTGCCCTTGAAGTCCTTGAGGGAATTCACGTTGCTGTCGGCGCGGGCGATGACCTGGTTGGGGTTGTAGTAAAGGCCCGCGATGATGCGCACGTCGGGGTATTCATGGCCCTTGAACTTGTCCAGCCCCTTCATGGCCTGATAGGTGATGCTGGTAATGGCGAAGGAAACCTGGGCGTCCTTCATGCTGAGAAGCTGGAGGTTCTGCACGCCGCCCTTGGAAGACTGCACGCTGGCCTTCACATAGGGAAGCTTGGTGCTCCACAGGTTGCCGAGGGCCGCGCCTATGGGGTACAGCGTGCTGGTGGTGGCCGCGGTGGGGATGCTGATGGTCACGGGCGCGCGATCGGCGGCGGAAGCGTCCATGGCGCCGAAGACCATGGAAACGGCGGCCATCATGGAAAGAAGGACTTTACCGTACATAAAACACTCCTGAACCTGTTGTGGTTTCCCTTCCCCTGAGGAGAAGGAGGGATGGCATGACCAAACGGCCGGAACGCTCCCGAAGGCGGCCCGGCCGCACGGAAACTAGGCGGAAGCCTTTTCCCCCGCGCGCAGGGCGGCGCTTGAGCGGCGGTTGAGCACGGCCGCGGCGAGAATGACGGCTATGCCTATGGCGTCGGTGGAAAGGCCGGGGTCGATGGTGAGCACCGCCCCCGCAATGAACATGATGCTCTGCAGCCAGGAGCAGGGGCCGAAGAGCCAGCGTTCCAGGCCCACGGCCAGGGCGCACACGCCGAAGCTTGCGGTGATGAAGGCCCACACCGTAGCCATGGCCGGATTGTCGGAGCTGTAGAGCAGCAGCGGATTATTGAGGAAGAAGAACGGCAGGATGAAGCCGGAAAGTCCCAGCCTCACCGCAATGAGCGAGGTCTTCGTTTCGTTGGAATGGGCGATGCCCGCAGCCACATAGGAAGACATGGCCACCGGCGGGGTGATGTTGGAAAGGCAGGCGTAGAAGAGGCAGAACATGTGCGCGGACATGGGCTGCACGCCGACTCCGGTGAGCACGGGCACGGCCACGGCCGCAACGATGACGTACGCCGCAACGCCGGGCACGCCCATGCCGAGAATGGTGCTCATGACCATGACGAACACGCCGCCGAGGTAGAGCTGCCCTTCGCCCACATACTTGAGCACCTGGAAGCCGAAGGTGAGCCCGAGCCCGGTCAGGGACACGGAACCGATGATGATGCCGATGATGACGCAGGAAACGCCCACGCCCACGGCACCCTTCGCGCCTTCCTCAAGAGCCTGAAGAATACGCCTTGCGCCCATGCGCGTTTCGGGGGAAAGCCAGGAAGCGACCACGGTGGCGAAAATGGCGAGCGCCGCGGCAAAAAGCGGGGTATAGCCCATGAACATGACGACCATGAGCACCACCAGCGGAATGATGAGGTGCCCGCGCTTTTTGATGACCACCATGGCGTCGGGAATATACTCCCGGGAAAGCCCCTTGAGGCCCAGCTTTCTGGCCTCGAAATGCACGGCCATGATGAGGGCGAGGTAGTAAAGGAAGGCGGGAATGGCCGCCGCGAGCATGACCTTGGTGTAGCTCACGCCGAGAAATTCGGCCATGATGAAGCCCACCGCACCCATGATGGGCGGCGCGAACTGCCCGCCCGTGCTGGCCACGGCTTCCACGGCTCCGGCGAATTCGGCCTTGTAGCCCGTCTTCTTCATGAGCGGAATGGTGATGGCGCCCGTGGTGGCCACGTTGGCAAGGGCGCTGCCGTTGATCATGCCCATGAGCGCGCTGGCGATGACGGAAACCTTGGCGGGGCCGCCCGCGCTGCGTCCCACGAGCGTCAGGGCGAGGTCGTTGATGAATTCGCTGAAGCCGCTGATGCGAAGAAACGCGCCGAAGAGCACGAAGAGGAAAACGTAGGTGGCCGAAACGCCCACGCCCACGCCGAGAAGGCCCTGACTGCCCCAGAACATGTGGTCCATCACGCGGGTGAGGGAAAAGCCCACATGCCCGAAGGCTCCGGGCAGGTATTTGCCGAGGAAGGCGTAGGCCAGAAACACCAGCGCAAGCACGGCAAGGTTGGGCACCACGCGGCGGGCGCATTCAAAGGCAACCACCACGCCTATGCCCGCCACCACATAGTCCTGCGTGGTGAACCATCCGCCGCCCATGGCGATATCGTCGTAATGAAGGATAAGGTAGCCGAAGGCATAGAAAACCGCGCCCATGCACACCGCATCCCACAGGGTGGGGAGCATCCTGTCGCGCTTTTCGCGACGGAAGGCCGGGTACATGAACACGGCAAGCACCAGAAGGAATATGATATGGAAGGAACGCAGCTTCATGGCGTCCATGGTGCCGAACACGGACGCATAGAGCTGAAACAGGGAAAACACCACGCAGATGACGGCAAGCACCTTTTCAAAAGGCCCGTGGAAACGCCGTGTGCGCGATTCCGAATCCTTTTCCTCCACCAGAGCCTGCGCCCTTTCCTGTTCTTCCACGGAGGCGACGATTTCCTGCGCCGCCACGGCTTCTTGTTTCTGATCCAGACTTTTCTCCATTGACTCCACCTGTGGAATATTCGCGGCCCCCGGGACCGCCCTTTCATCCGCGCCGTCGCCGGGCGCAGGGTATATATGGAAAATGCTTATCGGCCGCATCGCCGCGCTGTCAAGCCCGCTTTGCGCAAACAAGGCCTACTTTCGCGCGGCGCTGCATTCGTCGATGAGATAAAGGATATTGCGGTAGGGCTTTTTCCCGTGCTTCGTCAGCCCCACCTCGCAGGTGCGGGAAGTGCTGAAGCCCTCTTCGCAGGCGGCTATGCGTTCGCAAAGTCCCGCAAGGGCGGCGGCGTTGAGTTCCGGGCGGCTAAAGCCCTTGTCCCCGGAAAAGCCGCAGCAGAAAATGCCCTCCGGCAGCACCACTTCCCGCGCGCACATCCCCGCCACGCGGCAGAGCGCGTCGGTAAGGCCCATGGCCCGCGTGGAACAGGTGGCGTGCACGGCCACGCAGCCGCGCTTCTTCCGAAATTCCAGCCTGTCCGCAAGAAAGCGCAGGGTGAATTCCACCGGTTCGTACAGGGAAAGGCTCCCGCTCAGCGTCTTTCTCATGCGGGCAAGGCAGGGGCTGGTATCGCACATCACAAGCCACCTGCCCCCTTCCGAAGCTTCGCAGAGCGCAGCGTCGAGGGCGGCGGCGCACGCGGCGGCCTCCTCCTGCATGCCCCTGGTTTCAAAGGCCTTGCCGCAGCAGAGCTTTTCCACGCGGGCGGGAATCACCACGTCGTAGCCGGCCTTTTCCAGAAGGCGCAGCGCCACATCCATGAGCGGGTCCACCCTGCGGCCGGAATCTCCCCCGTATCCCATGCTCCGCACCGCGCAGGAGGGGAAATACACCACCTTTTCCCTGCCGGCCGCGCGGGGAGGGCAAGGCACGCGGCTTCCCCCGGCAAGACGAACCTCATGGACATCCGGCAGCGTCAGTCCCGTGAGTCTTCCGGTCAGAGCGCCGCATTTCTCCGCTCTCTCGTGCCCCAGCGCCCCGTGCAGGGCATGGGTTGCCGAAAGCCCCAGGGAAGCGGCGCGCGTCACCAGAGAGAAATGCCCGCGCACGAAGGCGGCGGCCTTTTTCTCCCTTTCGCTCAGGTTCTCATGGCGCAGCGCCCGCATGAAGCCCGCCACGTCCAGCCCCAGGGGGCAGCGCGTGGAACACAGCCCGTCCGCAGCGCAGAGGTCGAGCCCCATGGAACGAAAATACTCCCTCCACGCATCAAGGCGCTCCGTGTCGCCCGCCGCTTCCATGCCTGCCATGGCCCGCAGGGCATAGATGCGCTGGCGCGGGCTGAGCCCCACCTTTGCGGAAGGGCATACGGATTCGCAGAAACCGCAGTCCACGCAAAGGTCCACGCCTCCGCCCACGGCTCCCACGAACTTGAGCTTTTCCAGATGACAGAGGGGGCTGTCGTTCAGAAGGCAGTTCCGGTTCAATATGCCTGCCGGGTCGAAAAGCGCCTTTATCCTCCGCATGACATCGTAAAGTTCCTCTCCCCACTCGCGGCGAACGAAGGAGGCCACGGCCCGGCCCGTGCCGTGCTCGGCCTTGAGCGAACCGTCGAAGGCAAGGATAAGCTGCGCCGCCCGTTCGATGAACTCTCCGAGTCTCTTCACATCCCCCTCGTCGCTCAGCCTGAGGGGCACGGTGCAGTGCAGGTTGCCGTGCATGGCGTGGCCGTTCACGCCGCTGCGGGGAAAGCCCAGTTCCTGAAGGATGCGCGCAAGGCCCCGGCTGGCTTCGGGCAGATGCTCGAGAGGCACGCAGTAATCCTCCACATAGGCGTATTCCCCGGGCAGGCGCGTGCCCGCAAGGGCGGGAAAAAGGGCGCGGCGTATGTCCCAGAGCTTCTCGCACTCCGAAGCTTCCGTCACGAAACCCAGCATGGCGAGGGGCTTCGCCTTTTTAATGATGGCATCCAGCGCGGCGACATGCTCCGCAAGCGCATCCTGCGTTGCGGCGCGGGCCTCCACCAGAAGCGCGCAGTTGTCGGAACTCTCGCCTCCGGGCATGAAGGAAGGGGGAAAGCCCGGAATCTTCGCCAGGGAACGGAGGGAAATATCGTCCAGAAATTCTCCGGCGTACAGGCCGTGACCGGAACGCATCTCAAGCACGGCCTGCATGGCCGCATCCATGGAGGAAAACAGCGCCATGGCCGTGGCCCGCTCCTTTTCCAGGGGCAGCGTTTCCAGCGTCACGGAAAAAATGAAGCCCAGCGTGCCTTCCGAACCTATGAGAAGGTGCGTGAGCATGTCGAGCGGATCCTCGAAATCGCACAGCGCGTTCAGGCCGTATCCGCAGGTATTGCGTATGCGGTATTTGCGGCGCACCCTTTCGGCAAGGCCGGGGGAGGAAAGAATCCTTGCGCGCAAGGCGCCGAGGCCCTCCAGCAAAGCCGCGTGGGAAGCACGGAAACGGCGCGCGCTTCCGGCGTCTTCCGTGTTCACGAGCGTGCCGTCGGCCAGCATGAAGGTCATGCCGCGCAGGGAATGATAGATGTTGTTTTCCACCGTGCAGCCGAGACCGGCGGCATTGTTGGCCGCCATGCCGCCCACGGTGGCGGAAGCGATGGAGGAAGGATCGGAGGCGAGGAATCGCCGGAAGGGAGCAAGGGCGGCGTTGACTTCTCCGCCCGTCATGCCGGAGCGGACGCGTACGAAACGGCCCTCTTCAAGAATGTCGAGCCCGCGCCATGCCGGGCCTTTGAAGCGCAGGGCCGCGCCTTCGGCGACGCTCTGGCCGCTCAGGGAAGTTCCGCCGCCCCGGAAGGTGAGGGAAACGCCGCATTCCGCGGCAAGGGAAAGGAGCTTTTTCAGTTCATCAAGGGAAAACACATCGACAACGGCAAACGCCTGCGGTTCAAACGGGCCGGCGTCCACGGAAAGAATCCGGGCCGGCGCCTCCCCGGTATGCGTCTGCGACCAGGGCAGGAATTCCCGCACCTTGTTCAAAAATACCTGGCTTTTCATGGCGACCTCTGGAAGGAAATCTCATGCGCGGCGCATCGCGCCGCTCCCTCTGCCGGGGCCGCCGGGCCGTCTGCCGCACGCTCCCGCGCGGCAGCGATCGCACGGAGGCGACCCGCGCCCTTCATGCATAAGCCGCGCCGGGCAATGTATAACGCAGGCCCGGAAATCAAAAAAGCCCCCTGCACGGATGCAAGGGGCGATTTTGCGACTGGTGGGTCACCGGAGACTCGAACTCCGAACCAATTGATTAAGAGTCAACTGCTCTACCAATTGAGCTAGTGACCCAGTGCATGTGAAGCGCAGAAACAGTCATAGCCATGTAGGGCCTCCCCGTCAAGAAAAATTTTGCCTTTTCCGCAAAAAAAGTTTATTTGCCTTCCCATGAACAGGATGTTGCGCTTCTTACTCCCCTTCGGGCTGCTTCTCGCCCTTCTTTTCGTCCTTCCCTGCGGAAAGGCCGCTTCCGCCTCGTCCGGCCTGCCCTACCGCTTCCATACGGAATGGGCCAAGCTTTCCGCCGTGGACGGAAGAACGCTCACGCCGCCGCTGGAAAAGAACACCTCCATGGCGGTGCTGTGGCTCATGCCGCAGAGCGGCTACCATTCCTATGCCCACGAAGGCGGGGACGAAGGCATCCCCCTCACCGTAACCGTGCTGGCGGACGGGGAGCCTCTCGGTCCGGGCAAGGTGCAGATCCACTATGTTCCGGGCACGGAAACCTCTCTGCCCTCCGGGGGCAGAAGCTATCTGTACCACGGGGTGATTCCCGTGTTTCTGGTATTCCGCGAGGTGGAATCCCGCGCCGTCACGCTGGATATTTCGCTGCTCGCCTGTTCCGACCAGCACTGCCGCCCCGTGCACACGCGCATACTCCTGCCCACGGCTCCGGCGGAACTGCCGAACGCCGCGCAGCAGAGCTGGTTTCAGCAGTTTCTCGAAAGTCCGGCCTGCTGCGGAGAGGAAAACATCCCGCCGGAAATTCCGTCCGTGCCCGAAACCTTTGCCGAACCTGCGCCGCAAAAGCACGCCGATCTTCTGCCCGACGCGCCCACGTCCGTCTTTCAGAAAAGGAGCAAGCTGAACGCCGCGCCCGCCGTGCCCCTGCCTTCCGCCGTTTCCCGTGCGGAACCGGAAGGGTGGGATCTTGCGCCCCAGCATCTGGAAGGAAGTTTCCAGATCGACGGCTGGCCCCGCGCCGTGGGCCTCGGCCTGCTTGCCGGGCTTCTTCTGAACTTCATGCCCTGCGTTCTTCCCGTGCTCACCATGAAGTTTTCCCTGCTGCTCGACAACGAGGAAAGCTTCGAGGCGCGCCGCAAAACCATACGCGAGCACACCATGTTCTTTGCCGCGGGCATCGTGGCATGGTTCACGCTGCTTGCCATCATTTCCGGCCTCACCGGCATCTTATGGGGGCAGCTCTTCCAGAGCAGCGAGGTGATCTTCCTCATGCTGCTCATCGTGTTCTGCATGGGCCTTTCCATGTTCGACGTGTTCCATCTGCCGGTGCTCGATCTTCAGACGCATCACAGTTCCTCGCCGCGTATGCAGGCCTTCAGCACGGGCATGTTCACCACGCTGCTGGCCACGCCGTGCAGCGGCCCGCTTCTCGGCGGCGTGCTGGCATGGGGCATCACCAAGCCCCTGCCCGTGCTCATGACCATATTTGCGGCCACGGGCGTGGGCATGGCCGCGCCCTACGTCGCGCTTGCCTGCTACCCCAGGCTGGTGCGTTTTCTGCCCAAGCCCGGCGCATGGCTCAGCGTGCTGGAAAGGGTGCTCGGCCTCATGCTCATGGGCACGGCCATCTACCTTTTCTCCCTGCTGCCCCCGGCGCTGCACGTCAAAACCCTCATCACCCTTCTCGTGGCCGCCACCACGGCCTGGATATGGGGCCGATGGGGGAGCCTGCGCGGTTCCATCACCCGGCGCATGTTCCTGGGGGCCTTTGCCGTGGGGGCCATTTTCCTTTCCGGCTTCTGGGCGTTTCTGCCCGCGCAGAAGGAAATCGTGCCCTGGGTGGAGTTTTCCGAAGAAACCTTCCGGGAAGACTTCGGGAAAAAGGCCATGATCGTGGAATTCACGGCCGACTGGTGCCCCACCTGCAAGGTGCTCGAACGCACCACCCTTGCCGCGCCCAATCTTCTGCCCATTCTGGACCAGTATTCCCTCACCGCCGTGAAGGTGGACATGACCTTTAAAAACGATGCGCATCAGAAGCTGCTGCGCGCGCTGAACAGCGCAAGCATTCCGCTGCTTGCCGTATTCCCCGCCGGGGAAGGCGCGGCAAGCCCCGTGATTCTGCGCGACATCTACACCACCACCGACCTGCATCTTGCCCTGCGCCAGGCGAAAATCCCGCACAAGCGCATGGTGGAAATGCTCAACCCCGTGAAGCTGCTCAGTCAGCCCCGGGAATAGAACGCAACACCTCAACCCGAAAGCAAGGTTTCTTCATGAACACGATCAAGACCCTTCCCGAATTCGCCGCCCTTTCCGAACTGGAAATCAACGCCGCCCTCGACGCCTACGACGATTCCGTCGAAGAGGAACATTCCAGCTGCGGCGGCGGTGAGGAAAACGAACCCGCTCCCGCAAGCCCCGTGGTGGCCGAGGTCTTCCGCCTCATCCGCGCCTATACCGACCGCATGAACACCCTCATCACGCAGGCCAAGGAAAGCAACAAGGAACTGCCCGAAAACTTCCTGGCCGACATGCTCGCCTACGAACCCGAAGCCCCCATCGAACGGGTGGCCTTCGATTTCGTGACCGACGCCATCCTCGATGAGGAAGAAGACGACGAAAACTGATGCAGGGAAAGCCGCCCTGCGGCTTCCCTCCCTGTGAAGACATGCCGGAATGCCCCGCCCCCGCGGGGCTTTTTCGTTCACGCCCGCATAAGCGCACATCGCGGCAGGCCGGGCGACAGCCCCGCCCTTTTTCTGCGGCCCGCTGCGGCGGGAAGCCAGCCCGCTCTTCCTTGCCTTTTTCCGAAGCTCCGGCAGTCGCCTCACCCCGTTGCGGCAATACGCCCCGCCCCCGGCAGGCAGAAAGGGCCTTCCCGCTTTCTGCCGCAATGCTCCTGCCCCTGCCGCCCATAACGGCCTCGCCGCCGCGCCCTCCGGCCCGCACGGAACCACCCTTTTTTCCCTGAAAAAAGGGCCGCGCAAGGGCGGCCTCTCCGGCAGTCTCCGCCGGGAAAAACATATTTTCCAGCAGACGGGTTCCGCACAGTCATGCTGCGCCCCGCCCTCCGGGAAAACGGCGTTCGCCTCAAAAGCCCCGCTCCTCCGGGAACGGCGGCAACTCAGCGCAGCCACTCCCTGTTCACCACGTTCTGCGGGTCGCCTTCCTTATAGCGGCGTATGTTCTCCAGCGTGATGGAAACAATGTTCCTGCGCGCCCCGTCGGTCATCCAGGCAAGGTGCGGAGTAATGAGGGTATGGGGGGCGGAAAGCAGCGGGTCGTCCATGGAGGGCGGTTCCTGTTCCAGAACATCCGCCGCAAAGCCGCCGAGCCTGCCCCCGCGCAGGGCTTCGGCCACGTCCTTTCCCCGCACCACGGGCCCGCGCGCGGTATTGATGAGGATGGAGCCGGGCTTCATGAGCGAGAGCGTTTCCCGGCATACCAGGCCGCGCGTCTCCTCCGTAAGGGGACAATGCAGGGAAAGAACGTCCGCACGGCGGAAGAGTTCCTCCTTCGACACGAAGGAAAAGGGTTCGTAGCCCGGCGCAGGCACGGGCCTGTGGGCGCAGGCCAGCACGTTCATGCCGAAGGCGTGGGCGATTTCCGCCACGCGCCTGCCCAGATTGCCGAAGCCGAACACGCCGAAGGTCTTTCCCGTCAGCTCCACCTGCGGAGTGAGGCTGTAGCAGAAATCCCCGCAGCGGCCCCAGTCGCCCCGGCGCACGCTTTCATCGTGCAGACTCGTGCGGCGGCACAGCTCCAGAAGCAGGGCGAACACATGCTGGGCCACGGCGTCGGTACCGTAGGCCGGGGTGTTGCATACCACTATTCCCCGCTCACCTGCGGCGCGGCCGTCCACCACGTTGGTGCCCGCCGCCGTCACGGCAATGCAGCGCAGGTCGGGCAGCGCATCCATGAGGGCGGCATCCATCACGACTTTATTGATGACCAGCACCTCCGCCCCGGCGGCGCGTTCCCGCACCTCTTCCGGCGCGGAACTTTCATGGCAGGTCCACTCGTCCGGTCCGTCCACAGGCCACGGAAACGCAAGCCCCGTCTGCAGGGTTCTGCCGTCCAGCACCGTTATCTTCATCGCCATCCCTCCTTGTGCTTCTGTTCAACCTTCATGCCTGCGGCGCAAACCGCGCCTTTCGTCCTCTTTCCCGGCAGGGCCCTTTCCGCCCAAAACGGGCGAGAAGGCGAAAACGCAGGCCGCGGAAGACCTCTCCTCCCGGCGGCGTTTTCCGCACCGGTTCCCGGCGGACCTTCGCCCCGCAGGGCATGGACGCGCGGCGCAGCCTCCCGGAAAAACAGACGTCTGTTCCGCCGCCGCGGACGAACAAACGCAGGTTCCGCCTTTCTTCTGCTTGTGCCACAGCCTCCGCCCCGGCGCAAGACCGCACTTTTCCATCTTGCATGGCCTGGGGCACTGTCCTATACTTGCCCAAACTTTTTGAAGGTGATCTTTCATGAATTCCCTGCCTTTTTCCAGTCTCAGGCTCCGCAGCCTCGTTGTTTTCCGCAACATTCTTTCCGATCCCGTGGTTTCCCGCCTTCAGGTCCTGCTCGACGCCGACCCCGCCGACACCGCCTCCTGCGTGGAAGCCTACAGCGCCTTCGCCTCCGCGCTTTTCGCCCATGGCGACGACTGGAGCGCCTACCTGCTCAATCTCCTTCTGGAAGATGAAAACATCTACATGCGCGCCAGTTGCGGCAGCACGCCGGTTTCCCCCTGCCTTTCGGAATGTCTGGAACACGAACTGAAATTTCTTCAGGAACTTTCCGGCTTCGACGGAGAAGCCGTGCGCAGCCGCCTTGCCTACGCCGGCTTTCTGCCCCGGTGGAAAACGAGCGGCCTTGATTTCGCCAAAGCCTACCATGAACGCATTGCGGGCATACGCATCACAGGCTACGGCATGTTCGCGCGTTACCGCATGTTCACCGTCAAGGACGGCCGCCTTGTCCCCGTGCGCCACCCCGACCCGCAGACGCTGGACCAGCTTCCCGGCTATGAAAGGGAACGCGCCAAGGTCATTGCCAACACGGAAGCGCTTCTTTCCGGCAAGCCGGTGAACAACGTGCTTTTGTACGGCGATGCGGGCACAGGCAAGAGCAGCACGGTGAAGGCCATCGTCAACGCCTACTGGAACAGGGGCCTGCGCCTTGTGGAAGTGAAGAAGAACCAGCTTTACCAGATTCCCGACATCACCGAAGCGCTTTCCCGCAATCCGCTCAAGTTCATTCTGTTCATCGACGATCTGAGCTTCAGCAGCAACGACAACGACTTTGCGGCGCTCAAGGCCATTCTGGAAGGCAGCGTGAACGGCCACAGCGGCAATTTCGCCGTGTACGCCACCAGCAACCGCCGTCATCTCATCAAGGAAAGCTGGGACGACCGCAGCGGCAGCGATCTGCACGAAGGCGACACGCGGCAGGAACTCATGTCCCTTTCCGCGCGCTTCGGCCTTACGGTCACCTTCTTCCGTCCCGATAAGGACCGCTACCTCGACATCGTGCACAAGCTGGCCGCCCAGTACGGCATCGACATGCCCGAGGCCCAGCTCGACATCCGCGCCGAGGCCCATGCCACGCGCAACGGCGGGCGCAGCCCCCGTGTGGCCAAGCAGTTCATCGAACTGACCAAGTCCGGCATATAGCCCCCTGCCGCGGCCCTGTTTCCGGGGCCGCGCCTCCACCCTTTCTCCCGGGCCGAAAGGCCCGGGGCACGGAAAACGCCATGAAACACCTTGCCCTTCTGTGCCTTGCGGCCCTCTGCCTTGCGGCGTGCGAAACGAAAACCACCGGCAGCGTCGTTTCCTACGATGCGGCGGGCAACCCCGTTTCCACGGAAGTTCATCAGGCCGATACCAACGACACCGCCGATACCGCCCGCGCCATAGGCAGGGAAGTCAGGGAAGGCGTGATTTCCGGCTATGAATGGACGCGGGATAAAACTCTGGAAGGCTATGAGTGGGTGAAGGAGAAAACATCGGGCACGCCCGCTGCTCCGGCAAAGAACTAGACTCACATTTTCCCCGTTCAATGTGACCTTGTCAAACTGAAATTGTACTTTTCACACTAAATATTGCTCTCACTCACAAATATTGAGAAGTATCATATTATCTCCATTATCAAAATTCTGTGCAGATGAAAAACAGCACCAGAAAATTTTCTTGAACAGAAAAATATTTTGCGATAAAAATATCCATGTAGTAAATACCCTTAGCATAAAAGGAAAAAATATGGCCAATCTTCAGGAAGACTATTCGTATAGTACCGGCGTCAGTATAGATCCTGAAGCCATTATTCACCAACTTCGAGACACGTTGAAACGATATAAATCTGAAGATATCATACGAGAAATTATACAAAATGCCGATGATGCGGAAGCTCGGCAACTTTTCTTCTTCCTGCTCCAGGAAGGTGAACGCTCCGGCATTCATCCGCTTTTGCGGCATCCCGCTATTCTAATCTTTAATGATGGTCCACTCAAAGAAGATGATGTAAAAGGTATCACTCGACTTATTGGAGGAACTAAAAAAGAAGATACTACTAAGATAGGACGTTTTGGCCTAGGTCTAAAAAGTCTCTTTCATATCTGTGAATCTTTTTTCTTTGCTCCATACAAGCCTGAAGACTCTACATTAAAAGGAAAACTTTTTGATCCTTGGATTGATATCCGCAATACGCGTCGATTTGAACAACGCTTGCCACATTGGAATAACGATCAAGTAAACAATGCATTAAATTTTATACATAAATCTTTAGAAAGTATTTTTAATGATAAATTTAAAAATTGCTTTTTTATATATATACCATTAAGAAATATTGATTTTGATTCAAATTTTATAAAGATAAGAGAAGAATATTTTACACAAGAATCTTTTAAAGATAAAATTCTGGATAATATTATAAATGGAATAGTGTTATCTCTGTCGCAATGCACTTCTTTGGAAAAGATAGAAATCTGTTCTTCCACATCATTATTCTCATTAGATAATTTAAAACCTATTTATCGCGCAGATATCAAAAGAAAAAATGCTTTACGCAGGCCCAATAGACAAGATAGCGATTTTAAAGAGATCTTTTCCAGTAGCATTGATATTATCAAAAAGGATACAAATGAGCACTGGGATTGTCTTGGCATAAGTCGTTTTGACCCCAAAAATAGCATCACAGAACTTCAAAACAAAAATGACTGGCCTAAAGTAGGACTTGAAGAAATACCGGAAAAAGCGCTGCCTCATGCTGCTATTACGGTTCTCCACAAAAAAAATCCCTCTCCGCTTTCTCTGCGCTGGGCCTGTTTTTTGCCTCTCGATGATCATATGTCTACGCCCACCTCTCATTCTGAAGAGACAAAACTAGGTTCACATCTCCGCTACACCATTGCAGATTCCTCCATTAATGAAACATGGGAAGTCTTATTGCACGGGTATTTTTTTCTTTCCAGCGATAGAAAAAACATTTTTGGCATTACTGAAGAAGGAAATCAAAGCATAGAAGCCACGTGGAATACCACTTTAGCCCAACGCATTCTTTTTCCTCTATTGCCCGAAGTCATAAAGCAGCTTATTGATCAAAATCCACAATATGAATCAATCATCAGTGCAATATCCAGATGGGAAGGCTTTCAAAGGTTTTATGAGGCATTAACATCAAAATGTCTTGTAAAGCTTGCATTGGATAATCATTGGGAATTACACGAAGAAGCTGTGTATATGATTCCTGAAAAATTTCCCCCTCAACTAAAAGCATGGATGCTGGAAGAAAAGCAAACTTTTGCCCTTTTGAATAAGGGAATATATCATAAGCAAAAACACGTGCACGATTGGGATGAAAAAATATTTTCAAATCTATGCTCTTCCCTGCCCTCTGCTCCAGGTGCAATTACGTTATCGGACGTGGATTGGATTACAACATTTATTAAAAGTATTGACTTTCAAAAAAATCACAGACGCTGTCTGAAGCTTTGGTTTCAGCGCCTTTTAAAAAATAAATTTTTCTCAGATAAAATATCAAAAAACATCGACAGCAGTACAAAAAATCAGATACGGAACAATATTTATGCGCTTGCAGATACATGGTTGCAAGGATATGTTTCCTATGTACCAATGCAAACAGAAGCGGCGTTACGGGATATTGCTAATGACAACCCTTCCCTTCTTGAACCCTGCCTTCTGCTGCCGCGCCCCGACAACAAACAGGATATACTCTCCGATGATCAGCGAAAAGAGCTGCTTACTTTTCTGGGAAAAGAAAGGTTGCATGATCTTGCTCGACAACCTGAAGCAGATATCGTATTGGCCGATCACCTTCTCCAGAAACAACCTTCTGCAGATCTGTTCAATCTGCCCATCTACCGCATAAAACTCTTCTCTCAGGGCACGCAGAAGGAAGCTGCCCGAAGTTTTCAGGCTCTGCAGGAACAGAGTAAAAAAAACTTACTCTTGGCTTCTGAAAAAAATCTGTTTCCAGACAGCATACTGGAGCAGATTTCCCTGGCGTTACGCTCTGAAGATGTATGGCTTTCTCGTAAGGAATATGCTTTTGTCTGTACCACAGGAAAGGAGGCCTTATTTTCCGCGATAGCATCCAATGAGCTTTCCGACAACCGCAATATCCATAAACAGCTGTTTGATACTTTCATAAAAGATGAAATATATGAAAAATATAAAGAATTCCACCATTATATTGATGCATTAAAAAAGCTTATCGCTGGGAATATACCTATTGAAGGAAAAAAATTTGTATTATCATTAAAAGAAGAAGAAGAAGAAGAAGAAGAAGAAGAAGAAGAAGAAGATCTTAGTCATTACTATATTTTTATCAATAGTCAAGAGTACTCTGATATATCCGAAACAAAAAAAACAAAACTCAATATTATCAATGAAAATGATATCCGCTCAGACAGAATCAAGCATATTCTTCTCAGTGAAAAGCCATGGGAATCATGGAAAAAATTAAAAGAATTATGTAGCTCATATAAACAAATTCCCGACGGTCTTGAAGAGGCTTTCAGAGAAAAAGCATGGGTACCGTCCTTATCTGAACCCCAAGGATATGCTCCGTGCCATATTTTCATCAAAGAACTTCCTTCTATAATACAATCTCGGTTACCCTCCTCCTGGACAACACAAGACCGTCTTTTGGGAGAGTTCCGTACACAGCTTTCAGATTTAGACAGAGAATGGATCGTCGACATTCTGAGCAAACTCCAAAGTTCTGTCCATCTGGATACAGGAAAAAAACAATTTATCGCCCTTCTTCAAGAGTGTGATTTTTTCCCCCCCTGCAAATTCTTTCCGCCGCACCTGCAAGACCTCGTCTCCACAGTAAAGCACCTGAGCTTTCTTGCCAGCTTTATGGACGATTCCGAAGAAGGCGTTCTGCTCAAGGATTTACTCTCTCTGGAAGAACTCTCCCCGGAAATCCTGATCAAATTTCAAGCATCCTCGGAATTTGATACACGCTCCTGCCGCTACGACCTTATCCTAAATGCGGCATCTTCAGCCGGTGAACGGATTCGCCCAGTCATGAAGCACTATGCGAATTTCGTTGATGCCGTCTTCACACACGATCCGTTGCTCTTTACACGTAATTACACTTTTCCTACACAAAAGCCCAGCGTATGGAAACATGGCAATCAAATTGCGGCAACAAACTGCAATCATAAACCTGAGTATCTCCCAGATAAATATATATGGGAGATCTACCATGCTCATATAAAAAATGAAATATTATTAAATAGTGCAGAAATAAATAAATACAATATTAAAAAATACTTTAACACACCTTTTTGTAAATTTGAATATTATAGAATTGCTTGGTTTTTACTTCTTATATCAGGAAAAAATGAGTCAATACTGTCATTGGCAAAAGAATTTGAAGAAAAAGCATATAAAAGTTTTCAAAACATAGGAAAAAAAGAAATAAAAATAAGTAAAATTAACGGTGATAATGATCTTGATATTGAACAGGAAAATCTTAGAAAATGTACAAACATAACTATATATTATCCTCAGGAAAAAATAAAAACTCTTGCGGGCAGCCTTTTTTCAGAAAAAAAACAAATAAAAAGTTTTTTTGTCGAACTCCCAACCCTCCAAAAAAAAATCAAACGCCCCTACGAATATCATGATATCGAGTATTATGATATCAAATTATACGCTGACAAAGAGGGGAGATGCCCTGCTACGAGTCAAGAAGAGTTTACAGCACTTCTCAAAGAATCCTTTTATCAATGGGGAGAATGTATTGATATAGAACAAGATAAACTTGATGATATATGGAATAATCACTCTCCAACACAACTTTCCTTAAGCAGTACTATTAAACTTTTAAAGGAAGATCTACGAACTATCCTTGAACAACTGCATCTTGAAAACCACCAATTAAAAGAACAGCAGAAGTTACTTCGTGAAGAGATACAATCTTCTGAAAAAAATAATAAAGCCATATCACAGGCAAAAGATAAGCTTTGGAATATTGCCAAAGATACCTCTGAAATTTACGAAGCAATTCTTAAAAAAATAGTAGACTACGGTTATCGTGAGAATGGTGTACTATTTGAATTGCTTCAAAATGCCGATGACGCATTACGAGATCTAAAACATCCTAATGATACGACAGTAACCATAGCCTTGGACAAGCGCACTTTGTCATTTTCTCATCATGGACGAGCCATTAATGATTGTCTTGATAATACGAACGCCTCAAAAAATGACCTGTACAGTATGCTGATATTGAATAGAAGTGAAAAAAATGAACATTCTTCAACAGGAAAACTCGGACTTGGATTCAAAAGTGTCTTCTTATTGTGTGATAATCCTGAAATAAAAAGCAAAAATCTTCATTTTGTCATAAAAAATGGCATGTTCCCTGAAGAAAATCTTTCAGAATATTCTATTGATGAAAGTACAACTTTCATAATCAACATAAAAAATACCATTCCTGATAATAAAATTGAAGAATCAATATTTTCACGATTTTCTGAAGCAAAACAACTACTTCCTGTCTTTACTCACAAAGTACGAAAAATAATTACTCGTATCAATGGAAAAGAACAATCTTTCTCTTTTCAACCAGATCAGAAAGGGCAAGGTTGGGCTCTTGATACCAATGCTCAGGTATTGTGTTTTTCAGACTCAGATTCAAAAATCCAATTAGCGCTTGCCTTAAAAAATCATTTACCGGCCTCCTTTCCTTCGGGAACACCACCGCTATGGCATACCATGCCTACTGTAAGCGGAACAGAGTGGGGACTCGGATATGCCATGAATGGCCCCTTCTCTCTGGATGCAGGACGATGCAACATTGCACTGGTAGAAAAAGACTTTAATGATCTCGATAAATTCGGTCATTTTCTTGGAAAGAGCCTGTGTGATCATAGTAAATTCATCCCTAAAGATATTAATAAACATGAATACTATCATAAGCTTTGGCAAACTCTCAGCACAGGTCTTGAAGATAGTAATTCTGATAACGAAAAAGATTCTTTGAAAAAAAAGATTCTCCTCCGCCTTCATGCTAATGGTAAGGGTCTTTCTTATTGGATAGAACATAGTAATGTACTTGGAAATGGTGTACCTGAACGATGGTCATGGCCTTTACACGCCAATTATACAACTAAATGGAAATCATATACATTTTCTTCAGATGAATCTAAGCGTCGTTTTTCCGATATGATACAAATATTTTTAGATAAAAAATACCCATCAACATTGTCGTACTGGCCAGTTGTTTCCTCAAAGTATGGACGCCGTTTAAAAGCTCTAGGCTTTAGTGTAGAAGAAATACACTCGGAGGAATTTTTTACTGCACTCTTTACACATATTGTGCCTCAAAAAGAGCTATCCCCCGATCTTTTTGGCTGTTTAAAAAAAATAAAAAATGATATTCCCCAGCATCTTTCCTATCCCTTCACCGTCCAGACTCAGGCTGGCTCCTTTCAAGACATACGACAGGTTCTTCTTCCTGCCTCACTTCGGCATAAACTGGGAGATATTCCTGGTATTGCCGACGAGATGCTCCGTGCTTCCTTTGCTCCTCAAGAAGCCTTGCTGGATGAACAATATATTCACGACAAACAAGATATTGAAATGTATATTCTTTTACGTAGTGGACATCAAGTTACGACGGAAACATTAAAAATATGGATTCTCAACCTTGATGATACAGAACAAAAAAAACTTGCTTTGAACTATCTTTTGGAAGGAGAACTCCGATTCAGTCTTATCTCTACCCTTTGTAAATCATACTCAGGCTGGATTCGAGAACTTCCTACTGTAGAAAATTTACTTCAGAATATGAAGGAAAAAACAGTAGAAAGTCATGAACAGTTGATTATGTATCTCTTTCCCGATGCGTATTATCGTAACAACGATAATACGCATATAGAAAATAACATAGCATATTTTTGTAACAGTTGGGATAATTTTGAAGAACTTGTTACTGTTTGGAAAAAAAATAAAAAAAATATACAAAAACGTTATCTCGAAAAAACTTGGCCTGCTGAATTTCGAGATAGTCAAAAATTAAAAAAAGCTCTTGAGAACAAAGAGCGTGAATCTTGGCTTATGTTGTTACTTCTTGGTTATCTGCGAAGTATCGGAAGAAGTACTCCTGAAGCCTGTCGTAATTTTGCATCCAAGCTTTATTATAACTACACGCCTATCTTTAAAGAAGAAAAAAAGAAACATGATCCTGAATGGCTTCATCCTCTTACCGCTTGGCAGGATAACAATATAGAGAAGAATTCTTATGCAGAATTTATGAAGTGTTTTCCAGCTTTTCATCAACTTGGACGTTTTCTACTACAGTATCAGAATATTTTCTTCACAATTATGAAAACAAATTGGGATGGAAATAGTCTGCTTTCACTTTTTTCACCTCGTGCAGACGATGCACTCCATGGTGCAGGAAAAAATTTTGATGCTCCCCCTTTACCTCTGCGCATCGGAAAATATTGGGTCCTCCGAGAATTGGCACGATTAAACGTCAATGACTGCCAAAACACGGCATCCCCATCATTTTTTGAATTATGCTGGGTTCCTTCTCAGGATTTTCTTAATTATCTGAACATACAATACAACACAGAGGATGCAGACAGTCGACAAAAGCTTCTTGTTGAAGAGCTGAGAAAGATCAAAAAACTCGACTATCATTTTGATTACTGGTTCAATATAGCATATTTCAAAGAAAAGGAATAAACCTATGCTCCTTCATAAAAACGATTATGTGCACCATCCGCAGTTTGGGCAAGGACGAGTTCGTATGGTTGACGAAAGTACCGCCATCGTTCGCTTTGAATCTGGAGAGCTGCAAGAGTGTCTCCTGTCTCAACTTACCCGCCTTGCCAGTATCGAAGAGAAAGGGGAGGAACGGCATCTTGACCCGCCATTAGAAGCACTTGCCCATGCCATGGCTGCATGCATACGCTCCGTCAATGATGAATGGGGGGTCTTTTCTTCTTCACGCATCACTCTTTTGCCTCACCAGCTCTGGGTATGCCGCCAAGTACAGGAACGAATTCCCATGCGCTGGCTCATCGCCGATGATGTCGGTCTTGGAAAAACCATTGAAGCCGGACTCATTCTGTCCTCCTTGCAGGCTTCAGGTCGCCTGCGTCGCGTCCTTATCCTTGCACCTGCCAGTCTTGTTAATCAATGGCAAGAACGTATGTTCAATATGTTTGACCTGCGTTTTGACATTTATCGTTCGGAAAACGATACTAAAAAATCAGGCTTCTGGCATGGAAGTCGTGCCATTATCGCTTCATTGGAGACTCTGCGATCAGATACGAAGCAGCGCTGGCAACGCCTGCTTGATGCCGAAGGCTGGGATGTTGTACTTGTGGATGAAGCACACCGCCTCAATGCCGATGAACGACGTGGAGCGACGCTAGGATATGAATTAATATCTACACTTGAACAACATCAGAAAATCAAATCCATGCTCTTTTTTACAGGAACTCCTCATAGAGGAAAAGACTACGGATTTTTATCTCTTCTGTCATTATTACGATCTGATCTTTTTTATTCAAGACAAACTCTTGAATCTGCATTTAACAGTCTTTCACAAATAATGATTCGCAACAATAAACAAAAAGTTACAGATATGCATGGGAACAAACTATTCCATACTGTTCATATTTATAAAGAATACTATACCTATTCTGAAAAAGAAGCATTATTTTATGAACAGCTTACAAATTTTATTCTTTCAGGAAAAGCCTACGCACAAGATGCACAAGGCCAGAAACAGCGCGTTCTTATTTTTGTCTTGATGACATTGCAGAAATTGGCCTCAAGTTCTATTGAAGCCGTTCGCCATGCCCTGCAGAGAAGACGTGATCTTCTTCTAGCATCAGGCGATGAAACTTCATCCGCAGCCATTCCCGGCAATTTGGAAGAATCTCTTGAAGCCTGCGAAGATAATGCAGAAGAACAGGCGGCAGCCTACGCTACGACAGATGCCTCATACCGACTTCCTCATGAGATAACATCACTCCAGACTTTGATGGATTTGGCGGAGCCGATTCAGCAAGAAACAAAAATACGCACTATCATCCAAAAAATCCGTACCGACTATCCAAAAGAATCCATTCTTTTCTTTACAGAATATAAGGCAACACAAACTTTACTTATTAAAGCACTACGTCAGGAATTTGGATCGTCATGTGCCACATTTATTAATGGCGATGAATGTCTTATTTTTGAAAATAAAACCGGATCAAAGAATATAGAAACCGTATGTCGCCAGCAGGCGGCTGAAGATTTCAATAAAGGCAAAGTACGTTTTTTGGTTTCTACGGAAGCAGCAGGAGAAGGTGTTGACCTCCAGGAACATTGCCATGTATTGTTTCATATAGATCTACCATGGAATCCCATGCGCTTGCATCAACGCGTCGGCCGTCTGCATCGCTATGGACAAAAGCACCCCGTTCATGTGCATGTATTCCGCAATCCCGAAACGGTTGAAAGCCGTATTTGGGAATGCTTGGAAGAAAAACTCCAACGCATCACCCTTGCCTTTCAAGGTTCCATGGAAGATCCGGAGGATATGTGCCAGGCTGTTATCGGCATGAAACAACCTTCTTTCTATGCGAACCTATTTAGTGCCGCTCCGTCTGCAAACCGTGAAGGCTTACGTCAATGGTTCGACAGTCAGACTGTGACCTTCGGCGGTGACGACGCCATCTCAGTAGTAAAACGCATGTTCGGCACCGTACATCGTTTTGATTTCGGAACGGTTGCAGCCAATTTACCGCAAGTCGAACTTCATGATCTTTGCCCTTATCTCAAGCTTACCTTAACCCGCCATCAAAGGGCATGGAAAGCGGAAGGCGACCGGATGACATTTAAAACTCCAAAAGCATGGACTTCCGCTATTGGAATTGCTGACGAGTACCGTCTTGTGTTCTCTCGCGAACTTCCTTGTAAAGATGATGAAGACAGGGGCGGTATGGGGCTAGCCCCCATCAATCGAGCTGTTGAAGAAGGTATCCTGCTCCAGGCTAACTATAGTGTTTTGCGTGGTCTTACGGAGCCTATCTTCATTCTTCGAGTGCAGGATCGATCAACAGAGAAAAGCCATGCACGGCAACACATCTATGGTGTGGCAAAAACTCCGTCCGGGTGGAAAATCTATAAGGATTGGGAACTGCTCCTCTTTCTTAACACGTTTGCCAATAAATCGCGCCAGCTGAACAGCTCGTCGACGGCAGCAGTTCATCCATCCCAAAAAGATTTTGAACAAGCAAAACAATGTCTTTCCAACCAGCTGGAAAAATTCCATCTTCCTTTTAAAGTACCGTACATAGAAGACGTTGCCTGTTTCTGCATCGAAGAAAAGCAGGGGAGCGCTTAAAGCTCTCACTGTACTATCCCTAGCCATTACTCAGATACATGCTGAAGCTGCATTTGCCTTTTATAGACAAACTCCGTTGGCAAAAAAGTGTATACGGAGCCGAAGAACACGCTCTCACTAAGCCGGTGCCCCAGTGCGACAGAAAAAACAGGCCAGCCCTCTCCCATTCCGATGCAAATCAGGCTCTCTGGACGGACTTTGTATACAAAGAGCAACAGAACGACGAAAAAAACAAAGAAAGATCCGTGCTTCCTCGCCAGACAGCAACCAAAATCAGCCCCCCGGAGGAAAAAATCTGCCTCTCCTCCCACGGCTCGCGGCTGCCCTGCCGTCACGGGACGTCGGGGGAGAATATCTCCCCCGAAAAACGCTTTCTTCTCCCCTCCGCTCCGGCGGGGTGCGGGGCATCGCTCCGCCCGCCTTTCCCGCCTTTTCCCACTTCCCGCCTCAGCTCCGGGCCGGGGCTTCGCCGCCCGGCGGGAGGCAGAGGGCCTTTTCCAGGTCTCCGGCAAGGCGCAGGGTATGTTCGGCACGGGCGGAGACGCCGGCACGGATTTTCCCGAGCACCTCAAGATAGGTACGCATGGCGGAAGCCTCTTCGGCGAGCACGGCAAGGGCGGGCACGAAGCCTTCGCTCACGGCTCTGCCGTAGGCGGCGGTAAGTTCCTCCATGTTCTGGTTGAGCAGTTCCTCAAGGCGGGCGCGCTGTTCCTGCACCCATTTACGCACGGCCTCTTCCTTGCGTTCCATGAAGATACGGCGGCAGCGGGAAGGGTTGCCCAGCTTCATCAGCGTCCACACAAGGCTTCCCACCACGGCCACGGGCAGCACGGCCCACCAGCCCATGTTCCCGAGCACGATGCCGAGGCCCACACCGCCGCCGCGGCGTATGGCCATGCCCACGGCCACAAGGCCCATCTTCTTCATGAGCGAGGAAGCGTTGACGAGCCAGCGTTCCCGTTTAAAGGGCACCTCGCTCATGGACTGCAGGTCCACGTCGTCCACGGCCACGGCCTCAAGGCAGAGCACGGAAATCTCGCGCATACGTTCGCCGAACTGACGCAGCTTTTCGTTCCAGTCCTTCTGCACGTCGCGGCGTCCGGCAAGCAGTTCTTCCAGCGATTCCCGCGCGATGCGCGGCACGTCCTCCTCGTCGAAGCTCTTCCAGTTCTTCTGGCGGAACATGCCGGTATAGCCCAGGGAATCGGCATGGCGGTTTGCGGCGTCCATGATGCGCAGCACAATGGTTTCCTGCCAGGAATCCAGCGCCCGTTCCTGTTCCTTGCGCCAGGCATCCATATCCACGGAAGCGGCGCTCGCCACGGACCACACCTGAGAGGAACAGCTCTGCATCACGCTTTCCAGCCGCTGCACATGGGCATGAAGAAGCTCTTCGTGGCGGATATCCGGCAGGCGGCCGAGTTCCCTTTCCCGCACCTTCTGCGCCTCTTCCCGGGCAAGGGCGGCAATGGCCGCGCCCCGTTCCCGGATGCGCTCATCGCGAGTATGCGCGTTCTTCGTTTTTTCCGAAGCGGCCTTTTCCACCAGCGCGCACAGACGGCGGAAATCTTCCGCTCCTGCACGGCCCGCAAGGCGCTGCTCCATGGCCTCGCGCGCGTTCACTTCCAGAAGGCCGAGCACCTTCATGCCGCAGGAAGCGGCGCTTTCCATGAGCAGCTTCGCCCGCGCCATGGCGTCGGCCCTGCTCTGCCTTTCATTGAGTCTGTCCACGCCCGTCACCACGCCGATGACGGAAGCGGCCCTGCCGGAGCGGGCAAGCTGACGCAGCAGCTCCTGTTCCGAGGCCGATTCCGGCCTGCGCGCGTCCATGACGAAGACCAGACAGTCCGCGGCAAGGCACTCTTCAAAGGCCAGCACGTTCTGGACCGGGTCGGTGGCGTTGAGACCGGGGGTATCCACGAGCACAAGGCCGTGCCGCAGAATGTCCGCGGCAAGTTCCACTTCCACGCGGGCGGAAAAAAGGCTGCCCTTCTCTTCTGCGGAAAGGAAGGAACGCAGCTCCTCGGGGGACTGAATCCTCCTCTCGCCGTGTTCTCCCACGTTTTCCCGCAGCGCGGCGATGCGTTCGGTAAACGCGCCTTCTCCCCCTTCCGCCGAAAAATATTCGCCTATGCGGGCGCACTCCTCGCCGCTCAGAAAATGCACGACGCCGGAAAACTCCTCTCCCCAGCGGAAACGCGCCACCGCCGCCGTTTCCGGCACGGATTCGCGCACCGGGGAATATTCCCCGGCAAGCAGCGCGTTGACCAGAGAACTCTTGCCGCGCTTGCCCTCTCCGAGCACCACCAGCGTATAGGGCTGCTCCGCCATGAGATGACGGAAATCGCCGAGAGCGCGGGCCGTTTCCAGCGCGCCCGCATCCATGGCGGCCCTTTCCATGGAAAGGGAAAGTCCGGCCGCCTTTTCAAAGCCCGGGGCAACGGCAAAATCCTCCTCGCGGGGAGAAAACAGGGCGAAAAGGCGCTGCGTGCGCAGTTCCCGCAGATAACGGGCCGCGCCGCCGTACTGATTCATGGCCAGAGAGGCCATGTCGGTACAGGCCGCGCCCGCTTCGGAAAGCATGGTGGAAAGCGCCGCAATGGTGGGGGAAAGAAAACTCTTTCTGGGGCTTCTGCGCTGGGCCACGCCCCCTTCCATCACCACGCGGGGCTGCTCCTCCTTCGGCGCGGGGCGGAACAGCGCGCGCCACCCCTCCACGGAAGGCATGTTGTGCATCCCCCTGCCGGGTTCGGGCAGAGCCGCGCGCGGAGCCTGCCCGGCAGGTTCCGCAACGGCGGCATAGGAGGAGGAAAGGGAACGCACCGCGTCGCGGTAAAGGGCGGCCTTCTCCGGGCCGAGGGCGGCGATGGCCGGGGCAAGTTCCCTGTCGGCGGCAAAATGCTCCGGGGGCAGGGGGGCCTGGAGAAGCGCGGCGTGAAAATGCGTCTGCAAAACGAAAAAGCGGCGCTCCGCCTCGGAACGGGCGTATTCGCTCACCAGAACGTCGAGATTCGGGGCGAACACGGCAAAGAACGCTTCGGAAGCCCTGCTCCACGCTTCGGCGGAAAGTCTGCCCCGCTCCTGCGCGGCGGAGGCGAGAAGAAGAATGAGCCTGTCTTCGGAAGAAAGCCCGGGCGGCTCGGAGCCCGGAAGCTGCGGCATGATGTCCGCAGCCGTCACGGCAGGTTCGATAGTCTCAAGATGTTTTTCCATAGCACGCTTCCCCGGGGTCTGGAGGAGGGAGGCCGGAACGCCGGCGGGATTCCGTTTCCGAGAGTAACCATTCCCCGTGCGCCGGGCAAGAGAGCTTTCTTCAAAGCGCCCTGTCCGCGCACAGGAGTCCGCAGCGCATCGGCATACGGCATGTATGCGGAAGAAAGGCCTCCGGCACGCCGTTGCAGCGCAGCCATGCCCTTTTCCGACGCAACACCGTGCCCGCGCGCCCTTCTTCGGAAAGAAAGCGCATCCGGCCGCAGCATTCCCGGCCGCACGGCGCAGCAACATGCCTGCGTTTCAAAGTAATCATGGTTCAGAGTACGCCACTTTTTCCTGGGAGTCCATGGCCTCCGCACGCTTTGCATGAAGGCCCCCTCCCGGAACGCCGCCGGAAGGCAGGGGAAAGGCCGTCCCTGTCCGCGCGAGGAACACGACGACACGGGCGCAGCCTCCCCTCTCCGCGGCCATGCCGAAGGCGCTCTCCTGCGGGCCATGGACGCTCTTTCACGAAAGAACTGCGGCACTCCGCCTGCGCCTTTTCCCTGCATCGCGGGGCGCCCTGCAAAACTCCGGGGAAAACGCTCCCCTGGCGCGGTCTCTCCCTGTTCCGACCCGCCGGTCCATGTTCCGCCTGTGCCGTGCCAGCGTCTTGCCGACATCCCTCTCCGCACCGCCCTGGTTCTTCCCTCCCCAACCGCAGGTCAGCCTTCGCATACGCCGTGCCGCTCCGGCAGTCTCGCGCCCCGCCCCTCTCCGCCTGCGCCTGTACCCCGCCCGGCCCTACCGCAGAAGTTCCCCTTTCCCCGGCCCTGTTTCCCCGTTTTCTCCCCTTTGTATGGAGACCGCCGGGCCTTGCCCAAAAGCCCTCTCCCCTCCGCGTCTTCTTCCCTCTCCTGAAAAGAACCGTTCCGTTGCCCCGCCCTGCGCACGTTAAACAAAAGGAGCCGGACTCCCGAAGGAAACCGGCTCCCTGCAAAGGCGGAAGAACAAACTACTTGTGGTAGATCTTCACCAGGTTGGTACGGCGGCGCATTTCGCCGGGAGCGTATTCACCGGCGGTGATGACCACGTCCTTGCCCATGGGGAACTTGTTGCTGGTGGCAATGAAGTTCTGCACGCGGCGCAGGTGGGAAATGCTGCTGTCGTTCACGGGAATGCAGTACGGCTGCACGCCCCACACGAAGTTCAGGGCATGTTCCACCATGGAGTTGGAGGTCAGCGCATAAATGGTCTGGCTGGGACGGCATTCGGCGAGCATACGGGCCGCGCCGCCGGTGACGGAGTGGGCCACGATGGCGCAGGCGTCTTCGGTTTTGGCCAGCAGGCAGGCGGTATAGGCGAGGAAGCGGGAAGTGTCGCCCTCATCCCTGGGAGGTTCAAGCTTGCGGGTGGCGAGCATGTAGTTTTCCGCCTCATCGGTAATCTTGCGCATGTAGCGCACGGCTTCGATGGGGTAGTTGCCCGCGGCCGTTTCGTCGGAAAGCATGACGCAGTCGGCGCCGTCGAGCACGGCGTTGGCCACGTCGGTCACTTCCGCACGGGTGGGCACGGGGGTGTTCACCATGGAAAGCAGCATCTGCGTGGCCACGATGACGGGCTTGCCCGCACGGTTGCAGGTGTGGATGATGTGCTTCTGCAGGGCGGGCAGTTCGGGCATGGGGCATTCCACGCCGAGGTCGCCGCGCGCCACCATGACGATGTCGGTGGCGGCCACGATGGCGTCAAGGTTCTCCACGGCGGCGTTCTGGCGTTCCAGCTTGGCTACCACGGGGATGTCGTCGCGGCCGTAGGAATGCAGCAGCGCCTTGATCTGATGCACGTCTTCCACGGTCTGCACGAAAGAAATGGCCACGGCGTCCACGCCGAGTTCCATGCCGAGGGCCAGCTTTTCGCGGTCCTGATCGGTGATGGCGGGCAGGGCCAGAGACTTGCCGGGCAGGGCCAGACCCTTGCGGGAGGAAATCGCGCCGCCTTCCTGGGCGACCATGATGAAGCGTTCGTCCTCCACCTTTTCCTCAATGCAGAAGCGCAGGCCGCCGTCGGCGAGCACGAGGGTGTCGCCGGGAACAAGGGCGGAAAGAATGCGGGGATGGTCGAAGGGAATGAAGGGCAGGTCTTCCTTTTCCCTGCGCTCACGGCCGAGGGTGAGCTTGTCGCCGCGATGCAGTTCGATGCGGCCTTCGGGCAGAATGCCGATGCGGATCTTGGGACCGGGCAGGTCCTGCATGATGGTCAGAGGACGGCCGCATTCCTTTTCAATCTCGCGGATGTTGGAAACCACTTCCCGGAAGAAATCCGGGTCGCCGTGGGAAAAGTTCAGACGAAAGACGGAAACGCCCGCATCAGCCAGCTGAGCAAGCTTTTCCCGGTCGCAACTGGCAGGACCGACGGTGGCAACAATCTTGGTACGCATATGCACTTCCTTAAAAAACGAATGACAGACTTGCCCTGTTGAAGAAAAAACCCGCATTTCTCCCGGCGTCCGTCGTTGTTCGGGCAGTCTGCCCCTTTTTCGGAAAAAAGTCGAGAGGCGAAGCCCCTCGGGCATGACATCATGGAGAGGGAACGCTGTCAATCCCAAAGTGGCGCAACGCCCGGCGGGAGCCGCCGCGCGGCCCGGCCTCGGGGAAAAAATCCCGCTCCCGCAAGGGGGAAAGCGAAGGCGTCTTTCCCCTGCCCTGCGCCTCCCCCGCCGCGACTTTTCTTTCTCCCGGAGAAAAGTTTCTCCCCCTTTTTCCCACCGCGCCGCGCACGCCCCCGGCGCAGGCCGCATGTTCGCCCTTTTCCGCACCCTGCCCCTTCGGCCCCCTTTTTTGTAACACTTCTGATTTTTCTTGTGATATTCGCCTGTTGTTCCACTTCATCTCCTCTGCGGCCTTGACAGTTTTTCGTTTATGGGCAAAAAGTGGGGAAAAGTGGCACAAAGTGGAAAGAGCTATGGTTTTCAGAGGAAGGTTCTCCCGCAACCTCGACCAGAAAGGCCGTCTGACGCTTCCGCCGGAACTGCGCGCCGCCTTCCCGGCGGATGACGCTGCAGGGCCGGATGCTTCAGGCTCGTCTTCCTGCGCCTTCGTGCTCACCACCTACGACGGCTGCCTCGTGGCGTTCTCCTGGAAGGACTGGACGGAGCTTGAAGAAAAATTCATGCGCATCCCCAACCCTTCCCCGCGGGTGCGCGCCTTCCGCCGCCTGGTCATAGGCGGGGCGGAAAGGCATGTGCCCGACGCCCAGGGCCGCATTCTGCTTTCTCCCGATCACCGCGCCTATGCCGCTCTGGAGAAGGAGGCCACCATTCTCGGTCTTGTGGACCGTTTTGAAATATGGAATCCCGCCGCGCTCCGGGCTTCCATGGCGCCGGAAAATCTGGAAGGCGTCACGGAAGAACTGGCGGCAAGCGGCATCGACTTTTCCCTCTAGCCCCTTCGCGCCATGCCTCATCGTCCGCAATCCGCATCTTCCGTCACCGCCGAGAATGCAAAACATGTTTCCGTGCTTCTTCCCGAAGTGCTGGAGGCTCTTGCTCCGCGCCCCGGCGGCCGTTATCTCGACGGCACCCTGGGTCTTGCCGGGCACTCCTCCGCCCTCATGGAAAAAAGCGGCGGCAAGGCCTTTCTCTGCGGGCTGGACAGAGACCCGCAGGCCCTTTTGCGCGCGCAGAAGCGCCTTGAACCCTACGGCGATCACTGCCGCCTGTTTTCTCTGGAATACGCATCCTTCGCCGACGCGCTGGACGCGCTCGGGTGGGAAAACGTGGACGGCGCGCTTCTCGACATCGGCGTGTCCTCCCTTCAGCTCGACGTTGCGGAACGCGGCTTCTCCCTGCACGGCGACGCGCCGCTCGACATGCGCATGGACATGGGCGGCCTTTCCCATGAGGGAAGGGAACCCTGGACGGAGTCGGCCCATACGGTGGTGAACATGGCGGACATGAACACCCTGCGCCGCATCATCGAAACCTACGGGGAAGACCCGCAGGCGGCGCGCATCGCCCGGGCCATCGTGGAAGAGCGGCAGAAAGCGCCCATCGAGACCACGGGCCGCCTTGCCGACATCGTCTGGCACGCCTACCCCGCCAAATGGCGCGAAACGGCGCGCAACCATCCGGCCACGCGCACCTTCCAGGCCATACGCATGGTGGTGAACGACGAACTCGGCCAGCTCGAACGCTTTCTCGACGCCATTCTGCCGCGGCTTGCCGTGGGCGGAAGGCTTGCGGTCATCACCTTCCATTCTCTGGAAGACCGCATCGTCAAGCAGCGTTTCCGCACCTGGAGCAGCGACTGTCTGTGCCCGCCGCACCTTCCGCGCTGCGTGTGCAACCATCACGCCGAGGTGCGCCTGCTCACGAAAAAACCCATCGTTCCGGGAAAGGACGAACTTCTCATCAACCCGAGATCCGGCAGCGCGAAGCTTCGCGTCGTGGAGAAACTGCCGCCGTTCAAGAAGGAGGAGCTGTCATGAATTCGCACACCGCCACGCTTGGTTCCGGGGGCTGGTTCCTCATGCTCATCGTTTCCATCCTGTTCAGCCTCATCATGGGCGTCGCCCTCACCTGGCTGAGCATCGACAGAAGCGATACGGCCTACACCATCCAGAAGATGCAGCGGCAGACGGATTCCGCCCGCGCCCACGTCGCCAAGCTGGAAGTGGAACGCGACAGTCTCCTTTCGCCCTACGTTCTCGGAAAAACCGCGGAACAGCTCGGCATGAGCATGGCCGATCCCGGCCAGATACGCCGCATCAACGCAGGCAGGAACAAATAGCCCCATGCGCCCGAACAGCTCTTCCTCGTCGTCGTCCCGGCTGTCGGGGCGGCGACGCGCCAATCGCCGTCTTCCCTCCAGTCAGCCCTCTGCCGCCTCCGGCAAAGGGCTGTTCTCGCGCATACGCGCGCGCTGGCTGTGGCTGCTCGGGCAACGCTTCCACTATGCGGCGGCCATCTTCATCGTCTGCTGGCTGCTTCTGTGGTTCCGCGCCTTCGAGGTGCAGGTACTGCTCGGCCCGGTGTACAGCGACATGGCCGAACGCCAGCATACCTATACCGAAGTCATCGAAGGGGCGCGCGGCAGCATTCTCGACCGCAACGGCCGCGTGCTGGCCCGCAGCGTGGCCTGCCAGTCGGTGTACGCGAACCCCCGCGTCATGGAAGACATCAACGACGCGGCCGAACGCCTCGCCCCCATTCTCAAGAGAGATACCGCGGAACTTGCCGCCACCTTCCGCAAGAACAAGGCCTTCATCTGGCTGGCCCGCAAGGTGGACGACGCCACCGCCACGGCCATTCAGAAGGAAGGCATTCCCGGCATCGGCCTTTCGCGCGAGTTCGAGCGCGTGTATCCCTACCGGCACCTGGCCGGGCAGCTTCTCGGCTTCGTGGGGGTGGACAGCCACGGCCTCGAAGGCGTGGAACTCGCCTACGACGACAGGCTGCGCGGCACCAGCGTGAAAAGCCGCGTATCGCGCAACGCCGCCGAGCAGATTCTGAACCAGAAGGAAGAAGCCGCGGACCAGCGCGGGGAGGACATCACCCTCACCATCGACGTGCAGGTGCAGTTCATCGCCGAAGACGTCATTGCCGACGCGGTGCGCTCCTCGGGCGCGCGCTGGGGCGGCGTGCTCGTTTCCGAGGTGGCGAGCGGGGAAATCCTCGCCTGGGCGCAGTACCCCTTCTTCAATCCCAACAACTACCGGGAGGCAAGCTCCACCATCTACCGCAACCGCCTTGCGGGCGACGGTCTGGAACCCGGTTCCACCTTCAAGCCGCTGGTCATGGCCACCGCGCTGGAGGAAAAGCTCGTCACGCCCGACACCAAGATTTTCTGCGAAAACGGCGTGTGGCGCACCCGCTACGCGCCCATACGCGACGATACCCACGCCTACGGCGAACTCACGGCCACGGAAATCATTTCCCGTTCCAGCAACATCGGCATGGCCAAGATAGGGCTCATGCTGGGCGCGCCCAAGATGCATTCCTACCTTTCGCGTCTGGGCTTCGGTCAGAAAACGGGCATAGGCATTCACGAAAGCCGGGGCATTCTGCGTTCCCCGCGCGACTGGAGCGAGCTCGACCTCATGTCCACCTCCTTCGGGCAGAGCCTTTCGGTCACGGGCATCCAGATGCTTCAGGCCTACACCATTCTGGCCGACGGCGGGGAGTTCAGGCCGCTCAGTCTGGTCATGAACGAACCGGGCCGGGGCGAAATCGCCTCGGGCCAGCGCATCTTCTCCAAAAGAACCACGCGCACCGTGCTCAAGATGATGGAGGAAACCGTAGACGGCAACGGCACGGGCACCCGCGCCCGCATTCCCGGTCTCCGGGTGGCGGGCAAGACGGGCACGGCCCAGAAGGCCGACCATTCCGGCCGCGGCTACAGCAGAAAGCGCCTTGCCTCCTTCGGCGGCATCGTTCCTGCGGACGAACCGCGCTACGTCATCTACGTCATGCTCGACGAACCCACCACCACGGGGTACGGCGGCGCCATCGCCGCGCCCGTGTTCCAGAAGGTGGCCTCGCGCACGCTGGCCTACAACGGCTATCTGCCGGACGTGACCTTCGCCATGGCCGAGCAGGCAAAGGAACGGGCGCTCACCCCCGCCCAGAGGGAACAGCGCAAGAAAGACGCCATCTACCTCGCCAACCTTGCCAAGTACCGCGCGGAAAAGGCCCGCAAGGAACGCGAACGCGCCCAGAAAATGGCCGGCAAGGTCATTGCGGACAACACCCTCATGCCCAATCTTCAGGGGCTGACCCTCAGAAAAACCATAGAAACCTGCGTGGCGCGCGGCATCATTCCCACCATGGAGGGCAGCGGCACCTTCGTTCTCAGGCAGAGCCCGGCCCCGGGCAGCCGCATCAGCGAAGACAGCACCTGCACCGTGTGGCTCACCGACACCCCGCCCGATTCCGAAAACACCTCCGCGGCAAAGGAGTAAATCCATGCGCATCACCCCTGCCCAGCTCTGCGAAGAACTCCGCACCAGCCTTCGCAATATTCAGACCGATTCCCGCCTTGTGGAACAGGGCGACGTGTTCGTGGCCCTTCCCGCCGCCGTTCCCGGAGAACGCAGCAAAACGGCGGCGCACATCCGCATGGCGCTGGAAAAAGGCGCCTGGGCGGTGGTCGCGCCCGCCCGCAGCGTGGAGAGGATGAACCTCAAGACCAAGGGCGACAAGGATCACGCCTGGCTTCTGTGCGAAGATTCCCGCGCCATGCTCGGCACGCTGGCCGCCGCGCGCTTCGGCACGGAAAAAAGCGACGTGCCGGTCATCGCCGTCACGGGCACCAACGGCAAGACCACCTGCGCCTACCTGCTGGAACATCTCTACAAGTCCAGGGGCATTCCCGTGGGCGTGATGGGCACCATAAGCTACCGCTGGCCGGGGCATGTGGAGGCCGCCCCCCTCACCACGCCGGGCTGCCTCGCCCTGCACCGCGCCATGAAGGACATGCGCGACGCGGGCGCAAAGGCCGTGATCATGGAAGTTTCCTCCCATGCCGTGGATCAGAAGCGCATCGCGGGCATCAACTTCAGCGCCGTGGCCTTCACCAATCTCACGCAGGACCATCTGGACTATCACAAGACCATGGAAAACTACTTCCAGGCCAAGCGCGCGCTTTTTGCGGATTTTCCCCTGCGCCGCAAGGCCATGGTCATCACCAACGACGACCCGTACGGCCACAGGCTGCTGGAGGAATTTCCCCAGGCCCTGGGCGTGGGCATACGCACCCCGCTTGCGAACCGCCCCTTCCTGCTGGCCGACGTGCGCCGCGCCGATACGGAAGGCCTCTCCCTGCATTTCTACTGGCAGAAGAACCGCGAGGAGCGGCTCGACTGGGTGCTGCACAGCCCGCTCATCGGCCTGCACAACGCAAACAACCTGTGCACGGTGTGCGGCCTGGCCCTCAGCATGGGCTTTTCCGTGGAAGATCTCAAATGCCTTTCCCGCTTCACGGGGGTTCCGGGCAGGCTTGAACGCATCGTCGTGCCTTCCGCCACCTGGATGGCGGGCGCGCAGACCGGCGTGTTCGTGGATTACGCCCACACGCCCGACGCCCTCATCCATGTGCTCAAAACCCTGCGCGCCGCGCGCTTTGCCCGCCTCATCACGGTGTTCGGCTGCGGCGGCGACAGAGACCGCACCAAGCGCCCGCTCATGGGCGAAGCCGTGGCGGAAATGAGCGACATCGCCATCGTCACTTCCGACAATCCCCGCACGGAAGACCCGGAAGCCATCATCGACGACATCATGCCCGGTCTGGAAAAAGCGCGCCACGTCTACCGCGAGGCCGACCGCCGCAAGGCGCTCGAGCTTGCCGTGGGCCTGCTGCGGCCCGGCGACGCGCTGCTCGTGGCGGGCAAGGGGCATGAAGACTATCAGATCATCGGGACCACGAAGCATCACTTCAGTGACCAGGAAATACTCAAGGAGCTGATCTCGTGCAGATGACGCTGGAACAGGCCGCAAGGCACGCACAGGCCACGGTTCTCCACCCTTCTTCCGTCACGCTCACGGGAGCCTGCACGGACAACCGGCAGGCGAAGCCCGGCGACATTTTCGTCGCCCTGCGCGGCGAACGCGCGGACGGGCATGACTTTGCCGAAGCGGCGGTCGGGGCCGGGGCCTCGGCCGTGCTTGCCGAACGCGATCCCTTCGGCGGCAGGCCGGTCGCCCCCGTGCTTCTGGTGGAAAACAGCACGGCCGCGCTCGGGCGCATGGCCCATGCCTGGCGGCTCGCCTTCCCGGGCCGCGTGGCGGGCATCACCGGCACGGCGGGGAAAACGACCACCAAGGAACTGCTGGCCCACATCCTCTCCATGGCGGGCAAGACGGCGCGCAACCGCATGAACCTGAACTCGCAGATAGGTATGCCCGTCTCCATGCTCTCGACGGACGGCGACGAGGCCTTCTGGGTCATGGAAGCGGGCATCAGTCACCCGAACGACATGGACGAACTCGGGCCCGTGCTTCAGCCCGATCTCGCCATCATTCTCAACGTGGGCGCAGGCCACTCTCTGGGCCTCGGCGACAGGGGCACGGCCTACTACAAATCGCGCCTTCTCGCACACCTGGCAGAAGGCGGCATGGCCCTCGTGAGCGCCGATTACGACGACCTTGCGAAGGAGGCCCGCGCCCTGCGCCCCGACACCGTCTTCTTTTCCATTAAAGGAAAGGACGTTCCCTACAGGGCGGGGTATCTCGGACTTGACGAAAACGGCCGGGGACACTACCGTCTGGAACTCGACGGCGAAGAGCTCACCGTGACATGCGCCCTTTCCGGGCCGTACGCGGCGGAAAACATCCTTGCGGCCGCGGCCGCGGCCCGTCTTTTCGGCCTGGATGCGGAAGCCATACAAAAAGGCGTGGAAAGCGCCCCCTTCCCTGCCCAGCGCTTCGCAAAGCACGAAATACCGGGCTGGACGGTCATCGACGACACCTACAACGCCAATCCTCTTTCCGCCCGGCGCATGCTGGAGGCGGCGGCGGAACTTGCGGACGGAAAGGACTTCGTCTGCGTCATGGGCGCCATGGGGGAACTCGGCAGCGTGGCGGAAGAAGAGCACGAACAGCTCGGCAGAGAACTCGCCCGCACGGGCTGCAAGGCCGTGTTCTGGGTGGGCGGCCATGCCGCAGAGGTGGAAAAGGGGCTGAAAAGCCTCGACTTTCCGGGATTTTTCGCCGTCGTGCCCGAACCGGAGGATTTTCTTCCCGCCTTCGGGCGCTGGGAACAGGGCCGGGGCAACGCCCGGAAGGGCCTTGTGATCTTCAAGGGCTCGCGCGTCAACCGTATGGAACGCCTCGTCACTCTTTTCATGGAACGGAAAAACCATGCTCTATAACCTGCTCGTCCCCTTCAGTCAGGATGTCTCCCTGCTGAACGTGTTCCGCTACATCACCTTCCGCTCGGCGGGGGCGCTCATCTGCGCCCTGCTCTTCACCATACTTACCGGGCCGTGGTTTCTGAAAAAGCTTACGGCGCTCAAGGTGGGGCAGCCCATACTTTCCTATGTGCCGGAACATCAGGCCAAGGCGGGCACGCCCACCATGGGCGGGCTGCTCATCATGGCCGGGGCCATCGTGTCCACCCTTCTGTGGGCGGACCTTGCCAACGTGTACATCTGGCTCACCATGCTGGTCTTCGTGGGATTCGGCGCGGTGGGATTCGTGGACGACTACACCAAGATACGCCATCACGAAAACAAGGGGCTCTCCCCCCGCGCCAAGATGCTGGGGCTCATCGTCGTGTCGGTGGTCGCCATAAGCCTGCTGCTCATGGAACCGGCCTATTCCAGCAAGCTTTCCGTGCCGTTCTTCAAACAGTTCATGCCCGATCTGGGCATGTTCTACGTGGTGTTCGCCGTGGTGGTGCTCATCGCCTCATCCAACGCCGTGAACCTCACCGACGGGCTGGACGGTCTGGCCATACTGCCCGCGGTGATGTGCTTCATGGTGTATGCCATCTTCATCTATGTGGCGGGCCACGCCAGCTTCGCCCAGTACCTTCAGGTTCCCGCCGTGCCGGGCGTGGGCGAGGTCACGGTGTTCTGCTGCGCGCTCATGGGCGCGGGCCTGGGCTTTCTGTGGTTCAACTGCTTCCCGGCCCAGGTCTTCATGGGCGACGTGGGTTCCCTCAGCCTCGGCGGCGTGCTGGGCTTTCTGGCCGTGCTGTGCAAGCAGGAACTCATTCTCATCGTGGCGGGCGGCGTGTTCGTCATGGAAACGGTGTCCGTCATCATGCAGGTGGGCTTCTTCAAGGCCACGCACGGCAGAAGGCTGTTCCGCATGACGCCTCTGCACCATCACTTCCAGAAGGGGGAACACCCTCTGCCGGAATCGAAAATCATCGTGCGCTTCTGGATCATTTCCGTCCTTCTGGCCATCATTTCCCTTTCCGTCCTTAAACTGCGCTGAGGTGGGCCATGTCTCTCTTTTCCCTTTCCGGCAGAAGCGTCGCCGTGGTGGGCGCGGGCAGAAGCGGCAGAGCCGCCGTCCGCCTGCTGCATGAGGAAGGCGCAGCGGTGCGCCTTCTGGAAAAGACCCCGGAAAACATGCCTGCGGACTTTTCCGCATGGCTGAAGGAAAACGGTATTCCCGTCCTCGGCGGGGAACACGTTTCCGCCTACTTTGAAGGGGTGGACCTCGTCATTCCCAGCCCCGGCGCGGCGAAAGCCGTCATCGAGCCTCTTCTGTCCGCAGGGGCGGACGGCGCGAAGGCCGGCATCATGGCGGAAACCGAACTTGCCTGGCGACTGCTGGAAGGCGAACCCGTCATCGGCGTTACGGGAACCAGCGGCAAAACGACCACCACGAGCATCATTTCCGCCATGCTGAAGGCACACGGTCTCCGCGTGTTCACGGGCGGCAACATCGGCGTGCCGCTTTCGGAGTATGTGCTCGCCAGAAGGCACGGGGAACCGAGGGCCGACGTGGTGGTGCTCGAACTTTCCAGCTTCCAGCTCCAGACCTGCTCCACCCTGCACCCCCGCGTGGGCGTGCTGCTCAACATTTCCGAAAATCACCTCGACTTCCACAAGGACATGGAAGAATACACCGAGGCGAAGATGCGCCTCTTCTCCCATCAGACGGAAGAAGACATCGCCGTTCTTTCCCCCACGCTCCGCAGCCTGCCGGAAAAGTTCGGCATGAAGGCGCGCGTTCTCTTCCTCACGCCCGGGGCGCATCCCTTCCCGGAAACAAGGCTCATCGGCGCGCACAATCAGAGCAATGCGGAAGCCGCCTTTCTTGCCGTCTCCCCCTTCGGCGTCACGGAGGAAGAGGCGGCGCGTGCCATGCGGGAGTTTGCGCCCATCGCCCACAGGCTCGAACATATCGCGGACATTGCGGGCGTGCGCTATGTGAACGATTCCAAGTGCACCACCATCGAAGCGCTCAAGGTGGCGCTCGCCTCCTTCGAGAGGCCCGTCGTCCTGCTTGCCGGCGGCAAGTTCAAGGGCGGCGATGTGGAAGGCATGAAGCCCCTCCTGGCAAAGCATGTGCGCGCCGTGGCCCTGTACGGCGCCTCGCGCGAGCATTTCGAACCCGCCTGGAAGGATACCGTGCCCGTAAGCTGGGATGAAACCATGGACGAAGCCCTCGCCCGCGCCCGCAGCCTTGCCGAGGAAGGAGACACGGTGCTCCTCGCTCCGGCCACCTCCAGCTACGACCAGTATAAAAACTACCTGGAAAGAGGCGACCATTTCCGCGATCTCGTGCTGCGCATGCAGAAGGAAGAGGCCTGAACCTCGTAAGAGAAGCCCGCTTCCGGCGGGCATTTCCCCCGCGCTGCGGAAAAACTCCCTTCCGGGGAAGACATTCAGAAACAAGGACTGCCCATGAACCTGCGCAAGAAAAAACAGCCCGCTCCCGAACCGGAAATGCCCTTCGGCCCGGTGGACTGGTGGCTGCTCGCCCTGCTGCTTCTGCTTCTGTGCGTCGGCCTTGTGGCGGTTCTTTCCGCAAGCGGGCCCATCAGCCAGCGCACCTACAACGAATCCTACCACTTCTTCCACCGTCAGCTTCAGACCATGCTGCTCGGCGGCATTTTCGTGGCGCTCCTCTGCTGGCTTCCGCGCTCGTTCATCAACAAGCTCCATTACTGGGGCATCGCCACGGTCATCGTGCTGCTCGTATTGTGCCTGCTCATAGGCCCCGTCATCAACGGCGCGCAGCGCTGGCTCGACCTGCACTTCATGATGGTGCAGCCCATGGAGTTCGCCCGCATCGCGCTCGTGATGTACCTGGCCTACTTCATGAGCAGCAAGCAGAGCATGATACGCGAATTCAGCCGCGGCCTTCTGCCGCCCACGCTCATCACCCTGCTCATCTGCGCGCTGCTCGTGCTCCAGCCCGACCTCGGCGGCACCATCATCATGCTGACCATACTCTTCTTCATGTGCCTCGGCGGGGGCACGCGGGGCTGGTATCTCATGATGGTGCTCGTCATCGCCGCCGTGCTGGTGGTCGCGCTCATCATTGTGGAACCCTACCGCTGGGCGCGCTGGACGGCCTACCTCGAACCCTTCGCCAACGCCAGAGGCTCGGGCTATCAGATAGTGCAGAGCCTGCTTGCGCTCGGCAGCGGCGGCATCTTCGGCGTGGGGCTCGGCGGCAGCATACAGAAAACCGTGTACCTGCCCGAAGCCCACAACGACTTCATCATGTCCGTGGTGGGCGAGGAAACGGGCTTTCTGGGCATCACCGTGGTCATGGTGCTGTTCGCGCTCTTCTTCTACCGCTGCTATCGCGTGGTTCTCGGCCAGCGGAACCTGCGCGACAGGCTCACGGCCTACGGGCTCACGCTGGTCATCGCGCTGAGTTTTCTGCTCAACATGGCCGTCATTCTCGGCAACGTCCCGCCCAAGGGCATTGCCATGCCGTTCATCAGTTACGGCGGCAGCAGCCTGCTTGCCAACATGATCTGCGCAGGGCTGCTGCTCAACTATTCACGAACCGTACGGGAGTAGGCGCATGCCTTTTCGCATCATCATCACCACCGGAGGCACGGGCGGGCACATCTTTCCCGCTCTGGCCGTAGCCGAGGCTCTCAGAAAGAAACATCCCGATGTGGAACTGCTCTTCGTGGGCGGCATGTACGGCCCGGAAAAGGAACTCGCCGCCCGGGCGGGCGTTCCCTTCAGGGGGCTTCCGGTCCGGGGCTTTCTGGGCCGCGGCTTCAAGGCCCTTTCCGCAGGCGCGGCCATGCTGGCGGGCGTGTGGAAGGCGCTTTTCATCGTGCGTTCCTTCCGGCCCGACGCCGTCATGGGCTTCGGCGGTTACGCCGCCTTCGCCTCGGTGTTCGCGGCCTGCCTTCTCGGCCGCCCCTGCGCCCTGCATGAGCAGAACGCCGTGCCCGGCGCGGCCAACAGGATTCTCGGCCGCATGGTGAAGCGCATCTGCCTTTCCTGGCCGCAGAGAAGCGACGATCCCTCCTTCCCCCCGGAACGCTGCGTGCTCACGGGCAATCCCATCCGCGCGGGCATCGCCGCCCTCGGAGAAGAAGAAAGGGAAGGCGGCATGAGGCTGCTCGTCATGGGCGGCTCTCAGGGCGCGCGGGCCATCAACAACATGGTCATATCCATGCTTCCCGCCCTGCGGGAGGCAGGCGTCGACATCGTGCATCAGACGGGTGCGGGCGAATACGAAAACGTGCGCCTCGGCTACCTGGAAGCGGGCTTCAGCGCGGAAGAAACGGATGAAATCGTGCGGCCCTTCATTCACGACATGGCCGCGGTCTACGCCTCAAGCACCCTTGCCCTGTGCCGCGCCGGAGCCACCAGCCTTGCGGAACTTGCGGCCACGGGCACGCCTTCGGTGCTCATTCCCTTCCCCTTCGCCGCACACGACCATCAGACGGGCAACGCCCGCGCCATGCAGGATGCGGGCGGCGGCATTCTTCTGCCGCAGAAGGACGCGCAGCGCATGTGCGAGGAAAAAAGCCTTGCCCCCATGCTCATCGACCTTCTCAAGGACAAAAACCGCCTCGCCGCCATGCGCAAAGGCGCGCTTTCCCTGGCGCGGCCGCAGGCGGCAAGCGATGTGGCCGACGAACTGCTCAGGCTCATACCCAACACTCAAAAGTAAGCGTACGGTGATATATGAACAATAAAATCCGCGCCATACACATGATAGGCATCGGCGGTTCCGGCATGAGCGGCATTGCCGAGGTTCTCCTCAACCTGGGCTACAGCGTTCACGGTTCCGATCTTTCCACCGGCGCCACGGTGCAGCGCCTGCGCGCGCTCGGCGCCGTTATCCACACCGGGCACGCGGCCGAAAATCTGGGCGACGCCCAGGTGGTGGTGCGCTCCTCCGCCGTTTCCGACTACAACCCCGAAGTGCAGGCCGCGCGGGAAAGGGGCATCCCCGTGATTCCCCGTGCGGAAATGCTGGCCGAACTCATGCGCCTGCGCACGGGCATCGCCGTGGCGGGCACGCACGGCAAAACCACCACCACCTCGCTCACGGCCTCCATCTTCGACGCCGCGGGTCTGGACCCCACGGTCATCATCGGCGGCCTGTTCAACGCCTACCGCTCCAACGGTCACCTCGGGCAGGGCGAATACCTCATTGCGGAATCGGATGAATCCGACGGTTCCTTCCTCTGCCTCTTCCCCATCATCAACGTGGTGACCAACGTGGATTACGACCACATCGACCACTACGGCACCCAGGAAGCCATCGACGATGCCTTTGCGGCCTTCATGAACAAGGTTCCCTTCTACGGCATGAACGTCATCTGCGGCGACGACCCGGGCGTGCGCCGCCTCATCCCCCGCATCAAGCGCCCCTTCATCACCTACGGCTTCGGCAGGGACTGCCGCATCCGCGGCGAAATCGCGGAATGCGGGGCGATGAGCCGTTTCCATGTCTGGATGCGCGACCGCGACGGGCAGGAAAAGAAGCTTCTTGAAAACGTCACCCTTTCCCAGCCCGGGCGTCACAATATTCTGAACGCGCTCGCGGCCATCGGCGTGGCGCTTCAGGCGGGCATCTCCCCGGAAAAATGCGCCGAAGGCCTTGCGGGCTTCTCCGGCGTGGGCCGCCGCTTCGAGCTCAAGGGCGAAAAGAACGGCATCACCGTCATCGACGACTACGGCCATCATCCCACGGAAATCCAGGCCACCATACGCACGGCGCGCCAGGTCTTCCCGGGGAGGCGGCTCGTCATGGTGTTCCAGCCGCACCGCTTCTCCCGCACGCAGGCTCTGTTCGGAGAATTCTGCCGCACCTTCGAGAACGTGGACAAGCTCTACCTCACGGAAATCTATCCTGCGAGCGAGTCGCCCATTCCCGGCGTGAACGGCGTGAACCTCGCCCTCGGCATACGTCAGTTCTCCAGAACCGACGTCACCTATAAACCCACCTTCGACGAAATCGTGGACGCCCTCGGGGAAGAACTGCGGCCCGGCGACGTGCTCATCACCCAGGGTGCGGGCAGCGTAACCACCGTAGGCCCCCGGGTACTGGAGAACATGGCGTGATCATCACCCCCCGCCCCGCCCTCGCTCCGCTCACCACGCTCCGGCTCGGGGGCAGCGCCCTTGCCGAAATACGGCTGTACACTCCCGAAGACTGCGAACGCCTTCCTCATGCGCTTGCCGAAACGGGGGGGCTGCCCTGCGTGCTCGGCGGAGGGAGCAACCTGCTCATTCACGACGGCGAGCTGCCCATCACCGTGCTCCGGCCCCTTTTCGGGTCGAAGGATGCGGAACCCGAGATTCTGGGAGAAGAAGAGGTGAACGGGGCGCGGCGCGTCCTTTTCCGCGCCGGGACAGGCACGCCCATGCCCCGGCTGCTTGCCTGGTGCGCGAAAAGGGGACTTTCCGGGCTGGAAGGCCTCGTGGGGCTTCCCGGCCGCCTCGGCGGAGCGGTGGCCATGAACGCGGGCGCCTACGGGTGCAGCACGGCCCCTCTTCTGCGTTCCCTTTCCGTTTTCACGCCGGAAAAGGGCCTGCACACCCTTTCCCCCGAAGGCTGGATGGCGCAGTACCGGCATTTTTCCCTTGCCGAACCCTGCGCGTGGTACATGAGCGTTTCCGCCGTGCTTTCCCTTGCGGCGGACGCGCCCGAAGCCGTGCGCGCCCGCATGAGGGAAAACTTCCTGCGCAAGAAGGCGGGCCAGCCCGTGCATGAGCACACGGCGGGCTGCGTCTTCCAGAACCCGGAAGGAGAATCCGCGGGCAGACTGCTGGATCAGGCGGGCATGAAGGGCAGAAGGCGCGGGGCGCTGTACTTTTCCCCCATGCACGCCAATTTTCTGGTGCACGACACGCGCTGCGGCATACCGGGCACGAGCGAAGACGCGCTTCTGCTCATCGACGAGGCAAAACGCGCGGTGCGGAACACCTTCGGCGTGAAGCTTCAGATGGAAGTCAGGGAGTGGCCGCCATGTCCTTCCTGAACCGTCCGAGCCGCCGCAATTCCTACGCCCAGAAGAGAAAGAGCGCCGCGGAAAGCTCCCCGAGGCAGAGAAGAAGCGGCGCGAACCGCAAAAAGACCAGGGAAGCGCCGAAAAAGTCGCGCCGTTCCTCCTCCATGCGTCTTCCCTCCGTGCATGTCAGCGCAAAGGGCTTTCTGCGCCTCATCCGCTGGAGTCTGCTCTTTGCGCTTGCGGGGGTCTTCATCTACAGCGCGGCCGCAGGGCTTGTGAAGGCATGGAACTTCTGCACCACAAGCGCCTACTTCACCATTCAGAACGTGAGCGTCACGGGCAACAGCCAGATAAAGACGGCGGACATTCTGGAAGCGTGCGGCATACGCAAGGGCGAGAACAGCCTGCTGGTGAACGTGCACGAAGCGGAACAGAAGCTGGTTTCCAACCCGTGGATAGAACATGTTTCCATAAGGCGGGAACTTCCCGGATCGTTCGTCATCACCATTAAAGAGCGCGTGCCGCTTTTCTGCGCGCGCAAGGAGAACACGCTCTACTACATCAACGCCCAGGGGCAGATCATCGCGCCCGTAACCACGGAAAACTTCCGTTCCCTGCCCGTGCTGGAAATAGGCCCCGGCGGCGAGGAGGCCCTGCCGCTGGTGGCGCAGTTCGTGGAAGAATTCCGCCATGCGGGGTTCCCCTTTGACATTTCCCAGATTTCATGGATACGATTGAGCGCGGGCGGAGGCTTCGAGCTCTACTGGGAAACACGGCGGCTGCGGCTGAGCATCGGCGTGGAAAACTGGAAGGACAACCTGAAGCGCATCGCCTCGGTCGTTACCGATATTGAAAAGAGAAAGGAAACCGTCATGGTCACCAGCATCCGCGCCGCCGACGGGCAGGTATGGATGACCAAGGCGCAGAACGAACGGGAAGGAAACAGCAACTGACGCGGGAATCCCGTCCCTTTCAGAGTGTTGCGGCACAGGGAGGCAGGCACGTTGTCCGGGAAAAAAATGCTGGACAATGCCGCGTTTTTGTGCTGCTCTTTTCCAGTCTGTATTTAACTAAGGCATCTCCTTTCACAGGTATGCTCAGGGCATGGGGAGCTTACAATGCCAAAATCCGAACTTATCGTCGGCCTTGACATAGGTACGACAAAAATCTGCGCCGTTGTCGGCGAGCCCTCCGAAAACGGAATAGATATCATCGGGATAGGCACAAGTCCCTCCAACGGCCTGCGCAAGGGCGTCGTCGTGAACATCGACCAGACCGTCCAGTCCATCCGCAAAGCCGTGGAAGAAGCCGAGCTCATGGCCGGCTGTGAGATCAAATCGGTATATGCGGGCATTGCGGGCAGCCACATCAAGGGAGTGAACAGTCACGGGGTCATCGCCATCAAGGGCGGCGGCGAAGTGACGCAGCACGATGTGGAGCGCGTGCTCGATGCGGCCAAGGCCGTGGCCATCCCCATGGACAGGGAAGTCATCCACATTCTGCCCCAGGGGTATATCGTGGACGAGCAGCGCGGCATAGCCAACCCCATCGGCATGTCGGGCGTACGCCTCGAAGCCAACGTGCATATCGTCACGGGCGCCGTGACCTCGGCGCAGAACATCATCCGTTCCTGCAACAGGAGCGATCTCGACGTTTCCGACATCGTGCTGGAATCTCTGGCCTCCTCCAAGTCCATCCTTACGGAGGAAGAGCGTGAGATCGGCGTCGCCATCGTGGATATCGGCGGCGGCACGAGCGACATAGCCATATTCGTCAACAACGCCATAAAGCATACGGGAGCGGTGGCCCTCGGCGGCCACAATCTTACGAGCGACATCGCCTTCGGTCTGCGGACCTCCATTTCCGCGGCCGACAGAATAAAAATCAAATACGGCTGCGCCCTCACCGACATGGTCCGGCCCGACGAGACCATCGAGGTGCCCGGGGTGGGCGGCCGGCCCTCGCGCACGGTGGAACGCCGCGTGCTTGCCGAAATCTGCGAACCCCGCATGGAAGAAATCCTTGCGCTCGTGTATCAGGAGCTGGAACATTCCGGGCTCAAGCGCCAGCTCGGAGCGGGTGTGGTGCTCACGGGCGGCGCGGCTCTCATTCCGGGCTGCGCCGAACTGGCGGAGGAAATCTTCCAGCTTCCCACGAGGCTGGGGTATCCGCGCAACGTGGGCGGCCTCAAGGATGTCATCAACAATCCCAAGTTCGCCACGGCCGTGGGCCTGCTTTTCTATGGAGCGGAAAAAGAAGCCGAAGAAATGCCCGCACGTTTCGCCAGCGCGCCTTCTTCCGCCGCCGAATCCAGCATGTTCCACGGGGTGTGGGAACGCATGAAGCGCTGGTTCGGAGACATCCGTTAAGTCAATCAGTCGAATACCCGGAGCACAATACTATGGACGATATGGTTCCCGATACAGAACAGGGCGCAAAAATCAAAGTCATCGGCGTAGGCGGGGGCGGCGGCAACGCCGTGCAGAACATGATCAATTCCCGCCTCGAAGGGGTGTCCTTCATCTGCGCCAACACCGACATGCAGGCGCTTTCCCGTTCTCTTGCCGAAGAGCACATCCAGCTCGGCAAGGAACTCACGCGCGGTCTCGGCGCGGGCGCGAAGCCCGAAGTGGGCCAGGCCGCGGCCGAAGAAAGCGTGGAAGACATCCGCCGCGCCGTGGACGGAGCGGACATGGTGTTCGTCACCGCCGGCATGGGCGGCGGCACGGGCACGGGCGCGGCCCCGGTCATCGCCAAGGTGGCCAAGGAAAAGGGCGTGCTCACCGTGGGCGTGGTGACGAAGCCCTTCCGTTTTGAAGGCGAAAAGCGCATGAAGGCGGCGCTCAAGGGCATCGACGAACTGCGCCAGCATGTGGACAGCCTGGTCATCATTCCCAACGACCGCCTGCTCGCCATCGCGCCGAAGAACGCCAAGGTGACGGAAATGCTGAAGAAGGCCGACGACGTGCTCTATGATGCCGTGCGCGGCGTGACGGACCTCATCACCAAACCCGGCCTCATCAACGCCGACTTTGCCGACGTGCGCACCGTCATGAGCCGTCAGGGCATGGCTCTCATGGGCGAAGGCCGCGCCTCGGGCGACAACCGCGCCCTTGATGCGGCAAAGCGCGCCATTACCAGCCCCCTTCTGGAAGACCTTTCCATCACGGGCTGCAAGGCCATGCTCGTCAACATCACGGCCAACGAAGACCTCGGCATGGACGAATTCAGCACCGCCGCGTCCTACATTGAAGAAGCGGCGCGCGGCGCCAACGGGGAAGACCCGGAAATCGTGGTGGCCATGTCTCTGGACGAAAGCTGCAGCGAGGAAATCCGTATCACGGTCATCGCCACGGGCATCGAACCCGTCACGGAAAAGCCGGTGAAGAACCAGGGCACCGTGGTGACCATGAGCGACACGCGCACCGAAACGAACGCCGCGCCTGCGGGCTATCCGCATCAGGGCCGTCACCGCGACGCCACGGTCATTCTCTCCCGGCATCGGCTTCCCGGCGACTATCCGCAGGACGATACCGACATCCCCACCTATCTGCGTTACAGAGAACGGGCGAAGCAGTATCAGGAACCGGCGGAGGATTTCACCATAGAGGAAGACGACAGCCCCGCCTACCTGCGCAAGCAGAACCATTGATTCTCAGGCCCCCGGTCCTCCGGGGGCTTTTTTTATGCCCTTTTCCTTCCCGCAGAGGACTGTGCGCCTCACGCAGAAAAACGCCCGGCGGCCCCCCGCCGGCGTGTACCCGGACAATCCTTTCCATGCCGTTCCGCCGGAGCCTGCGCGCACAGGGGGCCGCGCCCTTTCTCCGCACGGCAGCCTCTCCGCTCAAAACAACATGGAAAAGTCGGACAAAAACCGACAGTTCCGCACCCTTTCCCCAGAGCGGCACACGGCTTTTCCGCCCTCCCCTGCCTGCACGGCGGATCATGCCGGCAGCTTTCCGCCCCGGGGAAACGAAGAAAAGGTCCGCCCCGCCTTCCGGCAGATCCGCAGAACCCTGCGCGACGGACGGGCGCATCCCCGTCCCGGAACAGGGGAAGGAACGCAACCTTTCTCCCCAGGGCGCAAAAAAAGCCGGATGCCGGCAGATGGCTGCCACGCACCCGGCGGGGAATACGGCGGTAACGCCTGCAGGGGCCTATTCATGAAAATGCGGCGTACCGGAAGCGTAGTCGGTATAGCCCGAGAGATACCACACGTTTTCCATGGAACGACCGGCCTTTTGAAGCATCTCGAAGGCCGCGGCCGCACGTCTGCCGGAACGGCAGAGAATGAGCATGGGCTTTCCTTCCGGCACTTCGTTCATGCGGCCGTGCAGTTCGCTCACCGGAATATGAAGCGCGCCGGGCGCGTGCCCCACGCGGAATTCCCCTGCCGTTCTCACATCAAGAAAAACCAGGTCGTTTTTGTATTCCTCAAGCAGAGAGGCAGCTTCCGCAGGGGAAACGCTGCCCGAAGCGGGCCGGGCTTCGAGCGCCGGAGCGGAAAGAAGAAGGCAGAGAGCCAGAAGCAAAAAAGCGCAATAACGGGAAAGACGCATGTTTTCTCCTTACGGGGCACATGTGCCCGTGACGGGTCTGACGTTGAAGAAAGGGGGCGCATAACGCGCCTGCAACGGGGCCACTGTATGCCGGAGATGCGGCGTAACGCAAGTGCAAAAAACATGGCAAACCATGTGGATAGCGCTCTTTTTGCCTGCGGGATGCGGATTTTCGGACAGTGTAACCATTCCTTTCAAAATGTTGAAAGCCCGAAGAAAGGAAAAACGCCTGCACGGCGGCTGTTTCCTTTTACGCCGCAAGTGAATTGCGGCCATGCACAGCCGCCGGCCCGGCCGCCCGAAGGCGTCCGGGGGCGACACCATCGCCCGGGTATCACAACAGCCCGTCTGTACAGGACACACTGTACGAGCGCGGGGCCTGCACGACTCGGGCCTTGCTTACGGCGGAAGTGAATTCCGCCTGCGCGCCCCTCGCGGCCCGGGTGCCCGAGGCACCCGGGGGCGACACCATCGCCCGGGTATCACAACGGCCCGTCTGTACAGGACACACTGTACGAGCACGGGGCCTGCACGACTCGGGCCTTGCTTACGGCGGAAGTGAATTCCGCCTGCGCGCCCCTCGCGGCCCGGGTGCCCGAGGCACCCGGGGGCGACACCATCGCCCGGGTATCACAACGGCCCGTCTGTACAGGACACACTGTACGAGCGCGGGGTCTGCACGACTCGGGCCTTGCTTACGGCGGAAGTGAATTCCGCCTGCGCGTCCCTCGCGGCCCGGATGCCCGAGGCACCCGGGGGCGACACCATCGCCCGGGTATCACAACGGCCCGTCTGTACAGGACACACTGTACGAGCGCGGGGCCTGCACGACTCGGGCCTTGCTTACGGCGGAAGTAAATTCCGCCTGCGCGCCCCTCGCGACCCGGGTACCCGAAGGCGTCCGGGGGCCCTGGAGCGCCAGGAAAGCGTTATTTCTTTACCAACAAAAGCAGAAGGAAGCGCCGCTCAGGGACATGCCGCCGCCAGCAAAGGCCGGACAGGGCGTTGAAAGAGCGTTGTGCTCGAACAAAGGCAGCATGAAGCCCATGCCCAGGTACAACGCTCCCCTGCTCTTGCAATCCCTTCCTTTGACACGACGGCCCGGCAACGCCGGGACGGAGTCGGCCTGCGTGAGCGGGTCCGAAGGACGCGCTCACACGGAGATTGCCGCCTGAACGCCGTATGCCGGGCCTTTCCGCATCCGACGGCAAGACGGCACGGCAAAACTTTCCGCGCCCTGCCCTGCCGGGCAGACAGCGTGCGGAGGGAGCATACCTTCCGCGCACCCCCTCCCGCAAGGAAGCGGCAAAAGCCTGCGCCTTCCGCGCGGACCGCCTTCCAGAACAGCCGCGAGTCGGAGGAATGCCCCGGCCGCCCTTTCTGCCGGACGAGGGGGCCGGGGGAAATCATTTCCCCCGGCGGGGTGCGGGGCGGCGCCCCGCCTGCCTTTCCCTTCTTCCTGCCTTTCCCGCCTTGTCACGTCGTGCACAACCCCTTCCTGCGCTTGCCTTTTCCGAACAAGAGGTCTAACGTGTGGCCGCCTCGTTTTTTCGCAAGATACTTCACGTCTAGCATTGTGGGGAATGTATGGACAGTTTTCTTCTCGCCCTTCTGGTCATGGTTGCGGGCGCGCTTATCACGGGGCTTACAGCTCTGCGTCCGGTAAGCGCCTCCACCAACAGAACGGCCAACCTTATCGGTCCGGGGGCCGCAGCGGTTGCGTGCCTGATGGGGCTGCACGGTCTTTTTTCCGGCGGCTGGAGCAGCGCGGAAAGCTTTCTTCTGCCGTGGGGGCTGCCTTTCGGGGCGTTTGCTCTGGGGCTGGACCCTCTTTCCCGGCTTTTTCTGCTGCCGGTATTCGTGCTGGGGATAACCTGCGCGCTTTCGGGCTGCGTTTCGCTCCGTCACAGCGATCCTTCCGAGCACAATCTCGGGGCGCACTGGTTCTTCTACCTGCTGCTGCTTCTGGGCATGACGTGCGTGATGACGGCGCGTGACGCGGTGTTCTTCATGCTGGCATGGGAAATCATGTCGCTTTCGCCCTTCTTCCTCATCGACTTCAACGACCGCGACCGTCTGGTGCAGGATGCCTCCTGGGTGTACCTTGTGGCGGCGCATCTGGGCGCGGTGCTGCTCATTGCGTTCTTCGCCCTGCTGTGGCAGGAGAGCGGCTCCACGTTCTTCTCGGCCATGGCCGTGCATCAGCCTGCCAACGCCACGGCGCTGTTTCTGCTTTCTCTTTTCGGCTTCGGGGCCAAGGCGGGGCTTGCGCCCCTGCATGTATGGCTGCCGGAAGCGCATCCCGCCGCGCCGAGCCACGTTTCCGCGCTGCTTTCCGGCGCCATGCTGAACGCGGGCCTGTACGGCATCATCCGCTCCTTCGACTTCTTCGGGCCCGCCACCTCCATGCCTCTGTGGTGGGGCTGGCTGCTCATGGCCATGGGGGCGCTCACCGCGCTCATGGGCATCTTGAAGGCCCTTGCCCAGAGTCATCTGAAAAGGCTGCTCGCCTATTCCAGCGTGGAGAACATGGGCATCATGCTCATGGGCGCGGGCATCGGGCTTGTGGGCATACACAACGGCAGCGCGTGGACGGCGGCGCTGGGCTTTTCCGGCTGCCTTTTCCACATGCTTAACCACTCCGCCTTCAAGGGGCTGCTCTTTCTGTGCGCGGGCGAAGTGCTGCACGCCGTGGGCACGGTGGACATGGCGCGCCTCGGCGGGCTGCAGAAGCGTATGCCGCTTTTGGGCGCGCTCTTCGCTCTGGGGGCGGCCTCCATCGCCTGCCTGCCGCCCTTCAACGGCTTTGCCGGGGAATTCGTGCTTTCCATGTCCATGATAGGCTCGCTGAAGCTTCCGGGCCTTGAGCAGAAAATCGCCATGATAGCCTGCATGACGGCCCTCATGCTTACGAGCGGCATTTCCGCCGCGGTGTACATCAAGGCCTACGGCATGACCTTCCTCGGGCAGGCGCGCACCCACTTTGCCGCCGAACCCCATGTGCCGGAAAACCGGCATCTCATGCCTCTGTGCATTCCGGCGGCGGCCTGCGTGCTCTGCGGCCTTTTCGCGCCTCTGGCCTTTTCCATGGTGCAGCCCACGCTGGACTTCATTCCCGCCATGCATCAGGGCGTGGTGGAAGGCGCGCGCGTTGCCATCGCGCAGACGGAAAGCCTGCTTTACCGCGTTTCGCTGTTCGGCTGGGCCGGCATCGGCCTGGTGCTCATACTGGTGCTCGTGCGCCGCGCGCTTCTTCTGCGCAGGGGCGTGAAGCGCTCTCCCGTGTGGGGCTGCGGCTACCAGTACGGCACAAGCCGCATACAGTACACGCCCGCCTCGTTCGTGGAACCGGCGGCCCGCATCTTCGGGCCGGTCATGGGCACGAAGGTGCGCTCCGTCAAGGGCGAAGGGCTGTTCCCCGCCCGCGCCTCGCTGGGGGTGGAAGCGCCGGACGTGGTGCGCAGCAAGGGCTACACGCCGCTGTTCCAGCTCATGGAACGCGCCTGCAACGCGCTTAAAATCGTGCAGAACGGCCTGGTCAACATCTATATCCTCTATATCCTCATCACGCTGGTGGCGCTTCTCATCTGGGGGGTGGCATAATGGATATGCAGCTTTACCTTGCGCATTTTACGCTGGCGCTCGTGCTTGCGCCGCTGCCCCTCGGCATCATCGCCAAGGTCAAGGCGCTTTTCGCAGGCAGGCACGGCAAACCCGTGCTCCAGCCCTATTACGACATCATCAAGCTGCTCAAAAAAGGCGAAGTCCTGGGCGAAGGAACCACCTGGGTGTTCTGCGCCGGGCCCGTCATCGCCATGGCCTCGGCCGTGGCGGCGCTCGCCCTGCTGCCCCTCGGCGGTGCGGCCTCTCCCTTCGCCTTTCAGGGCGATTTCATGCTCTGCGCCTACCTTCTGGGCATGGGGCGCTTCGCCACGGTGCTTGCCGCGCTTGATACCGGCTCTCCCTTCGAGGGCATGGGCGCAAGCCGCGAGGCGCTGTTCGGCGCCATAGCGGAACCCGTGCTCTTCCTCGCCTTCCTCGCCCTCATCGGCACGGCGGGCAGCATGGGAGAAGACAACCTCACCCTCTCCGCGCTGTTCAACGGCTTTCCGGTCAAGGCCTGGCTGCACGGCAGGCCGGAACTTGTGCTGCTCATCTTCGTCATGGGCGTGCTGCTTCTGCTGGAAAACTGCCGCATTCCCGTGGACGATCCCACCACGCACCTGGAACTCACCATGATACACGAAGTCATGGTGCTCGATCATTCCGGGCCCAACATGGCCTTCGTTCTCTACGGTTCCGCCGTGAAGCTGTGGATATTCTCCACGCTGCTCATCGGCCTCGTCATTCCGCCCATGCCCTTCTTCGCCCATGCCGCGACCTCGCTTTTCGGCACGGCCTGCGTCGCCTGCCTCGTGGGCGTGGTGGAATCGGTCATGGCGCGCCTGCGTATGCACGTCGTGCCCGCTCTGGTGGGCCTCGCCGGTTCCGTGGCCGCCTTCGTCCTCATTCTGACTCTGGTTCGGTAGCCTATGTATTCGCTCTTCCAGTTCGTCATTCTGCTGCTGCTCGTCACCGACCTCATCATGCTCTGGTCGGGCCGCATTCTCATGCTCATACGCCTTTCCGCCGTGCAGGGCGCGCTGCTCGCCGCGCTGCTGCTCCTGCCCGTGGACGGGGAGCTCAATGCGGAACTCGTCTTCCTTTCCCTTGCCGTGCTCTGCCTCAAGGGCGCGGGCTTTCCCGTGTTTCTGCGCCATGTCTGCCACAAGCTCGGGCTGGAACCCGTGGTGCGGCCAAGACTCGGCCGCATGTACCCCATGGCCGGGGGCCTCGCCTGCCTCGCCTTCTCCCTGTGGCTGGAAGGCCGCATTCCTGCGGCGGAAGGGCTTTTCCCTCCGCTGCTCTTCCCCGTGGCGCTCACCACGCTCTTCTGCGGACTCATCCTCGTGGTGGGGCGCGCCAAGGCGCTCGCCCAGGTCATCGGCTATCTGGTGGTGGAAAACGGCATCTTCCTGCTCGGCATTCCGCTCATGACCGAAGGCTCGGTGTGGTTTGAACTCAGCATTCTGCTCGACGTGTTCGCCGCCATCTTCGTCATGGCCATCGCCATCAATCACATCAACAGCGCCTTCGATTCCATCGACGTGGCGCGCTTCCGCAACCTGAGGGACTGACATGACGCTCGCGCTGCTTCTCCTCATCCCGCTCCTGGCCGGGCTTCTCATGTTCGTTCCCGGCGCATGGCCGCGCCGGGGCCTTCTCGTGGCCACGGCTCTCGCCCACCTCGCCCTTTCCTGCCTCACGCTGCGCGCCGTGAAACAGGGCGAAGCGCCCTCCGCGCTGTTCGGCCTGCTTCAGCCCGACGCGCTCGGCGTGGTCTTTCTCATGCTTGCCTCCATCCTCTTCACGGCGGCCGCCGTCTATGCGGTAGGCTACCTCAGAGAGGAAGAGAAAAAGCACGTCAAGCGCGACATACAGAAGGGCCAGCTCTTCACCAACGCGCCGGAAACGCGCTTCCTTTCCTGCCTGTGCTTCTTCGTGGCCGCCATGACGCTCGTCACCACCACGGCCAACCTCGGCGCGCTGTGGGTGGGCATTGAAATCACCACCCTGACCTCAGCCCCGCTCATCTACTTCCACCGGCATCAGAGCTCCATGGAAGCCACCTGGAAATACCTCATGATCTGTTCCGTGGGCATCGCGCTGGCGCTGCTCGGCAACATTCTCATGACCGTGGCCTTCCACAACCCCGCCGCGCCTGCGGCGGAAGGCATGGACCAGATCACCGCCTTCATGGAAAAGGCTCGCGAAGTGCAGGGCACGGGCCGCTCGCTCTGGCTCAAGGCGGCCTTCATCTTCCTGCTGGTGGGCTACGGCACCAAAATGGGCCTTGCTCCGCTGCATACCTGGCTGCCCGACGCGCACAGTCAGGCCCCTTCCATGGTGTCGGGTATGCTTTCGGGCGCGCTGCTCAACTGCGCCCTGCTCGGCATACTGCGCGGGCATCAGATCATGCGCGCGGCCGGTCTCGGCGATTTCAGCGGCGACCTTCTGGTATTCTTCGGCCTCTTCTCCATGGTCACGGCCGCGGTGTTCATCGTGGGTCAGGGCCACTACAAGCGCCTTCTGGCCTATTCCAGCGTGGAGCACATGGGCATCCTCGCCCTGGCCTTCGGCGTGGGCGGCGGCGCGCTCTTCGGCGGTATGCTGCACGCCGTGTGCCATTCGCTCACCAAGTGTATGCTCTTTCTGGTGGCGGGCAACATTCTCACCCGCTACCACACGCTCTCCAGCTACGACGTGCGCGGCCTCAGGCAGGACATGCCCCTTTCCGGCGCGCTGTGGACGGCAGGCTTTCTCGCCATCGTCGGTTCTCCGCCCTTCGGGCTCTTCATCAGCGAATTCACCATTCTGAAGGGCATTTTCGCGCACAGCGGCCTCGGGGTGGCGCTGGTCTACCTCGCCGCGCTGGCCGTCATCTTCGTGGGCATGTCCATCCCCGTGCTGCGCATGGCGCAGGGCACGCCCCCGCGCGACGTGCCCATGGACTACCATGAATCGCTCTTCAGCGTTCTTCCGCCCGCCGCGCTCTGCCTCATGGTGCTCTGCCTCGGCCTGTATGTGCCCGACTGGCTTACGGAAACGCTCAACCGCGCCGCCGCGCTTCTGGGGGCATGATGTTCCATTATCAAGAATCCATCGCCTACGACGACATCCCCGTCCTGCCCATGGAGGAGCTTTCCCGCTCCGTTGTCGAACGCTGCCGCAGGGGCTGGCGCATTCTGGCCTTCTTCGGCGTGCCGGACAAGGCGGGTACGGAACTGGTCTGCATTCTGGCCGACGCCTCGAGCCGCCTGCTCGACGCCGTGCGCGCCCTTCCGGGCAAACGCTACGAATCCCTCACGCCCCTCTGCCCGCAGGCCCATCTCTTCGAGCGGGAAATCTTCGAGCTGTGGGGCGTTCAGCCCGTGGGGCATCCCTGGCTCAAGCCCGTACGCTACTCTCCCTCGGCGGAAGGCAACCGCGCCCTGCGCCCCGGCCCCGCGGAAACCTCCTACTACCGCGTGGACGGACCGGAAGTGCATGAAGTGGCCGTGGGCCCGGTGCACGCGGGCGTCATCGAACCCGGGCATTTCCGCTTCCAGTGCTACGGCGAAAACGTCATGCACCTGGAAATACAGCTCGGCTTCCAGCACCGCGATGTGGAGCACCTCATCCTGCACAGCCCGGAAAAGCTTGTGCTGCCGCTTATGGAAAACATTGCGGGCGATACGGCCATAGGCCACGCCACGGCCTACTGCACGGTGCTGGAACGCCTTGCAAAAGTCCGGCCCACCAGAAGGGCGCACCGCATACGCCGCCTTGCGCTGGAACTGGAACGGCTTGCCAACCATACCCGCGATCTCGGGGCCATAGGCGGCGATACGGGCTTTCTGCCCACCTCCGCCTGGAACGGACGCATCACCGGCGATTTTCTCAACATCACCTCCGAGCTGTGCGGGAGCCGCTTCGGCCGCAACCTGCTCTGCCCGGGCGGCGTGAAGTGGGATGTGGATTCCATGCTCGGCGAAGCGCTGGTAAAGCGCGTGCGCGCCGCCTACCGCGACGCGCGCGGCAGTGTGGACGTCATGCTGGAAAGTTCCAGCGTGCTTGCCCGCCTCACGGGCACGGGCACGGTATCGTTTGAAGACGCGCGCGCCCTCGGCCTTGTGGGCATGGCCGCCCGCGCCTGCGGCGTGGACATGGATGCCCGCATGGACTGGCCCCTTTCCGACCTGGAGCAGGGAGCGCTCAAAAAGCGTATGCGCACTACCGGCGACGTTCTGGCCCGCACGCTCATCCGCAGCGACGAGCTGAACGATTCCGCCGCCTCCGCCGAAGCCGACCTGCATTTTCTCGCCGCCACCAGCGGGGAAGAAAGATGCCGCACGCCCATGAAGGCAGTCGCGGCCCGCCGCCTCGCCGTGGCGCAGGTGGAAGGCTGGCGCGGGGAAATATGCCATGTGGGCATTACGGAAAACGACGGCCGCTTTCTGGCCTACAAGGTGGTGGACCCGTCCTTCCACAACTGGTCCGGCCTCGCCATGGCGCTCCGGGATGAACAGATTTCCGATTTCCCGCTGTGCAACAAGAGCTTCAACCTGTCCTACTGCGGGCACGACCTGTAAGGAACTTCCATGCTGAACATCATCAGAGAACGCCTCCATCAGGGCTACCGCACGCTGGATTACCCCTTCACCATGCCTTCCATAAGCCCGCGCTTCGCAGGGCTGCCCTCCATCACGCCCACGCCCTGCAAGGACTGCGAAAGCCGCGCCTGCCTTGCCGCCTGTCCCACGGGCGCGCTGCGCATCCGGCCTTCCGGCCCGGAACTCGACATGGGCCGCTGCCTCTTCTGCCGCGCCTGCGAAAACGCCTGCCCGGAAAAGAAGATCACCTTCACCCACGAACACCGCATCGCCGCCTGCAGCCGCGAGGCGCTCATCGTGCGTTCCCCCGCGCCGGAAGACATCTGCACTCCCGGCATACGCAGAACCCCGGGGGAGGCAAAGCGCGACCTTTCCCTCTTCGGCCGCTCCCTCAAGCTGCGCGAGGTGAGCGCGGGAGGCTGCATGGCGTGCGAGGCCGACGTGAACGTGCTCGGCACGCTCATCTACGATCTCGGCCGCTTCGGCATCGAATACGCCGCCTCTCCCCGGCACGCCGACGGCATTCTCGTCACCGGCCCGGTCACGGAAAACATGCGCAAGGCCCTGCTCGACACCTGGGAAGCCGTGCCCGAACCCAAAATCGTCATCGCCGTGGGAACCTGCGCCATATCCGGCGGCACCTTCAAGGGCAGCCGCGAAGGCTGCGGCGGCGTGGAATCCGTCCTGCCCGAAGGCAGTGTGGACGTCTATGTCCCCGGCTGCCCGCCCAACCCGTGGAGCATCCTCGACGGCATCCTTTCCGTGGCCTGGAAAAAACGCATGGCCGGATAGGCACGCGGCTCCTTCCGGCAAAGCGCCGCCCGGAAACGGCAGCTTCACCCCGCCGGGGAGCTTCCCGGGAACATTCTCCGATGTCCCGGAACAGCCTGCCGGGCGAAACTCCCGCACGGCGCAGTCCTCCCCCGCGGCCGTCCTGCCGCGGAAAAGCAAAGTCGCTCCTGCCGCAAACGGCCGGGAGAAACGGGGCAAGGGCCTCCCTTCGCCCTCCTGTGCAAGCACTTAAGCCCGACTCAGGCCCGGCCTGAGCCGGGCCCCCGTGTTTAAGGACGGAATTTAAGATGGCGGGGCCGTCGTCTTCCGCGCCCGACTGCGCACAACGCCTTCGTATGCGACGGCGGAAAGGGGAACGCCCTGCCGCCGAAAACGGCCGTTGTCCGCCGAAGCCGCGTTTTTCCTGCACACGGTTCTGCTTTCCATGGTGAAGAACCGGCCGTTGTTCCCTCAGGCGTCTCTCCCGCAGCAAAGGATATCGCGTTTCCCAACGCTCCGGGCCTTTGGCGTTGGACATCGGGCCGGAATCTGCCCGGCGATCAGCGCCATTGCCGAGGTCGGGGCCTCGTCTCTCCCCCTGCCCGGCAAAACGGCTCTTCGCGCTCTCCGGCCCCAAGGCCGGGTCTCCCGGCCTTCGCGGCTGCGCGTCTGAAAAAAGAAAGGACATGCCGGGAGAGGCCGCGACTGACATGGTTCCCCGCCTGTTCCGCACAGCTTTGGTCTCCGCTCTTTCCCTTCCGGAAACAGTTTTTTTCTTTATGGCTGTTTTACTTCTGAAAAAACGGCCCTTTCTCCCCTTATGCAGTTCTTTTTTTCTTCACTTCACCCAAGCATATCGGCTGTACAACACGGCTTTGTCACAGCTTCGTCATAAAAAAGCGGCTCGCCCCGTATGGACGAAAAAACGCCATTATGTTATGCCGTAGGCAATTCCGACGCGTATCGACTGTTTTTCGCGTCCCTTTCCGACCACTGCAACAAGGAGAGTATGCATGCGCAAAGCCTTCCTTGCTCCGGCCCTGGCCCTTGCCCTTCTGCTTCCTCTTTCCGCCTCCGCCGCCGACTACCGGCCCGAAGTGACGGCGCATCGCGGGGCCAGCGGCTACCTGCCCGAGCACACCCTGCCCGCCAAGGCCATGGCCTACGCCATGGGCGTGGACTATGTGGAACAGGACGTGGTCATGACCAAAGACGGCAAGCTCGTGGTCATGCACGACATTCTGGTGGACACCACCACCGACGTGGCCAAGAAGTTCCCCGACCGTCACCGCAAGGACGGCCGCTACTACTCTTCCGACTTCACCTACGATGAACTGCGCTCCCTGCGCGTGACCGAACGCTTCGACCCGAAAACCGGCAAGGCCGTGTTCGCGGGCCGCTTCCCCGATTCCCCCATCGCCTACCAGATTCCCAGCCTTGAAGAAGAATTCTATCAGGTGCAGGGTCTGAACAAGTCCACCGGCCGCAATGTGGGCGTGTATGTGGAAGTGAAGGAACCCGACTTCTTCATGGCTCAGGGGCTGGACATTCTGAAGGCCACCATCGATACGCTCACGAAGTTCGGCTACAATACGCCGGACAGCAAGGCCATTCTGCAGATCTTCGACTATGAATCCGTGGTGCGCGCCCGTGATCTGGGCTGGAAGGGTCAGCTGTGCATGCTCGTCACCGCAGGCGGTCAGGGAGCCAAGGACGACAAGGCCCGCCACAAGTGGCTGACCACGCCCGAAGGCATCAAGGAAGTCTCCAAGTACGCCACCATCTACGCGCCCAACTTCAACCTTCTTGCCGTCCCCACGGCCGACGGCAAGGGCTACACCCTCTCCAACCTCGGAGACCTCGCGCGCGAAAACGGCATGAAGCTGCATTCCTGGACGCTGCGAAAGGACTCCCTGCCCAAGGGCTTCAAGGACTTCAACGAAGTGATGGACGTCAGCTTCAAGCAGCTCAAGATAGAAGGCATGTTCTCCGACTTCCCGGATATTCTGGTGGAATACCTCAAGGCCAATAACCTGCGCTAAAGACAAAAAACACGGAAGGGGCGGAATCTTTCCCCCTTCCGCATGAAGAAAGGCCGGCTCCGCAAGGAACCGGCCTTTTTTGCCGCCTTTGGAGCTGCGGCTTTTGCTTTTCTTTGCCTATGCAGGCGAAACCCCGCTTGCACAAAAACTGCCGTGCCTTCCCCTGTACGCTGCGGCTCCGCGCGTGCGCCGAAGGAGCATTTCCGCCTGCGCTGCCCTCGCGGCCAGGCTTCCCTTTCCTTCGCCCGAGCGGCGGGCATGGCACGCTTGTGAAGGACACGCTGCACGGCTTCTTCACTTCCACGACGCTCATGCGCTTAACGCCGGAAGTACATCCCGGTATGCCATTGCCTTTGCCGGGGTGCGGGGCTCAGCCCCGCGTGCCTTTCCCTCTACTTTCCCGCCCGCCGCGTCACGATAAGGGAAGCGGCAACCACAAGGGCTATGGCAAGCCACTGGCGGAGGGTAAGGGCCTCGCCGAGCAGGACGAAGCCGAACAGCGCCGCGGCTGCGGGTTCCAGGCTCATGAGCACGCCGTAGGCCTGCGGGGGCACGATGCGCAGCGCCACGATTTCCAGTCCGTAAGGCAGCGCCGAAGCGGTAAGCCCCACAAAAAAGGCCAGGGGCAGCACGGGAATAAGCGCCTGGGGGAGGAAGGGGTCCACGCCCCGCACGGCAAGCGCCATGGGCAGGGAGGCGAGGGAACCTGCGAGCATCCCCCATGCGGAGGCGCTCACGCCCATGCCTCCGGCCCTGCGGCCGAACACGATATAGCCCGCCCAGCCTGCGGCCGCGCCCAGAGCGAAGAGAAGACCAGCGATGTCGATATCGCCTTCCAGTCCGCTCCAGGGCAGAATGAGCAGCATCCCGGCCACGGCGAGCACCACGCCCGCGAGGTCGGCCCTGCGGCGTGAGGAGCACACGGCCACCAGGAGCGGGCCGGAAAACTCCACGGCCACGGCAATGCCCAGGGGCAGGCGGGCTATGGACTGATAGAAGCAGCTGTTCATGAAGGCTATGGCAAGGCCGTAGACAAGCACGCTTTTCCATTCCCTGCGCTGAGGCACATGCCTCCACGGCCGAAGCACGGCAAAAAGAATGACGGTTGCGGTGACAAGGCGCAGCACCACGGCCACTTCCGGCCCCACGGAGGCGAAGAGAAACTTTGCCGAAGCGGAACCGAACTGCGTGGAGGTAATGGACACCAGCAGCATAAGCACGCCCGTGCCCACTCCTGCGGAAGCGAAGAATGCCTTCCCGAACATATTATTTTCCTGCTTCCGGCTCCACATGAATGACGATCTGCCCCAGTTCCGGGAGCCTTGCGCGGATATCCGCCTCAAGGCGCGTCGCCAGGCTGTGGCCTTCGCCCACGGTGGCCGCGCCGGAACGGCAGTGGAAGGTCACGGAAGTGCCGTCCTCGCCGGTATGCGCATGAAGATGATGCGCGTCGTGCAGGGGGGATGCGGCAAGGGCCTCATTCACGGCGCGCGTCACGTCCTCGAGACTCACGGGGGCGGAGCCCCTTCCTCTGCCGCCGCGCGGTTCCATGTGGGAAACCACATAGGCCGCGCCCACGCGCTTTCTCAGGTCGCTCTCGTAGGCGGTCACCTTGGCATGGGCCTCGGCAAGGGGCATGTCGTCGGGCAGTTCGATATGCACTTCCACATGCATACCGTCATCCTGCACCACAAGGCGGAGATTGTGTATCATGAGCTGATGCACGGCGGCCAGTCTGTAGGAGGTGGCGTAGAAGTCGCGGCGGTTTTCCTCCTCCGGTTCCACATGCACGGTGGTTTCCGCATCGGGCAGAACGCCGCGCACAATGTTTTCCAGCATGGTGCTCACCTCGTGGGCCGTGTCCACGCGGAAGCTGGAGGGCGCGGTCACCACAAGGTCCACGAAATGCCTCGCCCCGCTCTCGCGCACACGCACGCTGCGCGCCGCATAGGCCGGAGCGCCCGAGGCAAGGGCCAAGGGACGCAGGTCACCGTCCTGCTCGTGGCGGGGGCTGGCTCTTATCCACATCTAGAATAGAGAAAGGCCCGAGGCAAGGGCCGCGCGCACGCGGCGGGCCTCTTCGCCCATGCCGCCGTCCATAAGGGTGAGCACGGCGTTGCGCGCCATGTTCCAGCTCACCACCAGCACAATGCCCGCCACGCCGAGAGCAGCCACGGCGTCGGCGCGGGTAAGGGCGGCATACAGGAAGGAATCGTGCGGCACCCGGGAGGAAGCCGCCACGCAGGTCAGCCCCACGAGCACCACGGCCGAAGACCAGATATCGGTGGTGAAGTGCATGGCGTCGGCCTCGAGGGCCTGGGACTTATGTTCCCGCGCCACGCGGCGCAGCATGGCGGAACGGCTGATGTCCACGGCAAGGGAAATGACGACCACGCCGAAGGCCCACCAGGAAGGTTCCACCGGCCCGGCATCGAAGAAGAGCCGTTCCACCGCTTCCATGACAATCCACGCGCACGTCACCACCAGAAGGGCCGTTTCCGCAAGCGCGGCAAGGCTTTCGGCCTTGCCGTGGCCGTAGGGGTGCCTTTCGTCGGCAGGCTGGGCGGAAATGCGCACCGCAAGGCAGGTAATGCCCGCGGCCACGAAATCCAGCGTGCTGTGCAGCGCTTCGGAAAGCAGACCCAGACTGTTGGTGGAAAGGCCCGCCACCAGCTTGATGACGGTGAGCAGGGCCGACCACAGCACCGAAGACACGGCGGCCTTCTTCTTGGCCCTGTCGGCCTCTTCCTCCGCAAGCATACGCTGCCTGAGCGCTTCCTCTTCCCTCTTTTCCGACACGGCAGGTTCCGCGTCGCGCTTTACATCGTCGTTCATGAATGCACCCTCTTCCGCCCTGCGGGAAGCGCCCGGCCGCGAGTCTGCGGCATGGGCCGGGGCGTGCGCCCCTGAAAAACTCCCGGCTTTTCCGGCGGGTTTTCCGTTTTAATAAGGGGGATGAGAGGAGTCAAGCCGGAGGCGTGTTGCCATGCCCCGGCAAAACGGCTATTCTTTCGGCGTCGCATTTTCGCGCCTCTTCGGCGGCGCAGAAGGAAGAAAAGCCCTGCGGCAGGCGCGCCTTCGTGCCGAATTCTTCCGCCGCGCACGCCTTGCGGCGCATCCTTCTACTCCAAGGAGCACCATCATGCCCAAGCATATCCTCATCACCGGCGCCACTTCCGGCTTCGGCCTCGCCACCGCCCGCCTTTTCGCCGCCGAAGGGTGGCTCGTTTCCGGCACCGGCCGCCGGGCCGACAGACTGGACGCGCTGCATCAGGAACTCGGCGACGCGTTTCTCCCCGTTCCTCTGGACATGCGCGATAAGGACGCCGTCATGGAAACGCTGAGCAACCTGCCCGGCAACCGGCACGATGTGGACGTGCTGCTCAACAACGCGGGCGCGGCCCTCGGTCTGGAACCTGCGCAGGAATGCAGCCTGGACGACTGGGACACCATGGTGGACACCAACATCAAGGGCCTTCTCTACGCCACGCGCGCGGTGCTGCCCGGCATGGTGGCCAGAAACAGCGGGCACATCGTCATGCTCGGTTCCATTGCGGGAAACTATCCCTATGCGGGCGGCAACGTGTACTGCGGCACCAAGGCCTTCGTAAAGCAGTTCAGCCTTTCGCTCAGGGCCGACCTTCTGGGCACGAAGGTGCACGTCACCAATATCGAACCCGGCCTTGCGGAAAGCGAATTCTCCATCGTGCGCTTCCACGGCGATACGGAACGCGCCGCGGGAGTGTATGAAGGCACGAGCCCCATCACCCCGCAGGATATTGCGGAAACCGTGTTCTGGGTCACGCATCGCCCGGCGCACATCAACATCAACCGCGTGGAAGTCATGCCCATCTGCCAGTGCCCCAGCGGCCCCCTGGTGAAAAAGGGCATGTAATCCGGGAGAAACGAACCATGATGAAGCCGCTCCCCCGCAGGACGGAGGGAGCGGCCTTTTTTCCGCCCCGCTCCTGCGGGTCTCTCCCTCCAGGACGGACAACCTTTTCAAGGATAACGACCATGGAAGAAACCTTTTCCGAAATCTGGCTCCCCCACTATGTCTCCTACGGCGAAACCGACGCCATGGGCGTAGTGTATTACGCCGAATACATTCACTTTTTTGAACGCGCCCGCGGCGCTCTGTGCCGGGAGGCGGGCATAGGCTACGGCAAGATAGAGGAAGAAGGCTTCATGCTTCCCGTAAGGGAGGTGGAATGCCGCTACCGCAGCCCCGCGCATTACGACGAGCTTCTGCACATTCATGCGGCCATTGTGGAATGGCGGCGCGCCTCGGTGCGCTTCCGCTATGAAATCTACAACGAAGACCGCACGAAACTCCTCTGCGAAGGCATGACGCTGCACGCCGTGGTCAACAGGGAAGGCCGCCCCGTGGCCGTGCCCGAATGGATAAAGGAAGCGCTCTCCCGCAAGAAGGAAGAAAAAGGCGGGGAAAAGGCCTGAACCTCCGGCGAAGCGGGGCCGGATACCGGCACGCTTCCGCGGCCCGGCAGCGCCGGACCCGTTCCGAAAAAGGCGGCGCAGCGCGTCCGCTTTTCCCGGGGCGGGCCCGGCTTGTATTGCCTGCTCCGTTTTTTTCCTATATATTGCCTCGCAGGCAAAAATCACTTTCAATTTTCGCGAGGCAGCTATGAAACGTCTTTCCTGCATCCTTGCCGCTTTCGCCGTGCTGTGCATGGCGGCCGGCGCCCAGGCGAAGTCCTATGTCAACGGCATCGACGCCAACTATCCTCCTTTCGCCTACGTCGGCGAAGACGGCAAGCCCGCCGGCTTCGACGTGGACTCCATGGACTGGATCGCCAGGCACATGGGCTTTGAAATCACCCATCAGCCCATGGACTGGGACGGCATCGTGCCCGCCCTCATGAACAAGAAGATCGACATGGTGTGCTCGGGCATGAGCATTTCTCCCGAACGCGCCGCCGTGGTCGCCTTCTCCGAACCTTACTACACCATTCAGAAGGTCATTCTGGTTCCCGCCGATTCCACGCTCACCGCGGAACAGGCCATCAAGGGCAAGACCAGGCTCGGCGTGCAGCGCGGCACCAACGAACACGAACTTCTGGAAACCAGAAAGGTTGAAGAAAAGCTCCAGTACGAACTGCGCTTCTACGATTCCGCGCCTCTTGCCGTGGAAGACCTTCTGAACGGCCGCATCGAAGCCATCGCCATGGACAGCGCCCCCGCTCAGGACGCCATCAGCAAGGGCAAGGCCGTGAAGATCGCGGGCACCTTTGCCGACGACGACGCGTTCGGCGTGGCCATCCGCAAGGACGACAAGGAACTCCTCAACCTCGTGAACGAAGGCTACCGCAAGCTGAAGGCCGACCCGTACTGGAAGGAACTTCAGGCCAAGTACCTTTCCAAGTAATACGCCCGCGTCAAGGAGGCCTCCGCAGGCCTCCTTTTTCACGCCTTTTTTCCGGAAGGCGCGTTCTGTCCGCATGGACAGGCGCGCCCGAAGTCCGTTTTCCCCCCAGGTCGAACCGTGCATATCCTCTCCACCATCATCGAAGCCTTCCCCTACATTCTTGAAGGGACGCTGGTCACCGTCGTGCTCGTCGCAGGGGCGCTTTCCCTGGGCTTCTGTCTCGGCGTGCCCATGGCCGTCGTGCAGGTGTACGCCCCCAGGCCCGCCGCCATGCTGGTGAGCTTCTACGTCTGGTTTTTCCGCGGCGTGCCCGTGCTTCTGCTGCTTTTTCTCTTTTACTACGGGCTGTTCGGCCTCATCGGGCTGGACGTGGGCACCATCGGCGCCTCGTGCCTCGTACTCGGCATGACCAGCGCCGCCTACCAGTCCCAGATTTTCCGGGGGGCCATCCTTTCCCTGCCCGCGGGGCAGTTCAAGGCGGGCAAGGCCCTCGGCCTCACCAACGGGCAGACCATTCTTCACGTCATTCTGCCGCAGGCTCTCCGGCTCTCCATTCCCGGCTGGTCCAACGAATATTCCATTCTGCTCAAGGACTCGGCCATGTGCTTTGCCCTGGGCACGCCGGAAATCATGGCCCGCACCCATTTCGTGGCCTCGCGCACCTATGAGCATCTGCCGCTCTACATCACCGCAGGCCTCATTTACTTCGCCATCACCATGGCCGGCGTGACCATGCTCCGCCGCCTTGAAAAGAAAGCACGCATCCCCGGTTACAACAGCGCCGGCATGTGATTCGGAACCAAGCATGAACGCCCACCAGAACGACACTCCCATTCTCCGCGCGGAACATTTCACCAAGTATCTCACCGGCCGAAAGATTCTCGACGACTGCTCCATCAGCATGCGCCCCGGCGACGTGAAGGTGCTCATCGGCCCTTCCGGCGCGGGCAAGAGCACCTTTCTGCAGTGCATCAACTGCCTTCTCGAACCGGACGACGGGGAAATCTGGCTCGGAGAACGCCGGGTCGACTTCAAAAACACGAAGGAACTGTACGACCTGCGCCAGCATGTCGGCATGATCTTTCAGGAATTCAACCTGTTCGACCATCTTTCCGCGGAAAACAACGTGGCCCTTGCGCTGCGCAAGGTACGCGGCCTGAGCAAGGCCGACGCTCTTGCCCGCGCGCGGGAGGAACTTGCCCGCGTCGGCCTTGAAGACAAGGCCCGGCTCTACCCCGCCCAGCTTTCCGGCGGGCAGAAGCAGCGCGTGGCCATAGCCCGCGCCCTGGCCATGGACCCCACCATTCTGCTGCTGGACGAACCCACCTCCGCGCTCGACCCGGAACTCGTGGGCGAAGTGCTCACCGTCATCCGCGATCTGGCGGCCCACGGCATGCCCATGATCATGGTCACGCATCAGATGGAATTCGCCCGCGCGGTGGCCACGGAAATTCTCTTCATGGAAGCGGGGCGCGTCATCGAACAGGGTTCGCCGGAAGAACTTCTCGCCCCGGGCGCGCAGACGCGCACGCAGGATTTCTGCACCCGTCTTTACGAGCTCTGCGGGGAAAGCCCGGCGCAGGAAGGCTAGTCATGCTTGATTTTCTCGATATCAACTTTCTCACCGGCCGCGTCATGCCCTACCTCGACAGGGGGCTTGTCATGAGCCTTCAGCTCATCATTCCCTCGGCCCTCATCGGCGGCTTCATCGGCGTGGTCATGGGCGTGATGCGCGTGTTCGGCACGCCGTGGATGCGCCGCGGCACCGATGCGGTGGTGGCCGTCATACGCGGCGTGCCGCTCACGGTGCAGCTCATGGTGCTGTACTTCGGTCTGCCCAGCGTGCCGGGGCTCAAAATCTATCTTTCCCCCTACGCGGCCGCGCTCATAGGCTTCATCATCTGCACGGCCTCGTATCAGTCGGAATATGTGCGCGGCGCGCTTCTTTCCATCCGGCAGGGGCAGATACGGGCGGCGCAGGCTCTCGGCATGACGCGCTGGCAGACCATCATCTCCGTGGTCGTGCCGCAGGCCGTGCGGCGCGCCCTGCCCGGCTGCGGCAACGAAATCATCTATCTGGTAAAATATTCCTCCCTGGCGTACATCGTCACCTGCATCGAACTCACCGGGGAAGCCAAGGTGCTTGTTTCCCGCACGTTCCGCCCCACGGAAGTGTACCTTGTGGCGGCCTGCTACTACCTCGTCATGGTGAGCGCGGCAACGTATCTGCTCGCCAGGCTGGAAAAGAAGCTGGCCATACCCGGCTTCGGTTCGCAGAAGTAGCCCGCAGGCCTCCGGCCTTGAGCTTCTTCCCTCCAAGCGTCAACCTTTTCTTTTTGCCGAACCTTTCTACCCCGAAAACGCATGACCTCACTCGACCATATCCGCAACTTCTCCATCATCGCCCATATCGACCACGGCAAGTCCACCCTGGCCGACCGCATTCTCGAATACACCGGCGTGGTGAGCGCCCGCGAAGCCCGCGATCAGTACCTCGACAGGATGGATCTGGAACGTGAGCGCGGCATCACCATCAAGGCGCAGACGGTGCGCATTCCCTATACCGACAAGGACGGGAAAAAATACATCCTGAACCTCATCGACACCCCCGGACATGTGGACTTCGGCTATGAGGTGTCGCGTTCTCTTGCCGCGTGCGACGGCGCGCTGCTCGTGGTGGACGCCACGCAGGGCGTGGAAGCGCAGACCCTGGCCAACGTGTACATGGCGCTCGACCACGACCACGAAATCATTCCCATTCTGAACAAGATAGACCTGCCGAGCGCCGACCCCGACCGCGTGCGCAAGGAAATAGAAGACAGCATCGGCCTCGACTGCACCGATTCCGTGGACGTGTCCGCCAAAACGGGCCTGAACATCGACAAGGTGCTCGACGCCATCGTGCACCGGCTCCCCGCGCCGCAGGGTTCTTCCGACGCGCCGCTCAAGGCGCTCATCTTCGACTCCTGGTACGACAGCTATCAGGGCGTGGTGGTGCTCTTCCGCATCATGGACGGCACGCTCAAGCTCGGCGACATGATACACCTCATGGCGGGCAACCGCGATTACGAAGTGGTTCGCCTCGGCGTGTTCTCGCCCAACGCCATCGACGTGCAGAGCCTCGGCGCGGGCGAAGTGGGCTTTTTGTGCGCCAACATCAAGGAACTCGGCCATGCCCGCGTGGGCGACACCATCACCTTGCGCGACAACCCGGCGGCGGAACCCGTGCCCGGCTTCAAGGAAGTGAAGCCCATGGTCTTCTGCGGGCTCTACCCCACCGACGCCGCCGACTACGAAAACCTCAAAACCGCGCTGGAAAAGCTCCAGCTCAACGACGCGGCCTTCTCCTATGAGCCGGAAACCTCCACCGCGCTGGGCTTCGGCTTCCGCTGCGGCTTCCTCGGCCTGCTGCACATGGAAATCATCCAGGAGAGGCTGGAACGCGAATTTCAGGTGGAACTCATCGCCACGGCGCCTTCCGTCATCTACAAGGTGGACACCACCGACGGCAGGACCCTCGTCATCGACAACCCGGCCAAGTTCCCCGACGGTTCCAAGGTCAAGGCCCTGTACGAACCCTATGTGCGCATGGACATACACGTCCCCACCGAATATGTGGGCAACGTGCTGAAACTCTGCGAGGAAAAGCGCGGCATTCAGAAGAACCTCGGCTTCATCACCACCAACCGCGCCGTCATCACCTACGAGATGCCCTTTGCGGAAATCGTGTTCGACTTCTTCGACAAGCTCAAGTCCGGCACGCGCGGCTACGCCTCCATGGACTACACGCCCATCGACTACCGCGAATCCTCCCTGGTCAAGCTCGACATTCTGCTGAACGGCGCCCCCGTGGACGCGCTCGCCGTCATCGTGCACAAGGACAACGCCTACCCCTACGGCCGCGCCCTGGCGCTCAAGCTCAAGCGCACCATACCGCGCCAGATGTTCGAAGTCGCCATTCAGGCCGCCATCGGCAACAAGGTCATCGCCCGCGAAACCGTCTCCGCCTACCGCAAGGACGTGCTCGCCAAATGCTACGGCGGCGACATCACCCGTAAGAGAAAACTCCTCGAAAAGCAGAAGGAAGGCAAGAAGCGCATGAAGCGCATGGGCAACGTGGAACTGCCCCAGGAAGCCTTCCTCGCCGCCCTCAAAGTCGGCGACGACGGCGGCAAGTAAAAAAACATTGTCTTGCCCGGAAAGGGGAAAGCCTTCGGAAAAGGGCTTTCCCCCTTTTTTTGCCCCTAAGGAGGGGAACGCGCAGGCATGTCCGCTCCGGGCTACCGTACGGGCAGAGCCTGCACGTTCGTTCGGCGCTGAGGGCGGAAGTGAATTTTGCCTGCCACACCTGCCAGGAAAAGAAGCAACGAGCAGGCCCGTATGTTCGGGATACGCTGCACGGGAGTCTGTCCCGCACCGTGGCTGTTTCCTTCAGCGCCGCAAGTACCTTGCGGTCATTACAGCCCCGGCCCGGCCGCGCGAATGCCACCGGGCCCCGTGCGCTGAAAAGGGCAGTCTTTCTGCAGGCAAAGGCGGAATAAAGCCGTCCCCCTCCGGCAAACAGCAGAAATACATCCCGACGGTCTTGTTCCTGCAGAAAAAAGAGCACCGTATTGAACACGCCCCCTCTTCATGGGAAGCGGCAAACACAGGGAAGGCTGTTGTCTGAACCTGGGGCAAATAAGGCAAAGCCCTCTGGACAACGCCCCCCGGTTCTTTTAAATCCTCTTCCGTTACCCCTGCTTTCCTGTGCAGGCAGACAGGCGGCCTGTGTGTGCAGCCCCTCAGGAACATGCTCACACGGAAACGGCGGCCATACGCTACGGCAAGATTTTCTGCGCCCTGCCCCGGCCTGCACATGCAGGAGATAACGCCCCCAGGAGAGCCGGCAGCGAATCCTCAACAGAACGCATGCAGAACGGCGCCTTCCCCCGCGGGGGAATATGCGGCAGCACAGGCCGGAAAACCTTCGCAGCCGCGCCACGGCAGCCCTGCCGGACAGGGACGGGGATTTTCCCCGAAGAACTCTTTCTTCTTCCCTGCGGGGTACGGAGAAAAACCGGGCCTTTCCGGGATGCGGGTGCGCCCGCCTTTGACGTCATGGAGGAACATGCCATGGAAAACATACGCATACGCACGGCCTGCGAAGCCGACGTGCCGGCCATGCTCGGCATTTACGCGCCCTATGTGCGCGAAACGGCCATAAGCTTTGAATACGACGTGCCTTCGGAGGAAGAATTTGCCGGAAGGCTCCGCCGCACGCTTACCTTCTATCCCTGGCTTGCCGCGGAAAAGAACGGCCGCATACTCGGCTACGCCTATGCCTCCCCCTTCCATCCCCGCAAGGCCTACCAGTGGTGCGCGGAAGCTTCCATCTACCTTGCTCAGGATGAACGCGGCCACGGCCTCGGAGCCCGGCTTTACGATGCGCTGGAACATATCCTCAAACGGCAGAACATGCTTGTGCTCTATGCCTGCATTGCTTCTCCGCCTGAGGAAGACGAACACCTTACCTGCGCCAGCCTGCGCTTCCATGCCCGCATGGGCTTCCGCAAGGTGGGGGAATTCCCCCGCTGCGGCTACAAGTTCCACCGCTGGTACGATATGGTGTGGATGGAAAAGCGCCTTGCCGAACCCGCCTCCCCTCCCCTTCCCGTCATTCCCTTTGCGGAAGTGGAAAAATAAAGGGGTACAGAAGAAGAGAAAAAGCCTTTTGAAAAAGGGCTTTCCTCCGTTTATAAAAATTTTTTATTGCCTGCCCTATCTATGCCAAACACACTCCACGGACGTTTTACGGTACGTAACCCAGTGTTTAATGCCGGGCTTGAATCCGGCTATACCTTTCCGATCTTTTATAGCATGATAGAAAATACGATAGACAATATACGCATCTACTCGAATTTCTATCATGGTCGACATTTGTACTTGAAATGATCATAAATTAAATTTAAATACTCCGAATCTATAGAAGAAAAATTCGCCACACATTATCTTAGCATCCTATAGCTCTGTATAAAAAGCAACTATATACCTAATGTTTTATTTTTTATTCTACATTTTTAATAAGTTTTGAACAACAAAATATTCTTGTATTTATATAATATATAATTTGATATATTAATTTTTATTTATAAAAAATCAAAAAATTAATTAACTAAAATATATTGAAATAATTTATTTACTATGATATATTAAAAATATAAACAATATCAATTGATTACATAATGTAATCATAAAAAGGAGAAAAACTTATGGAATATCTTACTGACATTGATGCGTTGCCATTACTTGCAAGATTAAATACTAGAAATATGCTCATTCCTATTATTGGAGCTGGCTTTTCAGGAGGTGCTAATGCCCTTTGTGGGAAAGTTCCTATGGGGAAAGAATTAAAAAAAATAATGGAGGATGAAATTCTTGATAGTTGCAAAAATTTTTCAAAAGATGATCTTCAGAATTTATCATTTGAAGAAATTTCTGATTTTTTTCTTGATGAAAATATAGTACCTCTCCCCAGAAGACTATCCATATTTGAAAATTATTTCACTAATGTAGACCTTCCTGATTATAAAAAAAGGTTTTTATTTTTATGGCAATATATATATACTATAAATATAGATGATGGAATTGAACGGGCTACTAATTTTACTGTTATTCATCCCTATTCATCTCTACGAGAAAATTTTGGTAACATTTTCAAAAGAAAATCCTATGTGCTTAAATTACACGGAGATGTACATCATGAATTATTAGTTGATAGCGATCAAAATATAGTTTTTAAATCTTCTCAGTATATAGCTTCTATGGCAAATGAAAATAATCGTCAACTCATTAAAAGTATTAAATCAGACTATAAACAAAAAAATATCATTTTTATAGGTTGTAGTTTAGATCATGAACCTGATTTACAATCTATTTATGACTCTATTCGTTCTGACAGTTTAAATAGACAAATATTTTATCTTTCTATGGACAAGCCATCTTCTATTAAAGAAGTGAAATTAAGAAAATATGGAGTAAATACAATTATTTTAACAAAAAACTATAACGCTTTTATTAAAGAATTAAGCGATTCTATTATTGCATCCCAAAAAAAATGTAAATTATCATCTTATGAATATATAAATCCACAAATAAAGGATATTGAAAACAAAAATGATATTCTCAATCTCTTTAGCTATGGACAACCTATATTTAATACAAAAAACAAATGCTTTGAAATTCCTGCTTGTGCCGCCACTCGATCCTTACTTAATACCATCATTGATCAGCTTGAAAAAACTGGTATTGCTATAATAAAGGGACGCAGACTATCAGGAAAAACCATCTTATTAGCATCTATAATTAGGCATATGCCATCACTTGAGACTATATATTTCCCATCAGATACACAGATTGATGAAAGTATAGTTAAAAATCTTTTCACAGAAAAAAGTAAAACTCTTTTTGTTTTTGACAGTAATTCTTACTCACCACAAATATATCATATTATAATATCTTACCATACTTCATTATTGAATAATAAAAATTATATACTTATTGCAACAAATACAAACGAGGATAATCTTATTCATAGACTTAATGCACCATCTTTTGTATTACAAAATACATTCAATGATATAGAATTACTGGATTTTAACAAAAAAGCTGACACTCATGCCTTTATACATAGGACCTTGAATGAAAGTTCTCTTGATTACTCAGCTAGAATTATGAAGCAATTTAATAAAAAATTACAAATTGCAAGTTACGATATAAATTCAATGTCAACAAAACAAAAGACTATTTTATATATGTTAGCTGTTTTTGATAGACTATATTACCACGAAGCAACAAGTTTAGATATTGACATAAATGACTTAAATACTTTCGTGACCGAATATCCAGTATTATTTGAAATTATAGATTGTGATCCATTAGAAGCAGAAAATAAATCAGTAAAAAAGCTTGTACATAATAGTAAATTTTTGCTTTTTAATTTAATTTTAAAAATGGAAAAAGAAGATATCGCTAATATTATACAAAATATAGTACGAAATCTTTATTTATCTGATCAAGAGCAGTACAAAACTGCAATTATGTTCGATACATTAAATCAATTATTTTCACGAGAGGGAGCGGCTTCACATATTGAGTATGTTTATGGCAAACTAGAAAAAGATTTATGTCATGAGCCTCATTTTTGGCTTCAGAGAGCAAAAAGTATTTATCGCCTATTTAAAACTGATGAAAAAAAGCTTGAAATAGCACGACAATATGCAATAAAAGCATATGAAGACGCAAAGCAAAATTCAAATATCAAAGCAAAATCATTATTTACACTTAGTCTTATATATGGTTTATTATATATTCTAGAGAAAGACATAATAAAAAAAGAAGAACTACTCATAACAGCCATTAAAAGTGCTTATAACTCTTTATTTATGTACGATTTCATATTTACATCAATAGGAAATGAAATTTTTACACTACGCTCAAAAAATAGTTCATTTTATAAAATGCTATCAGACATGTGTGACACTTGCATAAATAATTACTCTAGAAATATTGAAATAATAAAGATTGCAGTTAAGCTAAAAGATAAATTAAATACTATCAAACTACAATGGAACATAAACAATAACAACTTCAACCTAACATAACCATATCTTTCAACTAAAAGGTATGTAGTATTATCCCTACGGGATTGTTACTCATTTGTCTCGAATGGGGGGGGCTGACGTGAGCTCCTCACATCTGCACCCCATTCGAGTTCAACGCATCAAGCCCATATACTTTGAATCATAGATACTTTAAAGAAGATTTTCCAGCGTCAGAGTGTAAAAATATATATTTTACATACTTTCTTATCTTGTACAATATCTTTTTTTCAACGCTCTTCTGTATATACTTTACTATTATACCTCTTTATTTTGTGATTTTCCCTTTTAGCAAATAGTTATGTGGCCATGCACTAGCTTTTCCGGCGTGGTGCATTGTCCCGCGTGCCTTTCCTGCCTTTTCTTCCTGCCTGTTAAACACGGAAACGGCGGGGGATTCCCGCCGTTTCCGCATGGTTCTGCCGAAAGATCAGCGCCGCACGCTTACGAGGTAGAGGCGGCCGAGCGCCACGAGAAGCAGCAGAGCATCCGGGCCCCAGGCGGCCATGACGGGGGGCAGAGAACCCATCTGGCCCAGGGATTCGCCGAACATGGTAAGCGAGTACATGACGAAGGTTGCGGCCATGCTGAGGGCCACGGCGATATAGATATTGGAATTCCAGGAAACGATGGCCGCGCCGAGCAGGGCCATGACCACGAGGGAGGCGGCGTAGGATATTTTGCCGTGCCACACGGTACGCAGGCCTTCCACGTTGGAACCGGCCTGGCCGAGCTGCTCGATGGCATCGCCGAGCTGCCAGAGGGGAAGCTGCTGGAGGCTGTTGGATTCCGTGGAGAAGAACAGTTCCGGGTCCTGATGCAGGGGCAGTTCCAGGCGGGGCAGTTTTTCGCGCCGGTAGGTATCGGGGTGCACGCGTTCGGCATCGGCGGCGACCCAGCCGTTCACGCCGCCCTTCACGCGGGGGGCGCGGATGATGACATCCACGTCGGAAGCATCGTCGCGCACATGGAAGGCGGAAAAGCCGGTTCCCTCACCGTCGGGCTTCAGGGCGTCGATGGAAACGGTCCAGCCGTTTTCCATGAACCACACGTCGCGGATGGTACGCTGGCTCAAATCCTGCTTGCGCACCTCTTCCCGCCATATCTGCTGGGAATAGCGCTCGCCCTGCACACCGAGGAACTGCGAGCAGGCGAACTGCACGCCGCCCCAGAACACTCCGCAGAACACGAGCACCATGGCCACGGTAAAGAAGGAAATCCCCCCGGCATGGAGGGCGGTAAGCTCCCTGCTGTGTCCCATGAGGCAGAGCGTCACCACCGTGGCGAGGAGGAACACGGCAGGCAGAATCTGCGCGATGATGGAAGGCAGGCGCACGCCGAAGTACTGGAGGATAAGTCCGAGGCCCGACCCCGCCTCGATGAAGATATCCACGCGCTCCACAATGTCGGTAAGCAGGTACAGGCCCACGCCGAGCCCCATGATGAGCAGCAGAAGCCGCGCGTGCCGCCGGAAGATGTAACGGAAAAGCAGGCTCATGCCTTATCCTCCTTCTTCTTTTTTCTGCGGCCTCTGCGCGATTCCCAGTATTCCGTGATGCGCGGCATTCTCTCCTGCGCGGCAAGCCTCATGCCGTACAGACCGAGGAGGAGAAACACGGCGTTGGGCACCCACAATCCTATGGAGGGCGCAAGGTCGCCGCTTTCCCCCAGACTTATGCCCAGCATGAGCAGGCTGTAATAGACAAGGAAGAGCATAAGCGCCATGAGCACGCCCGTCTGCTGCTTGAGCCCCTGGAAGGACGTGGCGATGGGAATGACGAAGATGCACAGCACCACGCACGCCAGCGGGAACACATAACGCTTGTGCCGCTCCACCACTATCTTGCGCGCCATGCGCGGGTCGGTCTTCTGCAGAGCGCGCTCGTTTTCCTTGTCGTACAGGCGCTGCCAGGTGTATTCCTTGGGCTTTACCGGCCCCATGTCCACACCCTGGAAAAGGGAATCGAAGCTCAGGCGCACGGCGTATTCCTGAAAGCCCATGATGGAAAGGGTCTGGTCCTTTTCCGTATAGCTGCGGCCGTTCTTGAGCAGAAAGATGATTTCGCCGTTCTCATAGTCGGCGTCCAGACTGCCGTCCGGGGCAAGAATGGTCATGGTGGTGTCGGCGGCGCGGCGGTCTTCCACCATCACGCCCGCCAGCGTGCCGGTCATGGGGTCCACCTTGCGGGCGAACATGACCATGTTGGGCACGTCCTTGTTGAACACGCCGGGCTGCACCACCACGCGGGCGCTGCTGCTTGCAATGTTCAGCACCTCGGAACGGAAGTTTCCCATACCCCAGGCCTGCCAGTACAGGGAAATCCAGAAGCCGAACAACGCGCAGAGCACGGAGAAGAACAGCGGCGCGGGCAGCATCTGGTACAGGCTTACGCCGCCCGCCTTGAGGGCCACAAGCTCCCTGTCGGTGCTCATGCGCAAAAAGGTGAGAAACACCGACAGCATACACGCAATGGGGCAGATGATGAGCAGAAAGAACGGACTGAGGTAGCCGAACAGGCGCAGCGTATCCCAGATGTTCAGCTCAAGGCCGAGCAGCATGTCGCGAAGCTGCAGGGCGCGGCCCATGAGAATGAACAGCAGAAGCACGGCCATGGAAAGAAGAAAGGTCTTGGCGTGCTCCATGAACAGGCGTCGCTGAAGCAGATTCATGCGCGCGCCTCATCCGCCTGCATGGTAAAAAGGCGCTCGAGCGCCTCCTGATCGAGGGGCGAAAGGTTGAAGCGCACGCCCGCGCCGTCCAGAAGTTCGGCCGTGCTCTCGGTGGGGCATTCCCGCCTGCGTTCCACCATATACCGGAGCGCGCGGCGCACGAGTTCCTCATGCTGCATAACGGTAGCCATAGTTTCTCCACATGCGTCTGATTCCGGGCACGCACCCGGAAAAACGGGGCGGAGGTACCGCTCCCGGTTCTGAAAAGAGGATATGCGGAAAGCTTTCACGGGCTTTCCGCTTTTGTCAATCCATAAAAAGGCGCGCCCCGGCCAAACGCAGAACACACGCCTCTCTTCCGGGCAGGCCGGAAGGCAGTACGCGCGGCCTTTGCCGCCGCGCCGGAACATGCCCCGCGCCGCAGGCGGACTGCGGAAAAAGGCGGAAGGCCCGCCCGGCGTGCCGGGGGGCCTTCACCGGCCTTCTGGTCAGTCCAGAACGATCATTTCCCCGGGTTCCATCACAAGAGGACGGCATTCGGGCGCGTGGCGCTTCAGGGCATCCACAAAGGCGTCGGCATTCTGCGCCAGCACGGGGAAGGTCTTGTAGTGTATGGGCATGGCCACGGGGGCCTTCAGCAGCGCGGCGGCCTTGGCGGCCAGCTCGCCGTCCATGGTGAACACGCCGCCTGCGGGCAGCAGGGCCAGGTCGAGGCGGAAGCGGTCGGCAATGAGCGCCATGTCGCCGAACAGGCCGGTATCGCCGGCATGATAAATGGTGTGTCCGCCGGGCATTTCCACCACATAGCCCACGGGGGAACCTATGGCCGCGGAATGGAAGGCCTGGGTCATGGTAATCTTCACGCCCTTTTCCTCAAGCGTGCCGTCCACATTGCCGCCCATGCCGTAGTTGATGATCTGCCCCGCAGGCACGCCGTGTTCGCGGAACCATCCCACAAGGTCGGCAATGCAGAAGAGCGTCGCGCCCGTGGTACGCACGATTTCCACGGTCTGGCCCATATGGTCGCCGTGGTCGTGGGTGACGGCCACAATGTCCGGCCTCGGAATTTCCCTCCAGTCGGGGGCAAAGGGGTTGCCTTCAAAAAACGGGTCGATAAGCACGGAAACGCCGTTTTCACTGAACATGACATTGGAGTGTCCGTACCAGGTAAGGTGCAGCTGCGACATGGGTATCCTCCTCAAGAGGGGGTTCGGGTGCAGAAAAAAGCCGCCCGCCCCGCATAAGAGACGGCGGCGGAACTTTTCTTTTAATATTCCGGCGGCTCCCGGTCAAGCCGCGCAGGGAGACTCCCCGAGGCGCGCTTCGTGCAGGACGGCCTTCCGCCCCCGGCTTCTCCGGGACGCCCCCCGCCTCCGCCCGCCGCCAGGCACCGGAAACGGAAAACCGCAGACGAGGGGCTTTTCTCTTCCGGGCGGCGCGCCTTGCGCCCGGAGCGATGGCCGGAAAAAACATTTCCGCGTGGTTCCGCGTACCGGCCGCATTCCCGTCCGGCGCCTCTTCTGCATCCGGCAGTCAGCCTCCCCAGACGAGGGAAACGTCTTCCCTGCCGCAGCGCCTGCCGCCCGACGGAGCGTTTCCGCCGCCCTGCGCAGCGCCTCTTCGGCACGAAAGCCTGCCGCGCCTTGACAAAAGGCCCTTTGCGGGCAACTCTCACCCATCGGCCTCTGCCGCAAGGAACCTTCATGACGCGCTTTTTCCTTCTCCTCGCCCTTGCCCTCATGCTTCCGCTCTTTCCGGCCCACGCCTTCGACGACGGGGTGGACCAGCTTGTTTTCGCCACGCCCGACACCTTCACCGAACTTGCCGACCGGGAATCCGACCTTTTCAAGGATACGGAAGAACAGGCCGTCTCCCACGGCAGACTGCTCAAAATGTATCTGCCGCAGTACATGGCCCATCAGTACCGCTACGGCAGCCGCGACGCGGTGACGCGCCAGGTGCTCATCTGCGCCATGGAGGGGCAGAAGCGCCCCCTTACCCCGAAGGATGCGGAACTTCTGGCCCGCTCCACGGAAGGGCTGTTCATCGGCTTTTCCCGCATTCCGCGCAGCCGCACCGACACCCCGGCCCAGGAAATGGAAAACCGGGAAAAGGCTCTCCGGCGCGCGCTGGAAAACGGTTCCCCCCTGCTGGTGGATTCGCAGCGCACCTCCAGCGCCTTCCTCTACACCTGCCTCATCCATTATAATATGATGGAACGCGGGCCGAAGAGCTTCCTCTCCACGGCCATGGCCACGGCCGTGGTTCCGGTGAAGGATACCGTGCTCTTCGTCACGGTGAGTTCCATTCTCGGCAACGACAACCCCGAACCCCACCTCGACTGGGTGAAGGAAACGGCCGGAACCTTTGCGGACATGATAGTCCGCGCCAACAAACCGGAAAAGAAGTGATCCCCGCCGGAGGCTCCGCCGCCCCCCTTCAATGAAAAACGGACAAAAAGATGCTTGGTGTCGGCGCAATAATACAGATCGCGGAACATCATGCACAACTATTCGTCCATGCTTCAACATTGATGGCTGATTTTATTCTCTCCGTCAGTGAAAAAGAAAATAGCAGTTCGACAACGCATTCTATTTCCACAACGCATAACTGATAAAATTATTCAACCATAAAAAAGGCAGGTTGATTATGAATAATCCGTGGCTGCATCTCCCCCACGCCGCTCCGTTCATCCTCCCGGAAGATACGGATAGCGTTGCCAAATTCAATGAACGATGCCATCCTGATAAAAAAATACACACGGAGCTTCCGCCAGAACCTTATGCAGGACGAAGGGACGCTCCTATTGTCCTGTTGATGCGGCGTCCCGGCTATCATCCTGACGATGAGACGTACATGCTCAAAGATGCCGCATTTGCCGCCAGCATGGAGCGCACGCGTGCATTTGAGAAACAGGAATATCCTTTTATCATCTGAATGAAAAGTATCCTGAAAATCCCGGATTTCATTATTGGAACAAGCGATTAAAGGAGCCTATTCAGGAAGTTGGATTACACGCCTGTGCCCAGAAATTTTTACTGCTCCAGCTGTACCCCTATAAAACAAATGCATATATAAAAGAAGTGCTTCCGTCATTTTCTTTTACCAAGGAAATCCTATATGAAGCGATGCAAAGAAAGGCTATCATTATTCAAATGGTTGGAGCCAGTGAATGGAATCAACATGTTCCAGAGTTAAAAGATTACAAATGCTTCACATGTAAAAGCAAGATCAATCCGACCATAAGCCCAGAAAATATCGAACCAAAAGAAGAATACGAGCAAATACTTGATGCCATCAAAAAAAATATACCGGCATAAGTCTTTGCTCTCATTACTTCAGCCTGATACGTTTGCTGATCGCAATTTTGGGAAAAATTAAATAATTTTCAAGAAGCCCGAACAAAAACAGATAAAACAAAATGATCATTTTTTATTCTTCCCATACCAGGATGAACTGCTGTGAATCTTAAGCCACTGAGGCAGAAAAGCGCGGGTATTTTCCGCCCCGCCGGTACGGCACAGCGGCTCACGCCCGCATGCAGAAATACCGCGCCCGGCACGATTCCGGGCGCCGCCTTTTCTCCCCTCCCCGGCCGCATGGCCCGCCTTCCGTCCGGGATTTTCCGCGGCCTTTCCGGCCCGGCGCGCCTTCAAACAAACGCTTGCCTTATGCGGGAAAATGGGGTAGAAATTCCCGGTTACACACAATGCACACATCGGCAGCGGCCAGGGTTCCCGCGCGGCGACGTCGCCCCCGGGTGAAGGGCCAGGGTCGATGTGGAAGACAAACCCTTTTTTTCCAAGGAGAATTACCATGGCTTACGTCAGCATGAAACAGATGCTGGAAACCGGTGTGCACTTCGGTCACCAGACCCGTCGCTGGAACCCCAAGATGCGTCCCTTCATCTTCGGCGCCCGCAACGGCATCCATATCATCGACCTCCAGCAGACTGTGAAGCTGTTCCGCACCGCCCATGACAAGATCGTGGAAACCGTGGCCAACGGCGGCAAGGTGCTCTTCATCGGCACCAAGCGCCAGGCTCAGGAAGCCGTGGCCGCCGAAGCTGCCCGCGCCGGTCAGCCTTCCGTGACCAACCGCTGGATGGGCGGCACCCTCACCAACTTCGTGACCATCCAGAAGAGCATCGAACGTCTGAAGAAGCTCGAAGCCATGTTCGCCGACGGCTCCATCAACCGTTACCAGAAGAAGGAAATCCTCAGCTTCCAGCGCGAACTGGACAAGCTGAACCTCACCCTGGGCGGCATCAAGGACATGGACAGCCTTCCCCAGCTCGTGTTCATCATCGACCCCCATCGTGAAGAAATCGCGGTGAAGGAATGCCGCAAGCTCGGTATCCCGATCGTGGCCGTGACCGACACCAACTGCGATCCCGACGTCATCGACTACATCATCCCCGGCAACGACGACGCCATCCGCGCCATCAAGCTGTTCGTGAACGCCATGGCCGAAGCCTGCATCGAAGGCGCCGCCCAGAGCAAGGAAGTGGCCGATCCCGAAGCCGCCATGCAGCAGGCCGCCGAAACGGCCGAAGCTGCGGAATAACCCTTTTCTCTCAAGGAGCAATGACAATGGCTATTACCGCTGCCATGGTGAAGGAGCTGCGCGACAAGACGGGCGCTGGCATGATGGACTGCAAGAAGGCCCTCACCGAATGTGAAGCCGACGTGGAAAAGGCTCTCGACTGGCTCCGCCAGAAGGGTCTTTCCAAGGCCGCCAAGCGTGCCGACCGCGCCACCTCCGAAGGCGTGATCGCCTGCGCCACCGGCAACAACGGCAAGGTGGCCGCCATCGTTGAAGTGATGACGGAAACCGACTTCGTGGCCCGCGGCGAAAAGTTCCAGGACTTCGCCAAGACCGTGGCCGAAGAAGTGGCCGCGAACGCCCCTGAAAATCTGGACGCCTTCCAGGACCGTGTGAACGATCTGGCCGCCTCCACCGGCGAAAAGACCGTGCTCGGCCGCTTCGTGCGCATGAGCATCGAAGGCGAAGGCACCGTGGGCGCCTATGTGCACTCCAACGGCAAGCTCGCCGTTCTGGTGGAAGTTCTCACCGACAAGGCCGCCGATGAAAACGTGGCCGAATTCGCCAAGAACGTGGCCATGCAGATCGCCGCTTCCAACCCCCTGGCTCTCGACGCCTCCAGCCTCGACCCCGCCCTTCTGGAACGCGAACGCGAAGTGTACCGCCAGAAGGCCCTTGCCGAAGGCAAGCCCGAAAAGATCATCGACAAGATCGCCGAAGGCGCCGTGAAGAAGTACTGCAAGGAAGTGTGCCTGCTCGACCAGGCCTACATCCGCGACGACAAGATGAGCGTGCAGGACCTCATGAAGGCCACCGCCAAGGCCGCCGGCTGCAACGTCACCATCGGCAAGTTCGTCCGTATCCAGCTCGGTGCGTAGTTTGCCATAAGGGCGACTTTTCTTGAAAAGTCGCTCCGGCGAGCTTGAATCCGAACTCAGTTCAGGATACAAGGGGAGAGAACATTTCTCTCCCCTTTTTTATGCCTTTTTCACGGATGGACCATGGAAGACCGCGTACGCCTCACCGCCCTCATCATTACCCTGAATGGGGAACGACTTCTCGGCAAGTGTCTTGAATCCCTTTCCTTCTGTGACAGAATCCTCATCGTCGATTCCTTCAGTTCCGACAGAACGGAAGAAATAGCGAAGGAACACGGGGCCATCTTCATTCAGAACAAATGGCCCGGCAACGCGAAGCAGATACGCTACGGCATCGACTGGCTTGCGGCCAACGCGCCCACGGACTGGGTGCTCATGCTCGACTGCGACGAGATCATCTCTCCCGAGCTTCGGGCGAGCATTCTTGCCGCCCTCGCCTCCCCCGGCGACAAGACGGCCTTTTCCATGCCCCGGCGCACCTGGTATTTCGACAGGTTCCTCATGCACGGCGGCTCCTACCCCGACAGGCTGTTCCGCCTGTTCCTGCCGGAGGCCATCCGCATCGACAACAACGGCGCGCATCAGAAGTTCGTTCCCGCAGGGCCCTACGGGGAGCTTTCGGGCGACATGCTGCACTACACCTACTGCAGCTTCCAGAACCAGCTCGAAAAGCTCAACGACTATGCGGAACGCGGCGCGCGCGATCTTGAGGCGCAGGGGCGCAGGGGCGGCGTTGCCGCAGGGCTTCTGCACGGCTCCTGGCGCTTCATCGACATGTACATACGAAAGCTCGGCTTTCTTGACGGCCGTGCGGGCTTTCTCATGGCCGCGCATACGTCGTTCTACACGTTTCTCAAATATGTCCGCATACATGAGGGCGGCTGGGGCGCTCCCTACGAGCACGGCCTCTCCCATGCGGGCGAATCCACACACCCTGATTCCAGAAGAGGCTGATGATGAGCGAACTCAAATACCGGCGCGTGCTGCTCAAACTGAGCGGCGAAGCTCTCGCCGGTGAAAAAGGCAGTGGCATAGATCCCGATACCGTGCAGCTCATCTGCAAGGAAATCGCCGACGTGGCGAGACTCGGCGTACAGCTTGCGCTGGTCATCGGCGGCGGCAACATCTTCCGGGGGCTTTCCACCTCGGCCAAGGGCATGGACCGCTCCAACGCCGACTACATCGGCATGCTCGCCACGGTGATGAACGCCGTGGCCGTGCAGGACGCGCTGGAAAAGATGGACTGCCCCACCCGTGTGCTTTCCGCCATCGACATCCGGGAACTGTGCGAACCCTACATCCATCGCCGCGCCATACGCCACATGGAAAAGGGGCGCATCATCATCTGTGCGGCGGGCACGGGCAACCCCTATTTCACCACCGACACGGCGGCGGCCCTGCGCGGCACGGAACTCAAGTGCGACGCCATCATCAAGGCCACCAAGGTGGACGGCGTTTACGACAAGGACCCCATGAAGCACAGCGACGCGGTACGCTTCGACGAGCTCTCCTATGACGAGACGCTGCGCCGCCACCTCAAGGTCATGGACGCCACGGCCATCACTCTGGCCCAGGAAAACAGCGTGCCCGTCATCGTGTGCAGCATGTTCGGCGGTCACATCAAACGCGTTGTCTGCGGCGAAGCGGCAGGCACCATAGTAAAGGGAGAATAACATGGATATCGAGACTCTGCAGCTCGACGCCGAAGAACGTATGGAAAAGGCCCTCGTCGCGCTCGACCGCGACTTCGGCAAACTCCGTACCGGCCGCGCCACCACGAGCCTGGTGGACAACATCAAGGTGGACTACTACGGAACGCTCACGCCCATACAGCAGCTCGCCTCCGTGGCCGTGCCCGACAGCCGCACCGTCACCATCCAGCCCTGGGACCGCAACGCCTTCTCCCCTGTGGAAAAGGCCATTCTGAAGTCCGACCTGGGCCTTACGCCCATGAACGACGGCCGCCTCATCCGCATCACGGTTCCGCCGCTCACGGAAGAACGCCGCCGCGACCTCACCAAGGTGAGCAAGAAGTACACGGAAGATGCGAAGGTCGCCATGCGCAACATCCGCCGCGACGTGAACGACGCGCTCAAGAAGCTGGAAAAGGACAAGGAAATTTCCGCGGACGAGCTGAAGAAGGCCATGGACGAGGTGCAGAAGCTCACCGACGCCTATGTGAAGAAGGCCGACGTGAAGGCTCAGGCCAAGGAAAAGGAAATCATGGAAATCTGACCCGTTCCGGGCCGGGCGGCATGCGCCGCCCGGTGCGGCGGTTCCGGCATGCTCCGCCGTACGGGCCCGGAGCGCATGCGCGTTCTGCGCGCTTTTTCGAGAAAAAACGCCCGCCGGTGCGGAAGGGGCCTCATGCGGCCTTTTTTCTCAACACGGGCGTTTTTTCCATACCGACAGGAACAAGGATGGAAGAAAAGCTTCCCGAGCACATCGCCGTCATCATGGACGGCAACGGCCGCTGGGCCAGGGAACGGGGCCTGCCCCGCTCCAGGGGGCATCTTGCGGGGGTGGACGCGGTGCGCGCCCTGGTGCGCGAGTGCCGCCGCCTCGGCATAGGATACGTCACCGTCTATGCCTTTTCCCGGGAAAACTGGCGGCGGCCCGAAACCGAAGTCAGCTTTCTTTTCGACCTGTTTCTGCAGTTTCTGCGGCAGGAACTGCCCGAACTCATGAAGGAAGACATACGCCTTTCCTTCATCGGCGAAGCGGGCGACCTGCCCTTTGCCGTGCGCCATGCCCTGGAATACGCCATGAAGAAAACGGCCGGCAACCGCTCCATGGTGTTCACGCTGGCCATAAGCTACGCCGGGCGGGAGGAAATACTGCGCGCCGCGCGGCTTGCGCTGGAAAAAGGCCTGCGCCCGGAAGAACTCACGGAAGAAGCCTTCCGCACCCTGCTCTACGACCCGGCCCTGCCCGACCCCGACCTTGTCATCCGCACCAGCGGGGAGGAGAGGCTCAGCAATTTCCTGCTGTTCCAGAGCGCCTATGCGGAACTCTACTTCAGCCCCGTGCTCTGGCCGGACTTCGGGCCGGAAGAGCTGAAAAAAGCCCTTACAAGCTATGCCGGGCGGGTACGCCGCTTCGGCAGGACGGATGAACAGCTGCGCTGAGCCGCCAGCGGAAGGAATGTGCTATGAACGAAAAATTTCGCGCCGCATCGCTGAGTCTGCGGCTCATCACGGCCGCGGTGCTCGCGGCGGTGCTCATTGCCGCGTGGACCATGGGCGGCTGGTATGTCGCCGCGCTCGTGGCGGTGCTCGCCGTGGCGGGCATGGGGGAATTTCTCTTTATGTTCCAGCGCGAAGGCGGCTGGGTCATGAAAATCCTCGGCATTGTGCTCGCCGCAGGCTATGTGAGCGCCCATGCGCTTGCGCCCTCCTTTGCCCCCGCCCTCGCTCCCCAGTTCTGCCTGGCCTTCTGCGTCATGGCGGCGGCGCTGTACGCCCTCGTTGCCTGGAGCCGTGAAAAAACGCTCGACCCGCTGCGCCGTGCCGCGGTGCTGCTCTGCGGCATACTCTACATCCCCGTTCTTCTTTCCCCGGCCATGCACTTCACCCGCTGGGAACAGCTCTTCGTGGTGCTTCTGCCCGCCGCCTCCGATATGGCGGCCTATTTTGCGGGCGTGAGCTTCGGCAGGCATCCCATCTGGCCGGGCGTCAGCCCCAAAAAGAGCGTGGAAGGCGCGGCGGCCGGTCTTCTGGCCGCCGTGGCGGTGGCCTGCGCCATGGGCTTTTTCCTCGGCAAGGCAGGCCTTGTCTCCTTCGCCCTGCTCGGCGCGGTCATGGGCGTCATGGCCCAGCTCGGCGACTTCTTCGAATCCGCGCTGAAAAGAGCCGTGAACGTGAAGGACTCCAGCCGCCTGCTTCCCGGGCACGGCGGCGTGCTCGACAGGCTCGACAGCATATCCTTCTGCGTAGGCACCTACGCCTTCGCCTCGGCCCTGTATCCCTTCTTCCAGTAGACATTCCGCCCCGCGCCCTGCGCGGGGTTTTCGCATCGGCCCTTTGCCGCACGCGCCCGGCCGCGCCTTTAAAGGCCGCCTCCGCGACGCTCTTCCGGCCCCAAAGCCCGCTTCTGCTCCGCCCTTCCGAGCCCGGCATCCGTTCCGCAGCAGCGCAGCCGGCCCGCTGCGAAAAACCGCTGCGCGTTGCCCTCCTCCGGGCTGGCCGGGCAGAACGTTCTGCGCCTCTCCCGCGCTCCGGCGCCGCCGCGCCCATTCTCCCCGCACGGGGAATCTTCAAACCATAGAGGAATGTTGATGAAATACATCAGCGGCATACCCTGTGAAGCCCATGCCCTGCCCTTTCCCCGCCGCCTCGCCCTCATGGGCTGCACCGGTTCCATAGGTACCAGCACCCTGCGCGTGCTGGAATCCTGGAAGGATTCGGGGAAATTCACGGTGCAGGCCCTTGCCGCAGGCCGCAACATCGAACTTCTGGCCCGTCAGGCCGACATGTGGCGTCCGCCCTTTCTTGCCGTTCTGGAAAAGGACGGCCCCCACGGCATAGACGCGCTGCGCAGGCTTCTTCCCTCCGGCTACCGGCCGGAAATACTCTCCGGCCGGGAAGGCTACGCAGCCCTCGCCTCCCTGCCCGAGGTGGACATGGTGCTTTCCGCCCAGGTGGGCGCGGCCGGGCTCCGGGCCACGGTATCCGCCGCCCTTGCGGGCAAAACCATCTGCCTTGCCAACAAGGAATCGCTGGTGCTTGCCGGGGGGCTCATCCGCAATCTCTGCGCGCGCACGGGCGCCGTCGTCCTTCCCGTGGATTCGGAGCACTGCGCCCTGTTCGAGAGCATGGCGGGCCGCAGGGAAAGCGACATCGCCCGCCTCATACTCACGGCTTCCGGCGGGCCCTTCCGGGGCAAGAGCCGGGAATTCATGGAAAAGGTGCGCCCGCAGGACGCGCTGCGCCACCCGAGCTGGTCCATGGGCGCGAAAATCACCATCGACTCGGCCACGCTCATGAACAAGGGGCTGGAAGTCATCGAAGCCTTCCACCTCTACCATGTGGCTGTGAAGGATATCGAGGTGGTGGTGCATCCGCAGTCCGTGGTGCATTCTCTGGTGGAACTTGCCGACGGCTCGCTCATCGGTCAGCTTGCCGTGCCGGACATGCGCGTTCCCATTGCGGCCTGCCTTTCCTGGCCGTATCTGCTGGACGGGACGCGCACGAACATACGGCCGCTGCGCCTTGCCGAGGTGGGGAGCCTCACCTTTGAAGAACCGCGCCGCGACCTTTTTCCCTGCCTCGACCTTGCCTGCCGCGCGCTGGAGGCGGGGCTCACCGTCGAACTCAACGCCGCCAACGAAGTGGCCGTGGCCCGCTTCCTTGCCGAAGACATAGGCTTCACCCACATTCCCGCGCTGGTGGAGGACATGCTCGGCGCATCCACCGCAAGGCAGGATTTCACGCTGCATGACGGCCCCCTCGGGCCGCAGGTGCAGGCGGCGCTGGAAAGCATTGAAGCGTGCGACGCCGCCACCAGGGAAAAGGCCGCCCTCTGGCGCGCCCGCGCATAGCAACGCGGCGCGCTCCCGTCCGCGGCGAAGGCCTGCGCCCGGCGCGGGCCAAAACGGCACGGCAACGCAGCGTTGTGCCGCAAAAGGCCGCCTTTTCCGGGGGCCGCGCGCTTTGCGCATTGTGCTTTCAGAAAAAATTTCCTATTAATCCGCTCTGGAGATGCCGGCCCCTTTTTCCGCAAAAAAACTGCGGAAGGAGCACGCCTTCTCCGGCGGCCTGCGGATGCAGGCGGAAAAGCCGCACCTTTTCGCCCGGCGGGGGCTTTCCGGCCCCGGGCGGCAGCCATTCAACCTCAACGGGGCGCACAATGCCCTTCGGGTCTTCATGCAGTCATTACTTCACTATCTTTCCTACTGGGATTCCGCGCTGGCCGTGGTGCTGGTGTTCGGAGGGCTCATCTTCTTCCATGAACTGGGGCACTTCGTGGCCTTCCGCGCCTTCAAGGTGGGGGTCATCACCTTTTCCATCGGCATGGGGCCGAAGCTGTGCAGCTTCCGGCGCGGCAAAACGGAATACCGCCTTTCCTGGCTGCCCTTCGGCGGCTACGTTTCAGGCGTGGGCGAATACAGCGACGAGGTGGAAAGCCTCGGCTTCACGCAGGAAGAGGCCGTCACCAGCAAGCCCGCCTGGCAGAGGCTCATCATTGCCTTCGCAGGGCCGTTCATGAACCTCATCATCGCCTGGTTCATCTACTGGGGCCTCACCCTGAGCATGGGCCTTGCCGTGCCGCTGCCTCAGGCGGGCGGCATTCTGCAGGGCAGCGCGGCCATGGAGGCGGGCCTTCTGCCCGGCGACATGATCACCGCCATCGACGGCAAGCCTGTCGACCGCTGGGAACAGGTTCCCGAAACCGTGGGCGCTTCCGGCGGCCGCACCCTCAACGTGCAGGTGGAGCGCGAAGGCCGGTCCATGACCTTTTCCATGACGCCCACGCGCAGCGAGCGCACCAACATCTTCGGCGAAACGGAAACCGCCTGGCTCATCGGCGTGCAGGCCTCCGGCGCGGTACGCTATGAGGAAAAGGGTTTCTTCGAATCCGCCGTGCTCGGCCTCCGGCAGACCTGGAACATGATCGACGTCACCCTCACCGGCGTGAAGAAGCTCGTCACCGGTTCCGTGGCCGCCGATTCCGTGGGCGGGCCCATTCTCATCGCCCAGATGCTGGGCAAACAGGCCGAAGAAGGGCTTGCGCCGCTTCTGCTGCTCACCGCGCTCATCAGCGTGAACCTCGGTCTGCTCAATCTCTTCCCCATCCCGGTGCTGGACGGCGGCTCCATCCTGTTCTGCATCGTGGAAATCATCATCCGTCGTCCGGTGCCGGAAAAGGTGCAGGAATGGTCCATGCGCGTGGGCGCGGGCCTTCTCATCGCACTCATGGTCTTCGCCACCTTCAACGACGTCATGCGCTGGTTCAGGTAACGCCATGCAGGATATCACCCTTGTTCTGAACACGGCGGAAAAGCGGGTGCAGTTCGCCCTTTTCCGCGAAGGTTCCATGCTCTGCGCCGAAGACTGGCTCGCCCAGCGCGGCGGCACCGAACTGCTCGCTCCGGCGCTTGCCGAAGCCTGCGCGCGCCTCGGCTTCACCCCCGCTTCCATCGGCCGCATCGCCTGTGTGGCGGGCCCGGGCAACTTCACGGGCCTTCGCATAGGCCTCACCACCGCTTCCGCTCTGGCCCGCGCCGTGAAGGCAAAACAGGCGGGCATACACTACCTTCAGTGCCTGGCGGCCAACGCCCCGGCGCGCGAAGGCGAAGAGGTGCTCGTGCTCACCAACGCCCGGCAGGGCCTGGCCTACGGCGCGCGCTTTCGCGCCGATGCCGGGGGATGCCCCGTGCCCATGGGCCGCACCTTCCTGCTGCCCCTGCCGCCCCTGCCCGAAGGCTTTACCCCGGGCAACCCCGCCTTCGTGCTCGGCAGCGCCGTGAACAGCAATCTTGCCTGCCTGAAGGCGGCCCTGCCCGCCTCCACGCGCATCCTTACCGGCGATGCCGCCACCCCCGCCCCGGCTTCCCTGGCCGCCCTGGTACGCGCCATCGACTGGGAAAAGGAAGACGGCTCCGATATTCCGCCCCTCTACATGCGCGACTGCGACGCCGTGGAAAACCTCGACGCCATAGCCCGCGCCCAGGGCCGCACCCCGGAAATCGCCCATCAGGAACTGGAACGCCTCACCCACGCTTCCCTTACCCTGATGGAATAACCTTCCCCAACGCAGGGCGGGAAGCCACGCTTCCCCTCCTTTGCCCGAGCGGGGCAAAGGCCCGCCGGAGCCGGAACTCTGTTCTGTGAACAGAACCCGCACGGCGGGCCTTGCGTTTAATCCGGGGGCATTCCGCCGCCGTGTCCCCGGCAGAGGATGACGGAAACAAGCTCCGGTACAGCTCACTCCGCACGGACTTCCGGCCTGCACCAAGGCTCCCGCGCACAGCGCCGCAACGGCCTTGCGGCGGCCTGCCTCTCCGGCACGGCAGGGCAAGCGGGCCCCGTGCGCTGAAAAAGCGCTCTTCGCATGACAAGGCGGGGTGAAGGAAAAGCGGAATGACTCCTCCGCCTTTTTCCGCCGGAGCCGCGGAAGACGCCGTTCCGCCGCTCCTTCCCCGCACGCGCATCCCCTCCTGCCGGACGGCCTCTCCGGCACGGCAGATTGCGGAAAGCGGCAAGGGAACATCTCAGAAAAACAGCGCGCAGGAAAGGCCCGTCATGCCGCCAGGCCTTCCCGAAACGCCCTCAGGCGCGCCTTCGGCATCACCATACGCCGAAGTGTATTCTCTCCCGCACGTTTATTTCCTTCTGCTTCGGCAGGGAAGCGTTCCTTGCCGGATACCCCAGGGCGATATAACAGGGCATGACATAGTTGTCCGGGTGCTGAAGCACCGTTCTGATATGCCCGGATTCCTCAGCCATGGGGATGCGCGTCACGCCGAAAATCCCCTCGGCGGCCGCCGCCAGCAGAATATTCTCGATGCAGCACCAGATGGAGGCGAAATCGTTGAGGGAACTCAGCGAGGTGGGATGCAGCAGCGGTTCCTTCACCCGGAAAAAGGGAAGGATGAGACAGCCCGCGTTGTACAGCATGGAAAACTGCCTCGGCATGGCCTCGTGGAACATGGCGCGCTGATCGGCATCGGTAAGGCCGAAGCCGTCGAGCATGGCGTCGCATTCCTCCCGGCTGGTCATGTTCCTCACCCGCAGCAGTCTTGCCCGGGCTTCCCTGTCGTTGACGATGACGAATTCCCACTGGCGCAGATGCGTGTTGCTCGGCGCCTTCAACCCGGCGTCCAGCAGGCGCTCCACGGTTCTGCCGTCCACGGGCCTGTCTTCAAAATCCCGCACGGTTCTCCTCGTCGCCATGGCCTGATAAACGTCCATTGTTTTCCTCCTTCGGCAGATTGTGACACAGGAATGGAGGAACCATAGCGTCAGGAATCGGACAGACGCCCGTCATATTTCTTCTGCATCAGGCGGATTTTTTCCCTCAGCGTCTCGCGCAGCGCTTCAGGTTCAAGCACTTCCAGCGCATCGGCAAAGGAAAGCAGATAGCCCGTGAGCCATTCGTTGACGGGCATGGGCTCATCGATGAGGAACGACCCGTCCGGCTGGGGAAGAACGGCCTCTTCGGGAAACTCGTCGAACACGCGAAAGGCATGTTCCGCCTTCACCCGGAGCCGCACCCGCTGCATCGCGCAGCTTGCGGCATAATCCGGGGCCGCCATGGGGTCCGTCTGCATGGTGCGCTCGAAATGCTCCTCCGTCACCCGCAGATTCCGTATGCGCGAGGCCCGCAATATCATTTCACGGTTTTTCCCGCGGTCAAACACACATACATACCAGGCCCGTTCCCGAAACAGCAGGCACAAAGGCTCCGCACATTTTTCCGAAACGCGGTTTTCCGAACTGAAGTAGGTGAAGGTGATGACCTTTCTGCCGAGAATCGCCGCCTTCAGCCCGTCGAACTTCTCCCTATCGAAGCCGGAACCGCACCAGGAGGAAAAATCCACACGCAGCCAGCTCTGCTCCGCGCCCTTGCGGAACAGGGCGGCAAGCTTGCGGAAGGCCTCGTCGGCCCCGGAGTATCCCGCCCCCTGCAACGCCTGCAGGCCGTGCAGCACATCCGCCTGCTCCTGTGCGGTCATGAATGTTCTGTCCAGGGTGAATTCCCTGAGCAGCCCCACGCCCCCGCCGTAGCCCCGGCTGGAGCAGATGGGAATCCCCGCCAGACTCAGGGCATCCAGATCCCTCTGCACGGTTCTTACGGAAACGGAACAGTATTCCGCAAGCTCCCGGGCCGTAACGCGGGACCCCTTCATCAAAAACAACAGAATCCTGAAAAGACGCTCCACCTGCATATCATGCCGCCCCTTATGCCGTTCCGACCATGCCCTCCGAGGCCCCCCGATTAATACATGGTTCTTCTCTTCCAGGCAAACGCCGACGACACAAAGACCTGCCGCAACACGGCCGGGCCCCCGCCTTCTGCCGGACGATGCGAACGCCCTTCGTCAAGGAACACTCCGCACGGACTTCCGGCCTGCACGGAATCTGCCGCGCACAGCGCCGCAGCGGCCTTGCAAAGGGAGGGACCTTTCCTTCGCAATCAACGGCGGAAGCAGGCAAAAGCACACCCCTCTTGAAATCTCTTCCTTTGACACGACGGCCCGGCGCAGGCCGGGACGGAGTCGGCCTGCGTGAGCGGGGCCGAAGGACACGCTCACACGGCAAGGGCGGCCCGAACGCGGAAGGCAAAACACGCCCGCCCCCTCCCTTTCCGGCCCAATGGCGGCCTCCGGTCCGGCTTATGCCGTGCGGCAACGCCCTTTGCCCCTGCCCTGCCTGTCCGGCGGAGTGGCCGTTCGACCGCGCAGATACGGCGGACAGGCAACACGCCTTCCGCGGCCGGAGCACCCCGAAACAGCCGCGAATCGAAGGGAAACTTTTGCCACCCCTCCTCGTTCGGCCCTGCCTGCTGCGGGGTTCGGGGGAGATTATCTCCCCCAGAAAAGCTCTTTCTTCTCCCTCTTCCGTCCCGGCGGGGTACGGCGCGCTGCCCCGCCCGCCTTTCCGGTCGCGCTCCGGGAAGAAATTCTTTCGATTTCTTCATGAACGTAACGGAAAAGCACCCGTTTCCCATTGAAATAACAGGAAAAAATTTATACTGCAACATAAGATCGGCCAGGAGGAGACCCGAAAGGGGCAAAGCGTAATGTTTTGAAAGAAAAATTCATTTACTAGAGCGATTAAATTTCGTTATACAGAAGTCCTCGACATGTCGCCGCGCATGTTTATCCTGCAGAACCATTCCCGGAGTATCTCATGAAAAGAAAACTGTTCTTTTCCCTCATCGCGCTCCTTGCCGTTGCGGCCTGTGCCTGCTGGTGGTACGGGAAGCAACAGAGCGCCCGGCAGGTACATTACCTTACGGAAACCGTGAAGCGCGGAAACATTCGAAAAACAGTAAACGCCACGGGCGAAGTGGACGCGGTACAGCTTGTTACGGTAGGTTCGCAGGCTTCGGGCAAGATCATGGAGCTGAACGCCGTCATCGGGCAGAAGGTGAAGAAGGGAGACCTCATCGCTCAGATAGATCCCACCACGCGGCAGAACGACCTGGACACGGCGCGGGCGCTGCTGAAAACGTACCAGGCGCAGCTTGAATCGCGCAAGATTGCGCTGAAGGTGGCGCAGACCAAGTACGACCGCGAGCTGAAGCTGAGAAAGAGCGATTCCACCTCCCGTGCGAATCTGGAAGACGCGGAAAACACGCTTGCGGCGGCCAGGGCCAGCGTCACGGAAATGGAATCGCAGATACTGCAGCAGAACATTGCGGTGAACACTGCGGAAACGAACCTCGGCTACACCAAGATTGTGGCTCCGCTCGACGGGGTGATCGTGTCCGTACCGGTGAAGGAAGGTCAGACGGTGAACGCCAACCAGACCACGCCCACCATTGCCCAGATAGCGGACCTTACGGACATGGAAATCAAGATCGAGGTCTCGGAAGGCGACATTCCCTTCATCAGGGAAGGCATGAACGTGAGCTATACGCTGCTCGGCGCGCCCGACAAGGTGTACAAAACGAAGATATCCTCCATTGATCCCGGCGACACCACGCTTTCCGACGCATCCTCCTCCGGTTCGTCCTCGTCGTCCGCCTCGTCCTCGTCGTCCTCTTCGTCGTCCTCGAGCTCTTCGGCCATCTATTACTACGCCAAGGCGCGCGTTTCCAACCCCGACGGGCTTCTGCGGCTCAGCATGACCACGCAGAACGTGATCGACATTGCGGAGGCGAAGAATGTGCTCACGCTGCCCAGCCTGGTGATTCAGACGGACGGCAGCGGCGGCAGGTTCGTGCGCGTGCTCGGCAAAGACGGCGCGGTGGAAAACCGTGCGGTGGAAACGGGACTCACCAACAACGTGCTGACGGAAATCCGTTCCGGCCTTCAGGAAGGGGAAGCCGTCGTCGCCACGCAGATGTCCGCAGCGGAGCTCATGGATACGCTGGCCAATCCGCGCAGCAACCGGAAGGGCTCTCCGCCCCCCCGCTGATCCGAAGCCGCCGCCCGTGCGGCGTCCCAAAACGCCCGTTTCACCGGCATAACTGTCCCGTCTCCGGCACGCCCCGCAGGGGGCGTTTCCGGAAGGCACGGAGAACACCATGGTCACGCTTGAAGTAAAACATATAGGCAAACACTACGGCGAAGGGGAAAACCGCGTGCAGGTGCTCAAGGATGTGAACCTGAGCATCGAAAAAGGGGATTTCGTCGCCATCATCGGGCAGTCGGGTTCCGGCAAATCCACGCTGATGAATATTCTCGGCTGCCTGGACACCCCTTCGGAAGGTTCCTACTTCGTGGACGGCATCGCCACGGAGGGGCTCGGCCCGGATGAACTGGCGCGCCTGCGCGGGGAGAAGTTCGGCTTCATCTTCCAGCGCTACAACCTGCTCGCCAGCCTGAGCGCACAGGAAAACGTGGCCCTGCCCGCGGTATATGCGGGCATGGACGGCGCCACGCGCAGCGCGCGGGCCGAGGAACTGCTCCTCAAGCTGGGGCTTGAAGGCAAAACGAAGAACAGGCCCAACGAACTTTCCGGCGGCCAGCAGCAGCGCGTATCCATAGCCCGCGCCCTGATGAACGGCGGGGAAATCATTCTTGCCGACGAACCCACGGGCGCGCTGGATTCCAGAAGCGGCGAAAACGTGATGCAGCTTCTCATGCAGCTCAACGCCGAAGGGCACACGCTCATCCTCGTCACGCACGACAGGCACATTGCGGAATATGCCAACCGCATCATAGAAATCAAGGACGGCGAAGTCATCAGCGACGAACGCCGCAAGCCCGTTCTCCATGCGGCCGGTCCCGCCCTCACGCCTGCGGAAACCTCGTCCTGGCAGTACATGCGCAATCAGCTTGCCGAAGCCTTCCGCATGTCGGTACAGGCCATACTGGCGCACAAGATGCGTTCGCTGCTCACCATGCTCGGCATCATCATCGGCATCGCGTCGGTGGTGAGCGTGGTGGCGCTGGGGCGCGGTTCGCAGGAAAAGATTCTGGCGGGCATCAACGCCATGGGCACGAACACCATCGACATCATGCCGGGCCGCAGCTTCGGCGACCGCAATTCCGCGCGCTACACCACCCTTACGGTGGACGACGCCGAAGTGCTTGCCGAACAGAGCTACATCGCCAGCGCCACGCCCTCGGCCAGCACGAGCGGCACCTTCGTGTACCGCAATCTCACGTCCACCGGTTCGCTGAGCGGCGTGGGCGAGCAGTACTTCAACGTGAAGGGGCTGGAACTGGCGAAGGGGCGGCTCATCACCCGCGCGGACATCGACGAGGCGCGGGCCGTGGCCGTGCTGGACGACAACACCGTGCAGGAGCTTTTCCCCAACGGGGAAGACCCCATAGGCGAGGTCATCCTCTTCAACAAGCGGCCCTTTCAGGTGGTGGGCGTGACGAAGAAGCCCAACGCCACCTTCGGTCCGCGCAGCAATCTGACGGTATGGACGCCCTACACCGCCTTCATGACGCGGGTTTCCGGCAGCCGTACCATATCCTCCATTACGGTAAAGATAGCGGACGGCGTTTCCGCGCAGATAGCGGAAAAGGAGCTCACACGGCTCATCACCTCGCGCCACCGCGGCGTGACGGACTTTTTCACCATGAACACCGACAGCATACGCCAGACCATGGAAAGCACGACCACCACCATGCGCCTGCTCATTTCCTGCATCGCCTTCATCTCTCTGCTGGTGGGGGGCATAGGGGTCATGAACATCATGCTGGTATCGGTAACGGAGCGCACGCGGGAAATAGGCGTACGCATGGCCATAGGCGCGCGGCAGTTCAACGTGCTTCAGCAGTTTCTCATCGAAGCGGTGCTCATCTGCATCATCGGCGGCGTCACGGGCGTGCTGACCTCGGCGGGCATAGGGCTGCTGTTCAACTCCTTCATTCAGGATTTTCCCATGTCGTTTTCCGGCGCATCCATCGTGCTCGCCATCACCTGTTCCACCCTCATCGGCATTATCTTCGGGTACATGCCGGCCCGCCGGGCCTCCACGCTCAACCCCGTGGACGCGCTGGCGCAGGAGTAGCCGTATGAAAACCCTGCCCTTGCTCTGCGCCGCGCTGCTTCTTGTTTCCGGCTGCGCCGGGCGCGACTATGCCATTCCCGACCAGGGCCTCATGAACGCAACGCAGATAGAAGAAAACTACCGTGTCGACCGCGAATGGTGGAAGGCCTACGGCGACGAATCGCTGAACCGCCTGGTGGACATGGCCCTTGAACGCAACATTGACCTTGCGCGCAGCACGATTTCGGTGAACCGCACGCTGTATCAGGCCCGCCAGCTCGGCGCGAACCTCGTGCCCTCCTTCTCCGCTTCCGGCGACGCCTCTTCCCGCACGGACATGGAAAGCGGGCACGCCTCGCGTTCGTTCAACGCCACCTTCGGCCTCGCCTACGAACTGGACCTGTGGGGCCGCCTGCGCAACGCGGCTTCCGCAGGCGCATGGGAATACCACGCCACGGAACAGGACAGGGAAAGCACGCGCCTTGCGCTCATCAACAGCGTGGTGAACACCTGGTACAGCATGGCGCAGACCACGCGCTCGCTGGAGCTTTCCCGCGAGAGCCTCACCTTTTACGAAAGGCTGCTCGCCATTGTGCAGGCGCAGTATGCGGCAGGCAAAACCGACGGACTGGACCCGGCGCAGACCGAGCAGAGCCTGCTTTCCCAGCAGGCCACGGTGCTCACGCTGGAACAGCAGCTTGCCGAGGAAAAGCGCACCCTGCGCGACCTTCTCAACCTGCGGCCAGAGGAAGAGCTGAACCTCACCCCGCCCGACCCGCTTTCCGTCGCCGTGCCCGAGGTGGATCTTTCGGTGCCCGTGGCGGCGCTGGGCCTGCGGCCCGACGTGAACGCGGCGGCCTGCCGCCTGCTTTCCGGCTTCCGCAATCAGGAAGCGGCGAAAGGCGACCTCTTCCCCGCCCTCAGCATCAGCGGCACGCTCGGCGCCTCTGCCGCATCCTTCAGCGACTTCTTCAGCGCGCCCTTCGTGAAGGGGCTCGTCAACCTCAGTCTGCCGTTTCTGGACTGGAATCGTGTAAAATGGAACGTGCGCATTGCCGAAGCGGACTTTGAAGACGCAAAACTTTCCTTCCGGCAGAGCGTAACCCAGGCACTGAACGAAGTGGCACTGTATTACCACACCCTGGGCAATGCAAAGCAACAACTTGAAAACATGAAGAAAAAGTATGAGGCCGACCTTCGTGTGGAAGCCTACCGCAAGGCGCGCTACGAACAGGGAGCAGATGAACTGAAAGACTATCTGGAAGCCCTGAAGGCCGGAAACGACTCCAGACTTTCCGTGCTGGAGAAGTCCTACGAGGTCATTTCCGCTTCCAATGCGGTCTGGCAGGCCATGGGAGGGCGTATTTTAAGCCGATAGATAATTTATTCATGAGATTGACCTTTTTTCTTTTTCAGCAGAGAATCGCCCCATCTGATCCTGTTGTCAGTGAGGCGATTTTCTTTTTCCGTCCCCTCTGAGAAGATATAAGGAATCTGCCATGAGCACATTTCGCAACCTTTCGTATGCCCTGCTTTTTCTGTCCCTTCTGTCCCTCGCGATGATATTCCCCTTCTCGCGGGCCAACTACAGCATGACCACCTTTTCCTTTCTGGGGGTGTTCGTCGCCGTGTTCGCGGTGAGTCTGGTGGCGCTCATCGCCTCCCTCACCATGTACTTCCATTCCAAGAACACGGCCATCACGGTACTCAAGCGTCGCGGCGGCCGCGCATATGCGGAACTTCTGCACCACAAGACGCTGCTCATCAGCGCCATGGACGGGGACAAGCACGTTTCCGACTGGGAACACTACCTCTACCATCCCGACGAATTTCCCCGCATCAAGAAGTTCCTCGGCGAGGAATACTTCCTGCTGCTTTCCTGCGACTCCTTCTTCTGCAATTCCAAGGCTGCGGAAGCGTACAACGCATTTAAAACCCTGCACAACGACTTTGCCGCCTTCATCCGCTCCATTTCCTACGACCGCATCGAATGCGCCAAGTTCAGGAAGCTCTATGCCCGCGTGACCGGGCAGGAAATGACCTCGCACACGCCTGTGGAGGAATTCCAGAACGAAGAACTGAGCGAAGCCTATGAAGCGCTGCTTGCCGCCAACGAACAGGCGCTCAGCACGGTGGAAGGCCTGCTTTCCAAGATAGAAACCTTTGAGCAGCGCCTGGACCGCTACTATACGGCGGGCATTTCCTGGCAGACCACCAAGAAGGCTCTGGACGCCCGCTATCAGGTGTGGTTGCACGCCACCGAAGTGTAGTTTTGCGGACGCGGCGGCCTACGCCACGCTGCGCCCCCCTTGCATCAACAAAAGGCCCGCCGAACACCGGCGGGCTTTTTGTTTGCGTTTTACATGCAAAGGCGGAAGAGCGCGAAGGCCCGTCTGTTCTGGACTCGTTGTGCGGACGCAGGGCCTGCACGACGCGGGCCCTGCTCACGGCGGAAGTGAATTCCGCCTGCGACCTTTCCTTCGCCCTGGTGGAACAAAGGCCCGTCAGCTCTGGACACGCCGTACAGGGGGCGAGGCCTGCACGGTGGGCATGGCGTTTAACGCCGGGAGTGAATCCCGGCTGCTTATGCCCTCGCGGCCCGGCCGCCTAAGCTCAGGACTCATTAATTGCCAAAAGGGTAAAAAGTTCTTATTGTCGGCATAGGGAGGATGCCATGAAGGAACTTTTTTATCTTTCTCATGAACAGATTGCTCGTATCAAACGCTACTTTCCTCGTTCCCATGGCATTCCGAGAGTCGATGACAGGCGTGTCGTCAGCGGCATTATCTATGTCATCAAGCACGGCCTGCAATGGAAAGATGCTCCGTGCGAGTATGGACCATACAAAACTCTCTACAATCGTTTTATCCGCTGGAGCCGATTGGGGGTCTTTAACAGGATTTTTGCGGAGCTTGTTGAGCAAAACGGCTCCACAACACGCTTGATGATTGATGCCACACATCTCAAGGCACACAGGACAGCAGCAAGTTTGCTGAAAAAAGGGGCCTTTCCCGATGTATCGGACGCACAAAAGGCGGCCTGAATTCAAAACTCCACGCTGTCTGCAATGCCTTCGGTCAACCGTTGGCCTTCCATCTGTCCGGCGGTCAGGTGAGCGACTACAAAGGCGCTGCTGTCCTGCTTGATACTCTGCCGCAGGCCGGGGAGCTTCTGGCGGATAGAGGCTATGATGCCGACTGGTTTCGTCATGCCTTGTCCCGTAAAGGAATCACGCCGTGTATTCCCGGCAGACACAGCCGGAAAACTCCGGTGGCCTATGACAAGGAGGTTTATAAGCAGCGGCACAAGATAGAAATCATGTTCGGCCGACTCAAGGATTGGCGCAGAATAGCCATGCGTTATGACCGTTGTGCACACACGTTCTTTTCGGCTATTTGTCTCGCTGCCATTGTCATCTTTTATATTTAATGAGTCCTGAACCTAAGGCGGGCCGGGGGCGACACCATCACCCGGGTGACGCAACGGCCCGTCTGTTCTGGACACGCTGTACGGACGCAGGGCCTGTACGACGCGGGCCTTGCTCACGGCGGAAGCGAATTCCGTCTGCGCGACCCTCGCGGCCCGGCCGCTCGAAAGCGCCCGGGGGTCCCAGAGCGCTGAGAGAGCATTGCCCCTGGTAAACGAAGGCGGAATAACATGCAGAAAGGAAAACTTCGTTTCCCGGCAGCGGCAGGACTGAACATTGAGAAAGTCCCGCCTTTGCAAAAGAAGAGGGAATGCGGCACAACACCTGTGCTGCCCGTTCACCATGGGGAAACGAAAGGCCCTTGAGACGGCGTCCTATACAAAGCAGGGGCAGAATAAAGCCAAGGTTAAGCCCCATGCGCTTTTTATCTCCTTCCTTTAATCCGTTGCCCGGCACGGCCGGAAAACGGTCGGCCTGCGTGAGCGGGTCCGAAGGACACGCTCACACGGAAAAAGCAGCCCGAACGCGGCAGGCAAGGCGCTCCCACGCCCGGCGCTTCCGACAAAAACACACTCCCGGAGCACGCCCTTACGCAAAACGCACGAAACGGGGCGCCCCGGTGAAAAATCCGCACCATCCTCCAGTCACGCCCTCCGGCAGCGAGTCGGAGGAAGGCTTCCGCCTCCCCTCCTCCACGGCGGCCCTGCCTGCTATGGGGGTTCGGGGGAGATTATCTCCCCCGAAAAACGCTCTCTTCTCCCACTTCCCTCCCGGCGGGGGCTGGGGCGGAGCCCCGGTGCCTTTCCCGGGGTGCGGGGCTCCGCCCCGCCTGCCTTTCCTCTCTTCCTGCCTTTCCTCTCTTCCTGCCTTTCCTCTCTTCCTGCCTTTCCTCTCTTCCTGCCTTTCCTCTCTTCCTGCCTTTCCTCTCTTCCTGCCTTTCCTCTCTTCCTGCCTTTCCTCTCTTCCTGCCTTTCCTCTCTTCCTGCCTTTCCTCTCTTCCTGCCTTTCCTCTCTTCCTGCCTTTCCTCTCTCCGGGCTGTCGTGGGCAAGGCATAAAAAAGGCTCCTTCTTCCGAAGGAGCCTTTTGCGTTACCCTAAGTCAGGCCGTCAGATAAGCCAGTTCATGGGGATGATGGACAGCTTGGGGAAGACCGTGAGCAGGAGGAGCATCACGATTTCCACAAACAGGAAGGGAAGCAGGTTCTTGACCAGAGCGGGCAGCTTGAGGTTGCCGATGCCGCACACGACATAGAGAACCGTACCGACGGGAGGCGTGATGACGCCGATGCCGAGGTTCAGGATGAAGATGAGGCCGAAGTGGTAGGGATCGATACCGGCGTCCAGAATCAGCGGGTAGAACACGGGCGCGAAGATAAGGACGTTGGGGGTAAGGTCCATGACCATGCCGATCAGGAACAGGAAGACGTTGATGAGCAGCAGCAGGATGATGGGGGAATCCTTGAACGGAGCGAACAGGGAAATGATCTGCTGCGGGATGTCGGCCAGAGTGATGAAGTAGCCGATGGCGGTAGCGGTGGCCACGATCATCATAACGGCGGCGGTGGTACGGGCGGAGGAAGCGCTCACGCGCAGGAGGTCCTTGAGGCCGATTTCACGGTACCAGAGCAGGCACACCAGAATGGCGTACACGGCGGCGAAGGCGCCGCCTTCGGTAGGCGTGAACACACCGAAGCGGATACCGCCGAGCAGGAGCACGGGCATCATGAAGGCGGGGGTGGCGTCGATGAGGATCTTTCTCTTTTCCTCGCGGGTGAACTTGATGGTTTCATGGTAGCCGTCGATACGGACGATGAAGAACCACATGATCATGAGGGCGAGGCCGATGAAGATACCGGGGAAGAGGCCTATCATGAACAGCTTGGTGATGGACAGGCCGCTCACGCAGGAACCGAGGATGATGAAGTTGGTGCTCGGGGGGATGATGGGTCCGAGGATGGCGCCGGAGGAGATGATGGCGCCCGCACGGCCGGGCTTGTAGCCCACCTGCTTCATCATGGGCAGCAGCAGGCCGCCGAGAGCGGCGGCTTCACCCACGGAGCTGCCCATGAGGCCGGCGAAGATGACGGAAGCCACGATGGCGGCGTAGCCGAGGCCGCCGCGCACGCCGCCGATAAGCAGCTGCGCGAACTGGACGACGCGCTTGGAAAGGCCGCCCGCAGCCATGATTTCACCGGCGAACACGAAGAAGGGAATGGCCATGAGGGGGTAGTTGTTCGCCCCGTCGAGCATACAGGAGGCAATGGTCATGGGGTCCCACATGTCGGCGTGGAACATGAGCACCATGGCGCAGAGCACGAGCACCATGGCGATGGGAATGCCGAAGCACAGGAAGACGAAGAGAGATCCGAGAAAAAGAAACAGTTCCATACTCTCTCCTTAGTGCTGAAGCTCAGACAGGTCTATCCCCGAGGTCTTCTTGAATTCGGAAGCGGGGGTACGAAGGATGGCGATCAGGTCGCGCAGCTGGAGCACGATGGCGGCGGCGGCCATGATGGGGAGCGTCGCGTTGATGATGGCCATATTGACGTAGGTGGCGATGGCGTAGGTGTCGAGCGTCATCTGCACATAGGAGATACCGCCCTGCAGCAGGACAAGCAGCGCCGAAATGGAAAGCAGAATGGCGATGACGTTCATCGCCTTGCGGCAGTTGCCCTGGAGCATGTCCACCACCATTTCCACGGCGATGTGCTTTTTACGGTAGAAGGCCTCGATGGCACCGAAGAACGTGATGTAGATAAACAGGAAGCGGGCCCACTCTTCGCTCGGCGGATAACCGGAGTTGAAGCAGTAACGCAGAACGGCGTTCAGGAACACCAGGCCGATCATGCCCAGAAAGATGCAGGCACAGAAAATCTGGAAGGCGACGGCGCCGACCTGATTGGCCTTATTCCTGGCGGCAGAGGGAGTTTCACTCATATAAAAACCTCAGAAGAAACAGCCAGAGATGCGGGAAAAAAAGAGAGCCTGCCTGTGGCAGGCCCTCCATCTTCAGCCGGGGCTACTTGAAGCTGGCAGCCTTGTCGAAAATGGCCTGCGCGTTGGGCACGTAGGTCTTGTCGTTGGAGGAATCGGTGAACATGGTCCAGGTGCGCTTGGCAGCCTCGGTCATGTGGTCCTTCATGGCCTGGGTAGGTTCGGACACGGTGCCGCCATGGTCTTCGATTTCCTTGATGGAAGCCTTGTCCATATCCTGCACGAGCTTCCAGATGTCTTCAGCAGCGAGGCGGGCAGCTTCGTTGAACCAGGCCTTGTCCTGATCGGGCAGGGACTGATACAGCTTTTCGTTGATGAAGAGGCTGTGGATGACGAGGATGTGACCGGTCAGAGTGATCTGCGGGCACTTTTCGTAAACCTTGGTGGAGGTGATGTCGGTGAGGGGGCTGTCGCCGCCGTCGATGACGCCCTGGTCGACGGAGCTCATGACTTCAGCAAAAGGCATGGCCTGACCGTTGATGCCGCATTCCTTGGCGAAGGTGGTGTACAGGGTGATGTTCGGCACGCGGAGCTTGAGGCCCTTGATGTCGTCGATGCTCTTCACCGGGTTCTTGGTGTAGAAGTGACGGAAGCCCAGGGGGAACATGTTGAGGGTGCGGAGGCCGGACTTTTCGGTGAAGCCTTCGGTGAGGAGGTCGAACACGCCGCCGTTGATGGCCTTGTAGGCATGTTCATAGCTGTCGTACAGCATGGGGGTTTCCATCATGGCCATGGCGGGATGGAAGGCGGCAACCTGGGTGCCGGTGGCGCACATTTCAATGGTGCCGCGGCGGGTATCGGCGATGTACTTGTCTTCCTTGCCGAGGGAGCTGTTGGGGTAGACCTTGACCTTGTACTTGCCGTTGGAGAGCTTTTCCAGATATTCGCCGAACTTGTGCATACCGATGGTTTCGGGTTCACCTTCGGCCTTCATGCCGGCGATCTTAATGGTCTTGGCGGCCTGAGCCGTACCCACCATGGCGGTGGCGCCGAGCATCAGTCCCATGATCAGGGAAAGAGCAACAAAGCGTTTCATAAGTCCTCCTCAGAACTTGTTCCATATGCCGCTTGAGGCATATCTCTTGTTAACGCCGCCCTCTGCGAACCAACAGAAAACGGCATTCACAGGCATCCTATCTTTTGTCTGTGAATATATTTTTCTTATACGCCAATTCCGCCCTTTATGCAAGAGAGGTTTCTTTCTTTTCTGGCTTTTATCTCTATGAAATTTTCGAAAGAGAACGCATAAAGGCCGAAGGTTGCAAACAAGCCCCCCTCCCGTTATGCATACGGCGCATTGCCGGGAAGGGAACTTGCAGAAAAAATCCGGGCAGGAATTTCTATTCCGCGGCCGTGTCGTTCCGCACGGAGGCGGACGCAGAGGCGGAGGCGGGGCCTTCGAATCGTATGGTCGGCAGGGGCTGCACATCCTTTCTGCCGGGGCGGCAGAGTTTCATCATGGCGTAGAGGTAATCGCGCCTTCTGTCCAGATAGAAGGCCAGCGGCTGGGAGAAGTTGCGGCCCACCAGTCCGTCCACGAAAAGCTGGCTGATGTCGCGTTCCCTGAGCAGCACGAGCTGGGAACGGGCGAACACGGTTCTGTCGGCCTGGCTCATGTTCCTCACCATGCGGCGGAAGGCATCCTGCGCGCGGGGCTGGTAGAACCAGAAGTACATGAGGTCGAGGGCGTTGATGATGAGGGCAAGTTCCAGCTTCTTCGCCTCGCCTTCCAGTCCTCCCATGCGGCCTTCGGAACGGGCCAGCTTGATGAGGATGTCCTCTTCGGGGAAGAGCAGCTCAAGGCGAGTGTAGCAGGAAAACACGCGGGCCACCTTGCCGTCGTAGTCCCAGCGGCGCATGCGGCGGTTGTTCTGGCTGTCGGCATAGCCTTCGATGACGGCGGCCACGGTGTCGGAAGCGAGCTTGGAAATGATGGCCGCGCTCGGCACCGAGTAGAACAGCGGGTCGGCCACGCCGCACATGAGCAGTATGGCCACGAAGGCCTGGTTGTACCAGGAGGAAACGGGAATGGCGAGCGCGCTGCGGAACAGGTTGCCTATGGCCGCCTCCCTCGGGAAGCCGCGGTAGATGTTGTGGGCGCAGATGTAGATGGCGTTCACGAAGTTGAGCACCGTGAACACGATGCCCGGGTACTCGCGCACGCTGAGCCCGCAGAGATCCTCCAGCAGCCACACGCGCACCACCACTTCCAGAAGCGCCACGGAAATGCCCGTGTACATGAGCGAATCGCAGATGCGGCTGATGCTCACATGGTCCTTCCAGCGCAGGAGCGTGTTGCGCGTGGTGCCGTTGCCGGCCACCACCATCTGAATGATGTTGCGTATGCCGGTGATGCCGAACCAGATGAAGGTGCCGAACCAGGCGAGGAACCACCAGTCCTGCGTATAGAGGAAGGACGCCACGGAGGGGATGAAGCCCGCCATGACCTTGATCCAGTTGGTCACGGTGGTGCTGAGGTAGGCGGAACCGGGCTTGTCCTCCTTCGGCTGCGCCTTTTCCTCCCTGAGTCCGTTGGCGCGGGGCGTGTTGATGCCGCCGAGGCTCACCACGTTGCCGCGCCGCATGATCTGGCTGTTGTCGTCGGGGAGCCAGGCCCTGTTTCTGGCCTGACGGAAATGCCGCAGGCCCGGCACGCGGCGCACCGCGCGGGTGAAGGAGGACACGTTCTCCCTGTCGTCCTCGTAGCTTATGCGTTCCTCAATACGGGTGTACACGGGAATTTCGCCCATGTACTCGCTGTTCTCGCGCAGGGTTTTCTTGGCGCGCTTGGGCAGGGTTTCGGTATAGACGAAGCCCATGCCGAAGGAACGGTTGCCGTTGTTCCGCGCGGAATTGGAGCCGATGCGGCTCTTCAGGGGATTCTTGCGGTAGTATTCCCACAGGGTGGGGATATTGCTCTGAATGCTGCGGAACTTTCCGGCGCGTTCCTTTTCGCCGGAGGCTTCCAGACTGTCGAGAATCTCATGCACGATCTGCTTGATGCGGGGGCCGCGGCCCTCGTTGAGCACGCGCTGCAGTTCGTTGATGGCGGGCAGGTCGTTCAGAAGGCCCTCGTGCCAGTCCTTGAGGTTGAAAAGCTCAAGGTGCGTGATGCAGCAGTCGCAGTCGTAGAGAAGCTCCAGCACGTCCCGCACGTTGAGTCCGGCAAGGTTCAGGATGAGGCGGTAGCCGGTGTGCATGCCGGTGAGCAGCTCCACCATCTCGGCGGGAGACCGCGTGAACATGGCGGGCACGCCCTCGCGCGCGCCGCCGATTTCGGGCAGGTCGCTCCCTTCCAGCCATTCCGAGGCCACCACGCCCGCGGTAAGGTTGTCCAGCGCCGTCAGTTCCTTTTCCGCCGCGCCTTCGGCATCGTCGCCGGAGGCCATGCGCGCGCGGAGCCTCTCGGCGCGCAGGCGCATGAAGGGCAGCACATGGTTGTGCACGCATTCGGCAAGGTGCTCGAACGAAGGCTGGCCGAGGCCCACGCAGGCCGTGAGCCTTGCGGGCACGAGGGCGGGAATTTCCACCTCCCAGGCCTTTTCCAGCTCGGGACGGCGGCGCGTGTTCCAGGCTTCCAGCGCCTCAAGCGTCCGGCCCTTGCGCCATTCCACGGCGGCGCGCCCTTCCGCGGTCAGGGCCTGCACCTTGTCGGTTTCCAGAAATTCCAGAAAGTCCGCCGCGGCGCTGAAGCCGCGCGGCACCCACACCATACTGATGTAGCGGCCCCGGAAGGGACAGCAGAACTCCAGCCCCACGCGCACATGAATGCCCATGATGGCCGCCGCGTCCAGAATCTCCTTGGCCGCCGCGTAGTCGATGTAGTTGGAGTACACCACCGTAAGGTAGCGCAGGCCCTTGATCCACGCGTCCATGATGAGATGCGTGGGCGTCTTGCGGCCGCGGGAATGGGCGTCGTACACATGGTCGTCGAAGGAAAGCTGATTCCATTCCTCGGGCATTTCCGGCAGATGGTAACGCGCCAGCATCTTGCGGACCACGCGGGGCGTGCCCTGCGCGGCCTTGCGGAAATCGTGGGCGAGCTTGAGCTGCGTGAGCGGAGAATCCTGCGCGCGCACCAGATCCTTCATGATCTGCAGAAGCACGCGCGCGGTGTTGCGCCTGAGCATGGAATGAGCGCTGCTCAACACCTCGTCATACAGGGCCTGAAGAGCCATGAGCCTGTCGTCGGCCTGGCCGACTTCCAGATTGGTGAGCAGGTTGATGACCGCATAGGCCACGCGGGATACGCGGGAAATGACCAGCCCCTTGATGCCGTGCGGATGAAGATTCGCATCGAACACCCGGCTCTGCGCCTTGTCGGGGCACTCCAGTATTCTGTTGACCAGAGTCAGGATTTCCCGATCCTGTCTGTCGAAATAAAGTTCCGGGGACATGCCTTCTGCCTCGTATGCGAAAACGCTTCCGGCGCGGCCGGTGAGCGGCAGGGAGTGGGATAGGGAGGGAATTATTACGCCAATGTTACGATGATAAGAAGCTGACTGTAGTTTTATTACGCCAGTATGTCAATAGTGTTTTTTTTCACATCTCGATTCCCATAACGGAGGCGAAAAGCTTTTTTCTTGCCGAAGCGGGTTTCCCGCCCTATACTCCGGGCAATTTCCTCCGGGGATGCGCCATGAACAAAGCAGACAGCCGAAAGAAAAATCTTCTGGAATACCTCAACAAGCGCGGTTACGCCACCATTGAGGAACTGGCCCAGCAGTTTTCCGTCACACCGCAGACCATGCGGCGCGACATCAATCAGCTTGCGGAAGAAGGCAGCGTACAGCGCTTTCACGGGGGCGTGGGTATGCCCCTCGGCACGGAAAACATCATCTATCATCAGCGGAAACTCCTTTTCACGGAGGAGAAGCGGCGCATTGCCGAACTGGTGGCGGCGCATATTCCCGACGGGGCCTCGCTGTGCCTCAACATCGGCACCACCACCGAGGCCGTGGCCTGCGCCCTTTCCGGGCACAAGAATCTGCGCATACTCACCAACAACCTCAACGTGGCGCGCATCTGCGCGGCCAACCCGGGCTTTGAGGTCATCATCGCCTGCGGCACGGTGCGTTCCCACGATCTCGGCGTCACCGGGGCGGAAACGGAGCAGTTCATACGGGAATTCCGCATGGACTTCGGCATCATCGGCATTTCCGGCATCGACGAGGAAGGGAACCTGCTCGATTACGACTACCGGGAAGTTTCGGTGGCCCGCACCATACTCGCCCATTCGCGGCGCGTGTTTCTTGCCTGCGACAACTCCAAGTTCGGCCGTCCCGCCATGGTCCGGGTGGGGCATCTGCGCCAGCTCGAAGCCGTCTTTTCCAACTCTCCCCTCCCCGCCCGCTGGCAGAACCTCATACGGGAATCGGGCGCGGGGCTTTACCTTGCCTGAACGCCATGGAAAACATCTCCCGTCCCCGCCGCCAGGTCGTCATCTTCGCGCTGCTCACCGCCGTATGCGTCGCAGCCGACGCCATGCTCTATGTGGTTCTTCCCGTGCGCTGGATGGAGGCCGGTCTCTCCTCGTTATGGGAAGTGGGGCTGGTGCTCTCCCTGAACCGCCTCGCACGCCTGCCGCTCAATCCCGTCATCGGCTGGGTGTATTCCCGGCTCAGCATAAAAACCTGCGCCATCTTCGCCGCGCTGCTGGCCCTGCTCATTCCCATAGGCTACGCCCACGCCTCCACCCTCGCCGCATGGGCCGCGCTGCGCATTCTGTGGGGGCTTGCCTGGTCGCTGCTCAAGCTGGGCGGGCTTTTCACCGTCATGGATGCTTCAAGCGGGCACGACAGGGGCTACCTCATCGGCCTCTATACGGGCACCTACCGCCTGGGCAACCTCGTAGGTATGCTGGGCGGCGGGCTCATGGCCGACGCTGCGGGCCTGCGCCCCACCCCGTTCTCCTATTGGGCGCGGCCGTGGCCGCCCTGGCCCTGCCCATGGCCGTGTTCCTGCTCAGGCGTACCCCGCCCGCCCACCGGAAGGCCGAAGAAGCGGAACCTTCCGGGAAAAAGGGCCTCTTCGCCCTTGTTTCCGGCGAACTTGTCTGGGTGCTGTTCACCTGCCTCTTCGTCACGCTCGTCATCGAAGGCTTCTTCATGTCCACCCTGAGCGCGCTTCTGGAACATCACTTCGGCGCAGGGGCCACGCTTTTCGGCGTGTTCATCGGCTGCGCCACGCTGGCGGGCGTCATGCAGTCTCTGCGCTGGAGCTGGGACCCCGCGCTCTCTCCGCTGGTGGGCCGCATTTCCGACGGGCCTCTCGGCCGTACGCGCATGTTTGCGGCGGGCTGCTTCTGCGCCGCGCTGCTCTTTGCCCTCACCACGCTGCCGCTGCCCCTTGCGCCGTGGCTTCTCCTCATCATCGGCATAGAGCTGTGCTGCACCGCCATGACCACCCTTTCCGACGCGCTCGCCACGGATGTGGCCTCCCGCTCGCAGGCGGTGTTCGTCATCACCGCCTACACGCTGGCCATCGATCTCGGCGCGGCGCTCGGCCCTCTGGGCGGGTACGCGGTGCTTTCGGTGTGGGGTATGGACGCGGCCTACCTCGCCGCAGCGGGTCTGCTGCTGCTCTTCGCCCTCAAATGGGCCTTCCGGCCGCCGGTGCAGGCGCATCCATAAGCGAAAGCGTGATGAAAGCCGCCCCGTACTCGCGGAACATGCCCAGGGCATCCGCATGGCGCAGCACGGAAGGCACGCGGTTCAGGTTCGCCTCGCGCACATATTCCCACGGTCTGCCGAGGCGCGCCACGTTGTTTTCCCTGCTCCACGCCGCCCGTGCGTAGGGCAGGTACACGTTGAGCCAGCGCCGGACGGAAGGCAGAGGCACCGGGCCCCGCAGGCCCACAGGGTCCAGCGTGACCAGCGCATCCACGCGCACCTTCGGCAGCGAAGGAACCATGTCCCGCGCAAGGGAACTCGCGCCCCAGCTGTGCCCAATGAGCACCACGCGGCGGGAAAGCTCCCCGTACCGGCGAAGAATACGCCGCGTTGCCGCGTGTTCGTCGTGCTCGCGGTAGTACACATCGAATCCCGGGCCGAGCAGCGCGTGCACGTCGCCCTTCAGCGCATAGGCCCTGCCGAGAAAACCGTCGGTAAAGCCGCCCATGATGAGGCAGAGATTTCCCGGCACATCGTCCGGCGCGTCTTCCAGCGCGCGCATAAAGGCAGCCTCCTCCCGCGCGGAACGGGCGGAAAGGCCGAAGGAGCGCAGCAGCCGCAAAGGGTTTCTGTTCCAACGATAGGAAAAAACGATGGCCATGAGGGTTCTCCTTCTGCTTGTCAGTCCGTTTTCCCGGAAAAGGGCTACGGTTACACCGTAACCCGGCGGGGAAATGTTGGCAACGCGCAAAGCCGCATCTCTCACGGCGCAGGTTCCTCCCTCCCGCAAAAAGCCCTTTACGCAGAGCCTTCCGCCGCCCCTGCCCCGGGCCCCCTCTTCCCCGGCAGACCGGCCTTAAAAGCCCCCGGGGGCGGTACGCCGCCCTCCTTTTCCGGAGTCGCTCCCCTGCCCGCGCGGAAAGCCCTAGCCTTTGCACCGTTCTGCAAAGCTCCCGGGGGTCGCTCCCCTGCCCGCGCGGAAACTTCTTCCTCCCGCCGGGGAAAAGCTTTCTCCTGCACGGCTCCCCTTCGCGGGATTCTCCGGCCTGCTCCCGGCACAGAAACGCCTGTTCCCCGGCCCGGGCCGTCGCCTTCCGGCACCGGCCGGAGTGTGCGGCCGGAGTGTGCGCTCAAAGTTCCGCGCCTTTTTGCGGGCCGTGCCCTCCGGTATCCCCGGCGCGGGGCGTGCACAGGGGGGGACGGCGACCCGGGCCGCTCCTCCCCGAGACGCTTTCCCTCCGGCAGCAGATTCCGGGGCAGCGCGCCCATGCTCAGGCGTACTTTTCCGCCCGCATCCCGGCGCGTTTCTCAAGGAATGCGTCCTCCGGCCACGACGCCGCGGAACATCAGCGCTTTTCCGCCACCAGCGCTTCCAGCCTGCGGGCAAGCTGGAACAAATCCCCATGGCCGAGACGCGAAGGATCGTATTCCAGCAGAAGCGTGGCCGCCGCGCCGTCCGTCTCCACGCGCGTCACGCCCTCCACCTTTTCAAGAAAGGCCCTCACGGCCGCCGCTCTGTCCTCTTCCCTCAGCGCATCGTGCGCCACACATATTCTGCCCCTGCCGAATTCTTTAATGGTATAAGACATGGCTCCTCGCTTGTATTTCCGTGCGGCGGCACAAGTTTGCATACATAAATAAAGTTTATCAAGCAAAACTTTTATGACGCACCGGGAAAAACGGAGCCTGTGCACAGCCGCCTTCCCGCAGGCCTGCGCCGGAGCCGGCGCACGCGAAGTCCTCTGCCCGGCAGCATTCCCCGCCCTTTCCCGCGGGAGCCTTTCCGCCCCGCCTGTCTCCTTTCGGCTCCCCGCCCTTCGGCCTTCCCTGCGTTTTCCCTTCTCCCTGCCCGGCAGTCCCGTTCCCCCCGTGACCGGGGCGCGTCCGGCCCCTCGCAAAGCGGCGGCAAGGCGGCCCTGCCCCATGGACAGGGCCTCACCGTTCTTGACGATTTTCCGCTCTCTGCTTTCGAAAAAACGCCTTTCCGGCCCCGTCTTCCCTGTATTTTCTCCGCACCGAAGCCTTGCGAAAAGCCACTTTCTCTTCTTTCTGAAAAAAAGATAAAAAAAATGCTTGACGGCAGGGGGCAAAACGCCTAAACACATTCCTGCAACGACGAGTTGTTCCGTTCCCCGATAGCTCAATAGGCAGAGCGGGTGACTGTTAATCACTAGGTTGGCGGTTCAAGTCCGTCTCGGGGAGCCATTTATGGCTCTGAAGAAGAATCCCAAAGTCCAATAAGGCTTTGGGATTCTTTGTTTTAAGCTTTTTTCAGCGTCCAGCGGAATCCAAGGGCGTGCATTTGCATCCAATTTTTTTGTGGGTATATCTGTGGGTATGAATGTGCTATGCATATTCCGATACCCACAGGTTAACCGGTTAGAAAATAAAGCTTTTTCAGTCCATGTGGGTATCTTCCAATCCAATAAGATCCAAGGAGTACCTACATGCCTCTGACAGAAACCCAGATCCGCAATCTAAAACCCGCCTCCACGCCGAAAAAGCACTTCGACGGCGAAGGTCTTTTCCTCTACGTCACCCCGGCCGGAAGCAAGCTCTGGCGCATGGCCTACCGTTTCGAGGGCAGGGAAAAGCTCCTCAGCTTCGGCAAATATCCCACCGTTTCCCTGAGGGATGCCCGCGCCCGCCGCGATGAGGCAAAATCCCTGCTCGACAAGGGCGCAGACCCTTCGGCGGTCAAGAAACAGCAGAAGCAGGAACGCGAGGCTGTGACCCGCGACACCTTCGAGCTCTTCGCCCGCGAGTGGCACAAAGTCCGCACGGCCGCCTATTCCGAGGCCTACGGCAAGGCCATCCTCTATCGGCTGGAAACGTATGTGTTCCCGGTCATCGGCAAGACGCCCGTGACGCGCCTCGCGCCCATGGACATACTTGGCGTGGTCAAGCCGCTGGACGACAAGGGCCATCACGAGACCGCCAGCCGTATTCTCCAGATCATCGGGCAGATTTTCCGCTACGCGATCATTCTCGGCAAGGTGAAGCAGAACCCCGTGAGCGAACTTCGCGGTGCGCTGAAACCTCACAAGGTGGTGCATCGGGCGTCCGTGACTTCGCCGCCGAAAGTCGGCCAGCTTCTGCGCGACATCGACCGCTACGAGGGCTATTTCCCCCTAGTCTGTGCGTTGAAGCTCGCCCCGCTGGTATTCACTCGCCACACCGAACTGCGTGCCGCCGAATGGAAGGAGTTTGACTTCTCGAAGTCTGAATGGCGTATCCCCGCCGAACGCATGAAGATGCGCACGGCCCACATCGTCCCGCTGTCCCGACAAGCTGTGGCGATTCTGGAAGAATTGCGGCTCTACTCCGGCGAAGGCAAATACCTCTTCCCCTCGATTCGCACCGACGTGCGCCCCATCTCCGAAGTGACCATGCTCAATGCCCTGCGCCGCATGGGCTACGAGAAGGATGAAATGAGCGTGCACGGCTTCCGCTCGCTGGCATCCACGCTCCTTAACGAACGTGGATACAACCGCGACTGGATAGAACGCCAGCTTGCGCACTCGGAACGGAACGGCGTTCGGGCGGCCTACAACTACGCGGAATATCTACCCGAACGCCGCTGCATGATGCAGGAATGGGCCGACTACCTCGACGAACTCAAGAACGCCGCCTGACACGGAGGGACGACAAATGAACAATACCGCTGACGAAACGAGAATCTACGCTCCTGCAGAGATTCCCTCCTATGAGACCGAAGGCTATCCCCAACTCTCTATCGCCGATAACGGCTGGACGGACGAAGAACGGAACGCCATGCTCCAACACGGCTACGACAGCATGGATATGCTGAGAGCGTGGCTCGGCTAAGCCTCCATCCTCTTACCCTAAATAATGGGCGGACTTCCCGAAGCTGAATTATGGCCTCTGGAAGTCCGCGTTTTTTTCTTATCGCTTCCTCGTGAAGCATCAAAAAATCCCCCTTACAAATTCCCCTTCTGATACTGGACAAGTGTGAACCAGTTCTTATTTCTATGAGGGGGTAGGGGGAGTATTAATATTAACTTTTTAATATTAATGAGTAGCCAGATTTTGACTGGGAGCAGTCAGATTTTGGCTACCTGTAGTCAGAATCTGGCTCCCCGCGCTTCTTCTCTTCTTCGCCCCTTCTTTCTCTCGCGGCACTTCCCGCCGCGCTCTTTTTCTCCCGACACATTCCCTTTCTTTTCATTCCTCTCTAACAAAAGGAGGCTCTATAGACATGCCCGAAAACGTCCACATTCCCCTTGGCAAAGTCCAGGCCGCGTACGGCCTGACTGACGACGAACTCTACGACCTGATCCAGAAGCTATGGGAGCGCAAGCAGCTCTTCTATAAAGAACTCTGGGCAGAAACCTACGAAAAGTACTGGCACTTCGCCGCCACTGGATCTCTGCCGTCCACGCAGGAAAAACTTTCCGAGCTTCCCGAGCCCGACAGCCGTCACCAGTCCAACTTTTATCCCATATTCTACGGCACGCAGATGGTGCGCTACCTCATGCAGCTCATCAAACTTGTTTCCTACAAGCCGTTCCGGCTAGGACTGGATTACCTCTTCGATACGGCCTTCGAGGATGGTCACAGCGTTGCCGCAGAAGAGCGCGACATCCTCTATAAATATTTCGAGTTCACGGAGCTTGACCGTAAGCCTCCCCGAAAAGATTATTACAGGCATTTCAAGGCCGGCCAACCCTATCTCGTAAGTTTTATTTCCAGAAATATGACGGGAACGCTGATGGCCGACCGTGACGCGGTCATCGAGTTTCTTGGCGACTATCCGTTGAAGCGCGAGGTCAAGGGGCTAACGCACCGCGTGGTGAACTCCATTCTGGACAGACTCGTCACGTCTGCCGCTAACATTCAGCTTGAAATCCAGCCCGAAATTCCCGTTGAAGCCTCCGTCTCGTCCTTGCCCTCTGCCGAAAACATCGTTGTTCCGTCTTCACTCTGGATGGGCAAAGCTCCGGCCTCCGTGCGCGATGCCATGAAGGAAGACTTCGACGAGTGCGTCACTGCCCACGTTCTCCTGAACTGGTGCAAGCTTGGCAAAACTCAGGTCGGCAGGTTGCTCTCCCCGAAGGAGTTCGGTGACGACAAATCCTATCGCAATCACGTGGATAAACTATTGCTTCGCGCCGCCCGCCTGAGCATCCGTCAGGAGTGATTCCCGTTATCTTCCCGGTTTTCCACAAAATTCCCGGAAAATTCCCGATTTCTTCCCGAACATTTCCCGCCGTTTTTCCTAACCTCCGAGGTGCTAAATCCACCAAGGAGGTTTTTCCTTATGCAAAAAACAATAGCACTTCCCGCAGTCGGCTATGTCCGCCTGCCCCAGCTCCTCAAGATCTTCCCCATCAGCAAGAGCGCATGGTGGGAGGGCTGCCGAAGCGGCGTCTTTCCCAAGCCCGTGAAGCTCGGGCCGCGCACGTCAGCGTGGCGCGTGGGGGACATCCGTGCCCTCATGGAGCGCATCAACACGGCGAGCATCGCCTATGACTAGGGAGCCGCTATGTCGTACCTCGTCCTTCATATGGATAAGTTCAAGCGCGAGTCGCTGCGCGGCATCCAGAGCCACAACAGGCGCGAGCGGAGAAGCCGTTCCAATCCCGACATCCGGCACGAGAAGAGCCACGAAAACTACGACCTGCACCAGCCGGAACTGCGCGACTACGCCCGCGCGGTGCAGGCCAGAATCGAGGCACTCAACCTGCCCAAGGCCGTGCGCAAAGACGCCGTTGTGCTCTGCGGCCTGATTGTCACCTCCGACCTGCCTTTCTTTGCCCGCCTGCCACCAGAGGAACAGCGGCGATTCTTCGAGGAGAGCCGCGACTTTCTCACCCGTTTCGTGGGGCGTGAGAATGTCATTTCGGCCATGATCCACATGGACGAAAAAACGCCGCACATGCACTTCCTGCACGTCCCGGTGACGCCGGACGGTCGGCTCAACGCCAACGCCATCTACACGCGGGAAAGCCTGCGCCGCCTGCAAAGTGAGCTACCCGCACATCTCCAATCCTGCGGTTTCCGTATTGAGCGCGGCGTAGAGCAGGTTCCCGGCGCGCGGCGCATCCACCTGAACACCCGCGAGTTCAAGCAGGAAAAGGAAGAGCGCGAGCGCATCGCCGCCGATAACGTGAAAGTCCTGCGCCATGCGCTCGATACGCTCTACGCCGCGAACGAACTCGAAGAGCATCTCAAGGGCAAGATCAAGGACTACGAGAAGCAGGCCCGCGTGGCCGAGCGTTATCTCAGTCGCAACGAAGAACTGCCCGAAGCCACGCTCTTCAACTTCAAGACTGTGCTGGCTCAGGCGCGGCGCGTCATTGAGGAGCAGAAAAAGGCTCTAGCCGAAAAGGCCATTCTGGAGGGACGGAAGGAAATCGTTGATGGACTTCTTGCCGAGCGAAATCGCGAACTGAAAGAACAGGCCCGTAGGATCGACCGCCTCCTCCGAGAACTTGAGGAAGTCAAAGCACAAAAGAGAAAAGCCGAAGGGGAGGCTCATGCGCTCAAAGAGTTCATTGCCCAACCGGACGAAAAGCCGCGCTTTGAGAGGTTCCTCGCTGACAAGCAGGAAGAGGAACTCCGTGCCGAAATGGAGCGGCAAACCTGCCTCACCACACGCAAATCTACGCCTGCCCACGAAGACGATGGGCCTTCCTTCTCTTTTCACTAATCGGCACTCCCCAAACCTTGGCCCAAGGCCCAAGATATAGCCCACTATGCTTTGCAGGAGCAAAGCGTGGGCGACCGTCCCGCTCGACCGGGAATCGGTGAACCTCTAACCCGACGCAATGCATACGTCGAAAGGATGAATCTATGATCAAAACCAATACTGAGACTGTCCGCAAGATCATAGCGGAATTTCCCAACCTTCAGCACGAGAAAAAGACGCTGGAAGGCAACCACGAAATGACGTTCCGCGAGGCTATCCGTGCCCTTTATCCGACACTTCGAGACATGAAAAAGCGCGGCTTCACCACCAGAGAAATCGCTGAAAAGCTGAAGGAGTACAGAGTGTATATCGAACTCTCCACGCTCTCCAAGTATATGCACGATATGGCGCAGGAGACGTCCCAGAAGAGCAAGGCCAGCTCCACGCGCCGCGTAAGGAAGCCTGCCTCCCAGCCTACCAGCTCCGCAAAAGCCTATGCTCCCGCCACGCCCAGCGAGACCGAATAACCGTGCCGACGCACTGCCACCGCAAGGAGCCCGCCTATGGAGAAGGTTTATGGATACGTCCGCGTATCCAGTACCGATCAGCACGAGGACCGCCAGCTCATCGCCATGGCGGAACGCGGCATACCGCAAAGCCGCGTCTATATAGATAAGCAGTCCGGCAAGGACTTCGACCGTCCGCGCTACCGGGCATTGATGAAAAAACTGCGCCCCGGCGACCAGCTCTGCATTACGAGCATAGACAGGCTGGGGCGCAACTACGAAGAAATTCAGGAACAGTGGCGCATCCTGACGCGCGAAAAGAAGGTGGACATTCTGGTCTTCGATATGCCTCTTCTCGACACGCACCGTGACAAAGATCTGGTCGGTACGCTGATTGCCGACCTTGTTCTTCAACTGCTGTCCTTCGTAGCCCAGAAGGAACGCGAGAACATACGCCAGCGGCAGGCCGAAGGCATAGCGGCGGCAAAGGCTCGCGGTGTCCGCTTCGGACGCGAAGCCCGCCCTCTGCCTGAGAACTTCAGCCGCATGGTTTCGCTATGGAACGAAGGAAAGATTTCCGGAACTCAGGCCGCGAAAAATTGTGGGATTCCGCTCTCCACGTTCCGCTACCATGCAAAGAGAAGAAAATCGGATGAAAAGGAGAATTGTTAAAGATTTCTGTAGCTAAGTGTACTTTCTTGCAAGCCGTGAGCGCAAAATTGAGCACTCCATTTTTGCCATAAATCTAGCAAAGTTACAACTCCGCCTCTTCTGACTGGCCTGCCAGCATCCTCCCAATTTTCCCTTTGCAAGAAAGTACACCTTTTTGCAAGGCCGGCGGGCGTATTCCCAAGGGATAACGGCATGGTCAGCAGAGATAAGTCGTTGGAAACATACAGGAAGGAAACCTCCATCCCCGATCGGAGGTTCCATGGCAAAGCTTGAAGAACTCACCGTCGGCAGCAGTGTTCTCGGCATCGCACCGCAGGAAGCCGTAACTATCGTGGCGGCCCAGTGGTACGGCAACGCCGTTCTGGACATCACCTATAAGGACAGCCGGGGCACGCCGGGCACTCGCCTTCTCTATCGGGAAGACGAGCCCTCGCTCACGCTCCAGAAGGCCGAACTGCCGTGGAGCTTCGATGCCGACGGCGCACAGCTCCGCCTTGCGTCCGAGGCGTGGCGCATCCACTACGCCCACCTCTTCGACCCGTACCTCGCCGTCCACACATCCGATGTCGAGCCGCTCCCGCATCAGATTTCCGCTGTCTATCAGGAACTTCTGGGCCGCCTGCCCCTGCGCTACATCCTTGCGGATGACCCCGGTGCGGGCAAAACCATCATGACCGGCCTGTTCATCAAGGAACTTATCGCTCGCGGCGATCTGAAGCGTTGCCTCATCGTAAGCCCCGGTTCGCTGGCCGAGCAGTGGCAGGACGAGCTTTTCCGCAAGTTCCACCTGCGCTTCGAGATACTCAATAACGAGCGCATCGAAGCCGCCGCTTCCGGCAACGTGTTTCAGGAAGCGGGCTTCGCCATTGCGCGGCTCGACAAGCTGGCCCGCAACGAGAACCTGCTCGACAAGCTCCGCGTCACCGACTGGGACCTGATAGTCTGCGACGAAGCCCACAAGATGTCCGCCACGGTCTGGGGCGGCGACGTGAAAATGACGCGCCGCTACCAGCTCGGCCGCCTGCTTTCCAGCATCACGCGGCACTTCCTCCTGCTCACCGCTACGCCGCACAACGGCAAGGAAGAAGATTTCCAGCTCTTCCTCGCGCTCGTGGATCAGGATCGCTTCGGCGGTGCCTCCCGCACCGGCGCACAGTCCGTCAACGTGTCGGATGTCATGCGCCGCCTGGTGAAGGAAGAACTCCTGAAGTTCGACGGCTCTAAACTCTTCCCCGACCGCCACGCCGCCACGGTGGACTACAGCCTCTCGCCGCAGGAAGCCGAACTCTACAAGGCCGTGACCGAGTACGTGGAGAACGAATTCAACCGCGCGGACAAGCTGAACAACGAACGCCGCACTACCGTGGGCTTCGCGCTCACCATTCTCCAGCGCCGCCTCGCGTCCTCGCCGGAAGCCATTTTCCAGTCACTGCGCCGCCGCAAGGAACGCCTTGAACGCCGCCTTGAAGAAGAACGACTCGGCCAGCGCGCCCAGATGTGGGAGCGAGACCACGCCCTCCTCGACCTTGCCGACGCGGAGTTCGATGACGACGACCTGCCCTCCTCCGAGCTGGAAGAAGCCGAAGAGCAGGTGGCCGACCGCGCCAGTGCCGCGTCCACCATCGCGGAACTGGAAGCGGAAATCGCCACGCTCAAGGTGCTGGAAGCTATGGCAGCCCGCGTGCGCGCCAGCGGCAAAGACCGCAAATGGGAAGAACTCTCCGGCCTGCTTCAGGACGAAGAGTGCATGTTCGATTCGGACGGCTTACGCGAAAAGCTCATCATCTTCACGGAACACCGCGACACGCTCCGCTACCTCACCGGCAAGATTCGCTCGCTCCTCGGCAGTGAGGAAGCCGTGGTGGTCATCGACGGCGGAATGCTCCGCGACGAGCGCCGCAAGGTGGAAGAACGCTTCAAGCAGGACAAGGACGTGCGCATCCTCATCGCTACGGACGCCGCAGGCGAAGGTCTCAACCTCCAGCGGGCACACCTTATGGTGAATTATGATTTACCTTGGAATCCCAACAGGTTAGAGCAACGCTTCGGCCGAATCCACCGCATAGGCCAGACCAAGGACTGCTGGCTCTGGAACCTCGTTGCCGCCGAGACCCGCGAAGGCAAAGTCTTCAAAAAGCTCTTTGAAAAGCTGGAGCAGGAGAAGCAGGCGCTGGGCGGCAAGGTCTTCGACATACTCGGCAAGGTCACGTTCAACAACCGCCCCCTGCGCGAACTGCTCATCGAAGCCGTGCGCCACGGCAGTGACCCCGCCGTGCAGACCCGCCTCGATGCCGACATGGACTCTGCCTTCGACCGCGAGGCCATACGCAAGCTGGTGCAGGATCACGCGCTCACGCAGAACGTGATGGACGCCGAAACCGTGGCCGTCATCCGCGAGAACATGGAGCGCATGGAAGCCCGCCGCCTCCAGCCGCATTTCATCGAAGCTTTTTTCAAGGAGGCGTTCCGCGAACTGGGCGGCCGCATGTCCCCGCGCGAGAAGGGCCGCTGGGAAATCACCTTCGTTCCCCACGCCGTGCGGAGCCGCGATATGCAGGTGGGCAACGGCGAGCCCGTGCTCACCCGCTACGAGCGCATCTGCTTCGACAAGGCTTACCGCAACATTCAGGGCGCTGTGCCTGCCGCGTTCATCTGCCCCGGGCATCCCCTGCTCGAAGCCGTGCTCGATGTGATGCGCGAACGCTCCGGCGACCTTCTGAAGCGCGGGGCCGTGCTGGTGGACGAGAACGACAGTGGCGAATCCGCGCGCCTGCTCTTCTACATCGAGCACACCATTCAGGACGGCACGCTCCTTGCCGATGGGAGCCGCCGCGTCATCTCGCGCAACATCCATTTTGTGGAAATCAGCGAAGACGGCACGGCCTCCAACGCAGGCTATGCGCCGTACCTCGATTATCGCCCCGCCTCTGGCGAAGAGCGGCAGGCCGCGCTCGAACACGCCAGCGGCAAGGCTTGGCTTGCGGGCGGCGTGGAAAGCCTCGCCCTCGGCCACGCCGTGACGCGGCTCATCCCCGGCCACCTGAACGAGGTTCGCACCCGCAAGGAACGGCTCATCGACAAGACCGAGAAGGCCGTCAAGGAACGCCTCACCACCGAGATACAATACTGGGACTACCGCGCCGCCGACCTCAAGCTCAAGGAGAACGCGGGCAAGCGCAACTCCCAGCTCAATTCCCAGATGGCGGAACGCCGCGCCGAAGAGCTGGCCGCCCGCCTCAAGCGCCGCATGGACGAGCTGGCCGCCGAACGCACCATCTCGGCCCTGCCGCCGGTCATCATCGGCGGGGCGCTCATCATTCCCGGCGGACTGATGGCGAAGCTCACGGGCCGCGCCACACCGGAATTCTGCGCCGACGCCCGCGCCCGCAAAACCATAGAAATGGCGGCCATGCAGGCGGTGATGGAAGCCGAACGCGCGCAGGGCTTCCTGCCCCGCGACGTGAGCGCGGAAAAATGCGGCTACGACATCGAAAGCTCCGTGCCGGACGCCCTCGCCAAAGGCGTGCCCAGCCTGCGTTTCATCGAGGTGAAGGGCCGCGCCGCCGGGGCGACCAACGTCATCGTTTCACGCAACGAGATCCTTACCGCACTGAACCAGCCAGAGCAGTTCATCCTTGCCCTTGTGGAAGTGGACGGCCCGCGCACCCGCACGACCTACCTGAAACGGCCCTTTGTGAATTCGCCGGACTTCAGCTCGGAAGGCAGTATTTTCAACCTTTCCGCGCTGATGAGCAATGCGGAAATCATCTACGAAGGGTAAGCCATGAGCCAGATAAAGAAACTCATCGAAGTCGCACTTCCGCTGGAAGCGATAAATGACGCATCTGCTTATGAAAAAATGCCTGGCATTGGCCCACATCCTCGCGGCATTCATCACTGGTGGGCCCGCCGTCCGCTGGCCGCCGCCCGCGCTGTTATCTGGTCTTCTCTGGTGGACGATCCTTCCTCTCACCCTGAACTTTTCCCCACGGAACAGGAGCAGGAAAAAGAACGACAGCGTTTGCACTCCCTCCTGGCGCGTCTTTCAAACTGGAAAAATGTCAATGACGAGGAATTGATGGACGAGGCTCGCGCCGAAATAAAGAAGTACATGGGCGAAGAGCCGCTGGTGTTCCTCGACCCCTTCGCGGGTGGCGGTGCAATCCCGCTGGAAGCCCAGAGGCTGGGGCTTGAAGCTCATGCCCACGACCTGAACCCCGTGGCCGTGATGATAAACAAGGCCATGATTGAGATCCCCCCTCGCTTTGCCGGGCAGGCTCCCGTGAACCCCGAAGCCCGCGCCAAGCTGGGGCAGGATCGCTCGTGGCGCGGTGCCACCGGCCTTGCCGAAGACGTGCGTTACTACGGCGAATGGATAAAGCAGGAAGCTGTCAAGCGTATAGGTCATCTTTATCCTACGGTACAAGTCCCCATTGAACTGGGAGGAGGTAAGGCGACCGTTATCGCATGGATTTGGGCGAGGACAATAAAATGCTCGAATCCTGCCTGTGGCTGTGAAGTCCCACTGGTGAATAATTTTGTACTTTCCAAAAAGAAGGGCAAGGCGGCTTGGATTGAACCGCACTTTGAAAATGGGACGGCATCCTATGAAGTGCACCATAGCGGCAAACCAAACATTGAAGGAACGGTAAACCGTAAGGGGGCAGTATGCGCTTGTTGCGGTACCCCTGTACCGTTTACCTATATTCGCGAACAGGGAAGAGCCGGAGCTATGTCTGCTCATCTTATGGCTGTCGTAGTCGATGGAAAAAATGGTCGTTTATATCTTTCCGCAGATAGTATTCATGCAAATGCTGCCCAAACCGGAAGACCAGAAGATTATCCCGATGCTCTTCTGCCGCAGAATCCTAGAAATTTTAACACTCCCAATTATGGTCTAGGCTCAGGACTCATTACTTGCCAAAAGGATAAGAAGTTCTTATTGTCGGCATAGGGAGGATGCCATGAAGGAACTTTTTTATCTTTCTCATGAACAGATTGCTCGTATCAAACGCTACTTTCCACGTTCCCATGGCATTCCGAGAGTCGATGACAGACGTGTCATCAGCGGCATTATCTATGTCATCAAGCACGGCCTGCAATGGAAAGATGCTCCGCGCGAGTATGGACCATACAAAACTCTCTACAATCGTTTTATCCGCTGGAGCCGATTGGGTGTCTTTAACAGGATTTTTGCGGAGCTTGTTGAGCAAAACGGCTCCACAACACGCTTGATGATTGATGCCACACATCTCAAGGCACACAGGACAGCAGCAAGTTTGCTGAAAAAAGGGGCCTTTCCCGATGTATCGGACGCACAAAAGGCGGCCTGAATTCAAAACTCCACGCTGTCTGCAATGCCTTCGGTCAACCGTTGGCCTTCCATCTGTCCGGCGGTCAGGTGAGCGATTACAAAGGCGCTGCTGTCCTGCTTGATACTCTGCCGCAGGCCGGGGAGCTTCTGGCGGATAGAGGCTATGATGCCGACTGGTTTCGTCATGCCTTGTCCCGTAAAGGAATCACGCCGTGCATTCCTGGCAGACACAGCCGAAAAACTCCGGTGGTCTATGACAAGGAGGTTTATAAGCAGCGGCACAAGATAGAAATCATGTTTGGCCGACTCAAGGATTGGCGCAGAATAGCCATGCGTTATGACCGTTGTGCACACACGTTCTTTTCGGCCATTTGTCTCGCTGCCATTGTCATCTTTTATATTTAATGAGTCCTGAACCTAAGTAATTTTTCTGACCTATTCACAGATCGCCAACTTACAGCACTCACTACATTTAGCACCCTTGTAACCGAAGCCCAAAAGAAGGCCATGAGTGATGCACTGGTTGCTGGAATGGACAGCGATGAAACATCTCTTGCCGAAGGTGGTTCTGGAGCATTGGCCTATGGGCAGGCTGTAGGGACATATTTGGCTAATGCAGTTGATCGTCTTGCTGATTTCTCGACCTCTGTTTCCAGATGGTCTGCATCTAATGAAAAGCCGATGAACTTGTTTAGCAAACAGGCAATCCCTATGACTTGGGACTTTCCTGAGACTAATATACTAGGCGAAGCTGTTGGTGGATTCTCACCTATTGTTCAATATGTAGCAGACTGTATTTTAAAACTCCCCAAAACATCCACAAGGGGTTTCGCAACACAGCATGATGCTCAGAGTGATTGCGGCCTTCGTAGTATAGTCATATCTACAGATCCACCGTATTACGATAATATTGGCTACGCCGACCTTTCAGACTTCTTTTATGTCTGGTTGCGGCGTTCTTTGAAAGCTACCTATCCTCAGCTTTTCCGCACCATGCTCGTTCCCAAGACGGAAGAACTGGTGGCTACTCCTTACCGTTTTGAAGGAAGCAAAGAAAAGGCCCGAGAATTCTTTGAAGACGGCATGTTCAAAACCTGCTGTCAGCTTTACAAATATTCTCGGGAAGATGTGCCTGTCACTATCTATTATGCGTATAAACAAAGCGACTCTGATGAAAGTCAAAACGACAGCCAAACAGCATCTACCGGTTGGGAAACCATGCTTTCCGCTATCATTCAAGCTGGCTTTTCCATCACTGGCACTTGGCCACTTCGTACTGAGCAGGCGTATCGTTCTGTAAGCATGAACACCAACGCGCTCGCGTCCTCCATCGTGCTGGTCTGCCGCAAGAGGCCGGAAGATGCCCCCTCCTGCACGCGGCGTTCCTTCATTGCCGAGCTGAAGCGCGAACTCCGCACAGCGCTGAAGAAGCTCCAGTCCAGCAACATCGCCCCGGTGGATATGGCGCAGGCCGCCATAGGCCCGGGCATGGGCGTGTATTCTCGCTACAGCCGCGTGCTGGAGGCGGACGGCTCGCCCATGAACGTGCGCAGTGCCCTGCAAACCATCAACGCCGAGCTCGACCTGTATTTCTCGGAACAGGACGGCGTGCTCGATGCCGAAAGCCGCTTCTGCGTGGATCTCTACACGCAGTTCGCCTTTAACAACATGAAGTTCGGCGAGGCCGACGTGCTGGCCCGCGCCAAGAACACATCCGTGGAACGTCTGGCCGAAATGGGGCTGGTCTATTCCGAAAAGGGCGTGGTGCATCTGTTCGACCGCTCCGAACTGCCTGAGTTCAAAGCCGAGGCGCGAAGCTCCACGGGCCGCTGCCTCTGGATGCTCACCCAGTACCTTTGCCAGTTCCTTGAAAAAGGCGGCGTGGAGGCCTGCGCCATGCTCTGCATGGACTACCCCTCCGACGCCGAACGCGCCCGCGACCTCGCCTACCGCCTCTTCTCCCTTGCCGAGCGCAAGGGCTGGAACGCCGAAGCCTACGCCTACAACTCGCTCGTGGTCTCGTGGCCCGAGATACAGCAGAAGGTTTCCGAACTGCGCGCCGTGCGCCGCTCCGCCCAGCAGGGTTCCCTTATCTGATGAGAGTTAGCCATGACCAATAATAACGAACTCGTTTTCCGCGGTTTCCGTGCCCTGCTCATGGGCTTTGCTCCGTACATCTGCGCCGCCCTCCGTGTGGAGTATGGGCCGGATTGGTGGCGGCAGGCTGTGCTCACCACCCTGCATGAGCTTCAACGGCGCGGCCTGCCTCTCGAAGGGCCGGATCAGAAGCTTATGGAATCGCTGGATATCCAGCGCTGTCTCATACTTTTCGATGCGCTGTGGGGCGACGTGTTCCGCAAGCGTCTTTCCATCGACCACCGCACATGGGCCAAGGAACTCATGGGCGTGCGCAACAAGCTGGCTCACATCGGCGCGGACGATTTCAACGACAGCGACACCTGGCGCGCACTCGACACCATGTCTCGCCTCTGCGAGCAGATAGACGCCGAAGCCACCGAAGAGATTCGCGCTCTCCTGCGTGAATCCCGCTACGGCTCGGCCGCCGGTTCTACGGCTGTCACCGCTCAGGCCGCTCCGCAGGCCGCGCCCGCCGCGCCCAAGGCTTCCGGCATACTTGCGGAATCCCCGGCCAACCTGCCGAGCTGGCGCGATGTCATCGAACCGCATCCCGACGTGGCGCAGGGCCGCTACCGCAACGCCGAGTTCGCCGCCGACCTCTCGCAGGTGGCACGCGGCGAAGGCTCCTACGAATACCGCGACCCGGTGGAATTCTTCGCCCGAACCTATGTCACGGAAGGCATGGCCGGCCTTCTGGTGCAGGCCTTGAAACGCGTTTCCGGCAAGGACGGCGAACCCGTCATCCAGCTCAAAACAGCATTCGGCGGCGGCAAAACCCACAGTATGCTGGCCCTTTACCACCTTCTGCGCGGCACAGTTTCCGTGGACAAAATTCCCGCCGTGCGCCCGGTTCTGGAGGCCGCAGGGCTTGCCAGCCTGCCCAAAGTCCACGCGGCAGTGCTGGTCGGCACTGCGCTCGACCCCAGCAAGGTGAAGCGCCCGCAGAATCTGCCCGGTATCACCGTGAGCACGCTCTGGGGCGAAATGGCCTACCAGCTCGCGCTCTCGGCCCAGAATCCCAAGCTCTACGACTTCGTAAAAGAAGCCGACAAGAAAGGCATTTCCCCCGGTTCCGAGGCCCTGAAAGGTCTCTTCGACGCCTGCGGCCCCTGCCTCATCCTCATGGACGAACTCGTGGCCTACGCCAAGCGCATCTATGGCGTGAACGGCCTGCCGTCCGGCTCTTTCGATAATTTCATCACCTTTATTCAGGAGATAACCGAGGCCGCCCGCGCCAGCCGCAACAGCCTTGTGGTGGCCTCCATCCCCGAATCGAACATCGAGATCGGCGGCGAGGCCGGGCAGACCGCGCTGGAAGCCATCGAGCACACCTTCGGCCGCATGGAATCCATCTGGAAGCCCGTGGCCGCCAACGAAGGTTTTGAGGTCGTGCGCCGCCGCCTCTTCCTCGACTGCAAGAATCCCGCCGCGCGCGACATGGTGTGCGAACATTTCAGCGCCATGTACCGCGAGAACACGTCGGATTTTCCGCTGGAAACCAAGGAACTTGAATACAAGAACCGCCTCGTTTCCTGCTACCCCATCCATCCTGAAGTCTTCGACCGCCTCTACGACGACTGGGCCACGCTGGAGCGCTTCCAGCGTACGCGCGGCGTTCTGCGCCTCATGGCGGCGGTCATCCACGAGCTGTGGATGGGCAACGACGCGGGCCTGCTCATCATGCCCGGTTCCCTGCCCATGGACGTGCCCAACGTGCGCGACGAGCTGACCCGCCACCTCTCCGAAGGCTGGAACCCGCTCGTGGACAAGGAAGTGGACGGCAAGCAGTCCGTGCCCTACCTGATGGACAAGGCCAACTCGCGCTACGGCAAGATCCTCGCCGCCCGCCGCGTGGCCCGCGCCATCATGCTGGGCAGTGCGCCCACGGTGCGCCAGCAGAACGTGCGTGGCCTTGAGGCGTCGCGCGTGCGCCTTGGCGTGACCCAGCCCGGCGAGCAGGTGGCGCTGTTCAACGACGCCTGCAATACGCTCAAGAACAAGCTGGCCTACCTTTACACCAATCCTTCCGGCGACCGCTTCTGGTACGACACGCGGCCCACGCTGAGAAAAACTGTGGAAGACCGCGCCACGCAGGTTGCGGCCTCGGACGTAGAGTTTGAAATCGAACGCCGCCTCAAGAAACTGCGTAAGGAAGCGCCGTTTGCGGGTATTCACGTTTGCCCGGCGTCGTCGCTGGACGTGCCGGATGAACAGGCCGTGCGGCTGGTGGTTCTGCGCCCGGCGGAAAGCTACGCCCAGTCGGCTCAGGACTGCGCCGCCATGCGTGCGGTTTCCGAAATGTTTGAAAAGCGCGGCACTGCCCCGCGTATGTACCGCAATATGCTGGTCTTCCTTGCGGCAGATCAGGCCCTTATGGCCAACCTCGAGCAGGAAGTGCGGCGCTTCATCGCGTGGACATCTATTAAGGAAGACAGTCAGGACTTGAACCTCGATGCCGCGCAGAACCGCGAAACAGAAGTCAGCCTCAAGCGCAGTGACGAGACCGTTGACTTACTGCTCAAGGAAGCGTGGTGCTGGCTCCTCGTGCCGAGCGTTGACACCTACGACCGCAAAACGCTGGACTGGGAACGTACCCGCCTGAGCGGTGACGGACTCATCAGCCGCGCGGCTAAAAAGCTCCTGCAAAATGAATGGGCTGTGACCAAGTGGGCTCCGGCGCTCCTGCTCATGGAACTGGATAACCTGCTGTGGCAGGGCGTGAACCATATTGCCATCAAACAGCTCTGGGAATGGCTCTGCACCTACTGCTATCTGCCTAGACTGGCGAGCTATGACGTTCTGGAAGAGGCTATTGTCAGCGGCCTCAGCGAAGAGGAATTCTTTGGCTATGCCGCCGCCGTGGGCGAAGACCGCTATATCAGCCTGAAGCTCGGCCAGAGTGTCCGCCCCGAAAAGAGCGGCTACCTTGTGAAGGTGAAGGCCGCCAAGACGCAGATAGGGCGGGAGAAGGAAGCCACGACTCCGCCGGTACAGCCGCCTGTCGTTGAAACTGTCGTGCCTACTCCTGACAGGCCAGCTCCTGTTACTCCTACGCCTCCCGCGCCCCAGCCGGTTCAGCCCACCCCGCCTGCGCCGAAGAGCATGAGCTTCTACCTCTCGACTCAGCTCGACACCACCCGCGTGAACCGCGCCGTGCAGAAGATCCTCGAAGAGGTGGTCTCCGTCCTCACGCAGGAAAACGGCGTCACCGTGGAACTACGCTTCGACGTGCAGGCCTCTGCTCCGAAAGGCCTCCAGCCAAGCACGATACGCGCTGTTTCCGAAAACTGCCGTACGCTGAAGATCACCAACTTCGGCTTTGTGGAAGAGTAGAAAAGGGAAAGAACTAAGGGAAGTTTTAAACGCATCAGGCCGCCCATTGGCGGCCTGATAAAAACATGAGAGGAGAAGAAAAATGGCTAAGTTTTGTAGCCCCAGAAAAATACTTAATCTGACCCTTGAAGTAGCCAACCATCGCAGAGTTGGAAGAGATTACCATAATAATGCATTTCGCGCGATGCGAGATGCGGCCCTAGAAATCAATAGATTACTCGTGGAAGAGCCCTCTGGGTATGAGGAAATGAAAATGAAAATTTCAGTCCAGCCAAAGGTTAAGAATCCATCGTCGCGAATAGAGGTTCACCTGAAAAATATGCTATACTATGCGTCGCCCGACATCGCTCCCCAATGGGGCTTATTGAGTGCTTTAAATTTAAAAAGTACTAATGAGCTTCCGCCCTGCTTTGAAATAGAAGCAAGAGGAAGAGTATTTGTTTTCAGAGATGATTATGACGATAATAACATGAAGCTAATAAAAATAGCGGATAAGATCAGAAGTCCTCTCTTAGAAGCTATGAGTAATAAGGCAATGATATAAAATGAGTCGCTCTTCACTTTTTGAAGAGCGACTCATAAACTATATTTAGTTGTGTCGCTGTCATTAATTACTGTTTGCGACTATTCAATAAACCAATCATTAGGGATAAGGCTATTATCGTTAGACAGCCAAGACTCAATTGTTTTCTCACGAAATGTTTCATTATCGAGGGCGGCGTGGTCAACAATAATAACCTGAAGTTCTCCCTTCAACTCTTGTACTCGATCAAAAATAAACTGATACATCTTGTCTACTTCTTTCCAATCAGTTCTCAATTCGTCTGTTTCTGACGGAAAATAAACCTGTGATGGTTGATCTATAAATAAAAAATTAGGCACAGGGCGTTTGCCTTCAATAAAATATTTATGAAGGGCAAAATAAGTAATGAGGTGTACACCAACCCAGTTTGAGCCACTCCCTAGTTGTTTAAGGGGAACAGGTCGTTCAGGTTTATCCACCACAACGGTGACTTTTTTTAAATCAAGGCGATAGGGACTATTGCTGTATTCAAGCTCTAATTTTTTTGCCCAATTTGTCATATCGACTTGTATGCGAGATAAAGCAGACTGCTTGCGCTCCTCAATCAATTCTGCACTGAGTTGTTCCTCTATTGCTTGTATTCTATTTTCTAAATTTTTTATCAATTGTAACTGAAGCTCTGAGTCGAAATCATTTTTAACGCTCTCAAGCCACAGGCTAATGCGTCCAACAACCTTTGCTCGACGAGAGTTTAAATCTCGTATTTTTTGAGCTGCATCCTGTTGCTCATACAATCCATCTATTTCTGACTTCAGACCTCTAATCAGTTCTCGCTTATTTTGATATTCGTGTTCAAGAGAATCTATGTAGCTACGAAGCTTTGGTTGTTCTTTTGTGACGTTAGAAATTGCATTGTCCAAATCTAAGATAGATTTTTTCATTGCCTCAACAGATGGAAGAGGAGAGTTCAGCCTTCCAGAACATAGCGGACATCTTTCTGGATCAAAATCTAGCGATTTAAATAGTCCGATAGATTCAAGACGTATTTTTTGATGTAGTGCTTCCGTGGTAAAGTCATTGGTTTCTCCACTATAGAGTTTAGCCTCTGAAATATTTAGTCTAATTTCATCCAATTCGTCATTAGCTTGAGCTAACTTGGATTGTAGCATGCTGAGACGATCCATTCCCGAAGCGCTTACATCTAGTGGGATCCAATTGGTTGTATTCTTCAAAAGAGAGTGCATAGCTTTGTAATCTGAATAGTTAACAGATTCAGTATTTTCTATAAGCCCAACTTTGACTGCTTCACCAAGCAGTTTTATGGCTCGCTCGCTTCCTCCAGATAGTAATTCATTTTCTTTAAGTTTTTGTTTCTTTAATGTAAGTTGGCGCATTAATCTGCTTCGTTCCTTTGAAAGAGAAAGAGACTCGTCATCGATAGCACCAAGAAAATAAGGCAAAGTATCTTTTATTGCTTGTGTAATAAAGTCTTCTGATTGATTATGAAAAAGATTGTTTTTGGCAGCAATCTCTTCCTGGCTTTGAAAACAATAAAAAAGAGCATGTCGGATATTGGCAGTCAAAGCATCACGACTTTGACCCTCAGTAGGAGTATGCAGGTTTTCTGCTATACCAAGTCTATTGGACAAAATTTGTATAACGCCATCAACATTAATATTTGGTGCAAAATTGCATACTGGCGGAACTTCTAATTTTGTTCCAATTTCTATATAACAGAGGCTGGTTGTCTGATGACCTGGGTCAGGATTTTTGCGAGCAACAAAAACACGATCATTTGAAAACTGTAGAAGAATTCCGTACCATGCAACTTTTTCACGTACTACACCTTCTGCAATATTGCACGTTTCTTTACCAAGACAATAATCAATAATATCACCAACTATAGATTTTCCTGATTTTGAACGCCCAGAAATAATATTTATACTGCCAAGAGAGAAAGTAAGATGACGGACCTTGCCATTATGTCCGTATAAAACTAATTCCCGTATCTGCATCATGGTCTTACTCCTAAGCTTATGTATATAGTTTCAATTCTACCAGTATTGGCAAACCAACGCGCAACATGTTCGCTTTTTTGAATACATTCACTTATTTCTGAATTTACAAATCGTGTTTTGCTAAGAGATTTTTGGGCAGCAGTAATGCTAAGTTTTCCAGTTGTGGTAATCTGAACTGTTTCTGATTGAAGAAGTAACTCAAGAGCTTCATTTGTAATTACAACTAATTCTTTAGTTCTTCTTGCAAAGCCAATTAATAAATGCTGATAGTTCTTTGTCCAAAGCAGTAATTGCGTACGACTATTAATTGTAATTCTTGTTTGTTTGTGCAAGACAAGAGGTAGGATTAAGTACACAAGTGGAAAAGGAAAATCAAGCTGAGTTTTATGTATATATTCTTTTATTGCGGCATAGAGCAATCTTCCGCAAAAAGCAGGATTTAGCAGATATGCAACTTCACGAGTTCTTTCATTCCAGCTCTTCATGTGTAGTGCCTCTTTTCTGAATTGATAAATTTTGAGTTATTCTTTCTTGAAAATCAACATGCCAACCAACTTTTAACTGGTTTGCTAATATATGATAGCTACCCCTCATTACAAATGCATCCTGTACCTTGGGACGAATACGAATATCTCCCTCTCTAATTTTTTTAAATAATGCTTGTCCCTCTCTAATTTTATCTTCTTCGGTGGCGGGTATAGCGAGTATGGACAAATTGTCTTCCATAGAAGCAAAGTGATGCTCCCATTCATCAATTAGACGATAGTCGTAATCATCTAACTCGTTCGTATAAAGCAATTCGTTTCTAACCCAAATTGCTCTTTGTGTAAAAGAGCGATAGTAATCTCTTATCGCTATCTTAACGCTGTTATCACCTAAGCGTATGAGTTTTAGTTGTTCACAAAAATTTTTTTTATTAGAAATAATATCATCATTGATAAAGTCATCATCTCTAAATACATCAATTGGTAAGGTCTCGTCTGTAAATTGATGACTTATAGATACAATTTTTGTTCGAAGCTGGCGCTGGGTATAGAATACAGGAGTGTCTGAACATAGTGCTTCTATTACGCATTGAAACCACCATCCCTCAATTTGTTCACAAATTTGATCCTCGTGGTTTGGTTTACAACTATAACGTATCGCCCTTCGTAAATTATTTGAAATATCATTAATATTGCTTGATTTGTCAATAATATAAATATGATTTAAAAGGTTTTTTATGGTTGCTACATCAAGACTGGAAAAAGCTTCGTAATATTTTTTGTGATTTTTATTTTCAGAGGATGTAGCAATAGCATTTAGTTTTTCATAAGCTAAATCTACATTTCTTATACCATATTTTAGTAATGATGCCGCTGAATTTTCAGGTGCTGTTGCAGTTGTTATAATTAAAAAATTGGTATCTTGTAGTAGACTTGGACTTGCAGAAATTTTATCTATCCATACATTTAGGGTGCGCCAGATATCAGTGCTTGCATCACTTAGATTTCCATGCTGTCTAACATGATGCTTTAACTGAATCAGTTGCTTCGGTGTGCCGTTTTGCCTGAAATCGACATCATCAAATTGTTCTATACTTATTTGATAATCTTCGTTGTCAGTATTTAGCAATAGATCAAGAGCACATCGAACTTGATACAGATATCCTAGCATTTGCTCTGATGCTTGATGCGTGGACATCGTTTTCACCATCCTTATGCATTACGGTTGTATCTTCTGATTCCCATACCAAACAGCTTGGTCATTATTCGACCTTCAGGAATCCTTCATCTTTGCCAACGATAAAGCCTGATCTGCTAAAAGCCATCCCTTCAATTGGTGTCAGACATCAGAGATGGGGGTTATATTATCCTATACCACACACCGCGTCCCTTACCGATAATTTCAAGGTACTTCCCATCAACGAGCTTATGAAGATGACCTTTAACGGTATTCCTATTTGCTCCTGTCAAGGTAAGAATTTCACCCATCGTGACGCGTCCATGCTCTCGGGCAAATTCTAAAATCTGAAGGGAGAGAGCGGGCAGTTCGGCAAGCACGAGGTGCTCGCGCTCGACCTTTTTCTTGAGACGCCACATCTGCTGCTGGAGTGCTCGCAGGAAGAATACCAGCCACGGCTGCCAGTTGGGGCTGTCGGTGCGGATTGTCTGCTGCGTCTGGCGTAGGGCGAGATAGTACCCCTGTTTGCTGTTCTCAATCACACTTTCAAGGGAACTGTAGGGCGTGTAGGCATAGCCGCAGCGAAGCAGAAGAAGCGCGGTTAGGATGCGAGATAGGCGTCCATTGCCATCTTGGAATGGGTGGATAGCCAGAAACGCCACCGTAAAAATACCGATGACCAGAAGCGGATGAAGAGCCTTTGTCTCAAGAGTTGTGTTTGTCCATTCGATGAGCTCTGACATGAGGCGCGGCGTATCGAAGGGAGTAGCCGTCTCAAAGACGATACCTATCTGCTGGCCATTCTCATCAAAGGCAGCAACACTGTTCGAGCTATGCTTATAGCTGCCGCGATGCCGTTCGTCCTTATCGCTGTAGCGCAGAAGATCACGATGGAGCTGTCGGACGTGATTTTCGCTCAGCGGAATATACTCCCAGGATTGGAATATCTGCTCCATTGTGTCAGCGTAACCTGCTACTTCCTGCTCATCTCGAGTGCTGAAAGCTTTGATAGCGATATTGCTCAGAAGCTTTTCGACCTCGCGATCGGAAAGACGACTTCCCTCAATACGCGTGGAAGAGCCTACACTTTCAATGGTGGCGACACGGCGAAGCGCGGAAAGTCGATCAGGAGCTAGAGTGCCAAGAGCTTTCCACGAGCCCTTGAACTCGTCGATCTCAGAGATGAGATTAAGAAGTTCTGGAGTAATGGTAAGAGAATTGGTATTGATCATATCCAAAACTACACCCATTTACACCCATTTAGCAAGCCAAAATTCCACCCGATTACACCCATTTTCTTTTGGGATTCAGAACGTCCAACTACGTCCACCAAAATATTTTCAGAATGTGGGTATTTTTGTGGGTATTTTGGATTTTAAAAACTTGAAATATCCTGTAATTTCGCAAAATTACCCCTTGAAAATTTATCCGTCTCGGGGAGCCAAATTTCAGAAGGCCCGCATCTTGCGGGCCTTTCTGCGTTTAAGGCCGCAGGGCGCGCCTCCGGCCCTCCGGTAACAACGGGCAGGCGCGGCCACGCCTTCCGCATAAAAGGCTCTCCCCGCTTCCGTGCGTTCCGGCCACAAGCCCTTCGCGGCATCTGTCGCCCATGCCCGGCCCGTGCGCGCTGCTCCGCTCCGGCGCAAGCTCCCCACAGCATTCCGCATTGCCTCGCTTCCTCCCACGAAGCAGACGGCGGAACGAAAGAGAAAAGAGGCGTTCCTCGCGCCGCTCTCCCCTCTTCAGCGCGCCCCGTTTTCGCTGCTCCCCCGCGGGGTTCGCTTCCACTGCGGCGGTTCCGCCGCCGGGTTCATGCAGACCAGAAAACTGCGGCAGGGGGAATTCTCGTTGCCGGGGGCCGTCAGTTCCAGGAAAAAACACTCTCCGTCCGGGCTCATGACCGCCGAAAAAGGAGAAAGCCCCTCCGGCAGGGCAAGTCCGTGCCGCTTCAGATACTCCGTCAGCGGCATGGAACGGGGGAAGGCATCACCGGGCAGAATCATGTCCTCATTCCAGATGCGTAATTCCGTCCCCCGCTGATAAAGGACGATGCGGCCGTTGTCGCTGATATCCAGCCCCATGAGGTTGTCCCCGTCGTCGATGACCACGCCGTTTCCGGCCTCATCCAGACGGGTCAGCACACTGAGCTTCCGGCTTTCCCCGATGATTCGGAGACGGTCGAGCCGTTCCAGCCAGGCTTCGGCCAGAACAAAGCGCGCGTCGAAACTGGGAATGAAGCAGAAGAAATCTCTGAGAATCCAGGTGGCGAACATGGGGCTTTCCGGCGCGGCATGTGCCAGCTCACGCCCGGTAAAAAGGCGGCCGTTGCTGAAGCCGGGCAACCTGCCCCAGCGATACAGGGGATTGCGCTCATCGCCGGGCCGCACCATGCTGCCCCCGGGCAGGCGCTGCGTGGCGGAGGAAAGGGGCGCCGCGCCGCCGAAGGTGAGCTGTCTGCGTTTCCCCGTCCGCCTGTCCACAATATAGACGACGTTTTCCTTTTTCAGAAGGATGCTCCTGCCGTCGCGGCTGAGCACCCGGAAATACGGGCTTGTACCCATGGTGCCCATCTCGTCCAGCTGCCGGAACTTCCCGTTCTCCATGCAGAACCAGAACTCGCTGTGCGTCAGAAAGCCCCGCTTTCGGGCCGCCTGCCCTTCCGGCGTCCGCGCAAAGCGTTCATGTTCCTCCATGGGGGCGTCCGGCGGGGGCGCTCCGGGGATGGGCTTTTTTCCATAGCCCAGGGCCACTCTGCCGTCGGCCGACAGGCCGTACCACACCACATCCACAACGCCATGCTCGTTCATGAACCGCAACGGCTTTTGGTCACCCCAGAAAAAGCCGGGCCGCGGCCATGCCATGCCGCTTCCGACGGGAATCTCCCTGCGGGAGGTACAAAACCCGCCATGGTACGCCCGTCGTCGCTGATGAAGTTCCCCATGCCGTACCTGTCCTTCGGGGGAATAAGGCGGACCGCTCCGAAATCCCGGCTCCACACTATGGGGTCGCCGTCCATGATGCCGGTCATGGCGCGACCTCCCGGAGCAATGGCATTGATACGGCCGTCCCCGAGCATCGGCTCCATATCCAGAACAAACCCCTGCCCGGCCCCGCGCCCTTCCGCAGAACACAGCAGAAGCATGAACACGGGCAGTACGGCAAAACACACAAATCTGCGGCAAATGCGATGCGGAAAAACCCGTTTCACGGTACACGCCTCCGGCAAGGGGTCTTACGGGAAAGCGGCCTTCCCGTGCGGACAGGCCCGGCCGACGGCGGACGAAAACGCCTTCTCCCGGCGGCCGGGCCGGGAAACGCGCAGAAGAGCACCGAAGCTTCCCGCGCACGGCCTTGTCCCGATATGCCGGAGCCTTTTCCTTTCAACGTACAGGAAACGGCTCCGTCAGGCAATACGCGCGGCAAAACAGGCGGAGCGTCTGCCGGAAAGCGCGGAACAGACCTTCCGCCTTCGGCGTTCCATGCGCTGCGGCGGCTGTTCCCCTCCCCTTGCGGACGTTCATGCCTCCGGGAACGGGGCGATAAACGTCGCACAGGACAGAGAGGAGGAAAGGCGCGCCTCCGGCATGTTCCGCAACGCGTTTCCCCGCTCCGCAGTTTTCCTTTTCCGCACCTGAAAAACGCCCCGCCGCAGGCGAACTTCCGCGCCCCCTGCGGGGGGAGGAGAGGAACGCCGAAAACGCCGCGCAGGCACGGCTTCGCCCGCCCGCTCGTCGACGGCTTTTCTCTTCCTTTCTCCCTCAGGCCGTGCCATACTCTCTTCCGCCGACACGCCGGACCTTCCCCGCACAGCCCCGGCAAAAACCTGAGGACAGATCATGAACCCTTCCCACGCTTCCGAAAAAGACGCTTCCGCCTCTCCCCGTCCCATTCCCGCCGACGTGCGTTCCCGCGCCCGGGGCTGTATGCTGGGCCAGCTTGCGGGCGATTCCCTGGGTTCTCTTGTGGAATTCCGCACCCGGGAACAGATACGCGCCGCCTACCCGAACGGCGTGCGAGAGCTTGCCGACGGCGGAGTGTTCGACACGCTGGCGGGCCAGCCCACGGACGATTCGGAAATGGCGCTGGCCATGGCGCGGCAGATCACGGCCATCGGCCGCTACTGCGCCCTGCGCACGGGCAAACAGTACCGCGACTGGCTCAAATCCGGTCCGTTCGACTGCGGAAACACCATATCGGAGGCCCTGCGCGGCCATGCCAACCCGGCAAGTCAGGCCAACGGCGCGCTCATGCGCGTAAGTCCTCTGGGCATCTTCGGCGCGGGACGCAGCCGGGCCGACGTCATGAAATGGGCGAAAAAGGACGCCGCCCTCACCCACGCGCACCCCGTATGCGCGCAGGCCAACGCCCTGTATGCGGCGCTCCTCGCCCGCGCCGTGGCCGGGGGCGGAACCGGAGCGGAGCTGTATGAGGAGCTTCTCGGCTGGATGAAGCGCATGAAGCTGGAAGACAGCCTGCGCGAAGCCGTGGAGCGCGCCGCGCACGACATGCCGCGCGATTTCATGACGCACATGGGCTGGGTGCTCGTCGCCTTTCAGAACGCCCTCTGGCAGATGCTGCACGCGCCCTCCCTTGAAGAGGGCGTGGTGAATACCGTGATGCAGGGCGGCGATACCGATACCAACGCCGCCATTGCCGGAGCGCTGCTCGGCGCGGTGTACGGCGAGGAAGCCGTGCCCGCACAGTGGAAAAAGGCCATCCTCTCCTGCCGCCCGGAAAGGGGGCGCGAAGGCGTGCATCAGCCCCGGCCGCAGATCTACTGGCCCGTGGACGCGCCGGAACTTGCCGACGCCCTGCTGGAAGCCGGGTGGAAATAACGCGCTTCTCCTGACACACCGGGGGCGGAGCGCATGACTGCGGCTCCGCCCCCTTTTCCGCCGCAGCGCATTTTTCCGCAACAAACCATCTGCGCCGCGCGGTCCATCCCCGATTTGCCGCCTTCTCCTGCCGCCCCGGCCGTCGTTTGTGGAACCATACCGCGCCTCTGCCCTCATGCCTGCCTCGAAAGCCGCGCCCTCAAAAGATGAGGGGGCAGACCATGCCGCGTCATGATGTCGGCCTGCGTCGCCGGGCGATTCTGCATGAATCCGGCGAGCGAGCCCCCGTTACTGCCGTGCGGCCGGGACAGAAGGTCCGTTCCGCCCCCATCAACGGGCGACAACACGCGCAGACGCCTCCGTTCCCAGCTCTGTTCAAAGGCGCAGCCCCTCCGTGCGAGGAGAACATCATGAATTTCCTCAGAACCCCCGGCCCGTTCCTGCAACATTTCTTGAAAAGGGGCATTTCTGCAATAAAAATCCATTATATCTCTTGACAAGATACATCACCCTTCTTACCATACGAACAGATGTCTTTATGTATATTCTTTTATACTTTTTATATCCATCGTTTTATGATAAGGAGATAAATAATGCATACACATGATATTACCATTGGTATGGTCAACAGTTTCAGCGGCAGAAGCATCAAAAGCAACATGCCCTCTTCCATCAGGGAAATTCCCCGTAACTACGGCAGGCCGGGCGTTCTTCCCGACGTTTCCCGTCTCTTCGTCTGCGTAGGGCATCGAAACGGCATCAGTCAGTGGGCGGAACTCACCTCACGGTACAGGAAAAGAAGGCTGGCGCTTGCCGAAATCTGGCGCACATGGCAGGACGGAGATTCCTCCCATAGCCCGACGGTGCGCTGGAAAAAAGACGTCCAGTACCTCAACGGCGCCGTATTCGAAGGGCCGGATGCCCTGTGGGCGGCCCTGGCAACCGACAGAAACCCCTCAGGCAAGCTCAAGATCGTCACGCCCGCCGGCCTTGCGGTCATCCGCAGACATCTTCAGTCAGGTCTGAAGGAAAACCTCATTCCTCTGGTCTGATCCTCCACGTTCCCGTATCAGCTCTAAGGCATAAAGGCATCCCGCCGCGGCTTTCTGCCGCGGCGTTTTTCATGCTCCGCCCCCTTTGCGCGCCTTCCCTCTTGTGCGGCGGCAAACGCTGTGTCACCATATCCGTACTCCCGGCAATACGCCGGTTCTCTTTGCTCCGGGCAAAAAAAGCGCTCCCGCGCCACGCGACGGCCCGCGCCATGAAGCAGCGGCATGGTTCTTGCATCACTGTCAGGCAGGAAGGGCGTTTCGGAACATCGTCGTTCTCTCCCGGGCCGGCCTTTCTTGCCCGCCGGACGGAATCCCTTCCGCCGCAACGGCAAAACCGCTGCTGCGCTTTGAGGAAACCTTCATCGGAACGCCACCGTCCTGCCAACATTTTCCGAAGCACCGTAAACAACGCCAACACATCTGCCATTTCACCGGACACGCATGAAGAAGTTCCCTTTCTCATGCGCCCCTGCGGAGCCGGAAAAGGCCCGAAGGCCCCGCCTTTTCCGTCCGCCATGCCGAAAACACAGGGAGGTCCCCCATGCCCATACGGCTCGACCAGCTTTTTCAGCAGGTTTCCCCGCTCGACGACGACCTCAAGTTCCACGTCTCCGCCGGGCAGGATCTTGTGCAGGGTTCGGGTCTGCACGGTCTGAAAAAACTTTCCTTCTCCGCCCGCAGGGCCGAAAATCAGGCCGCCGTGCAGGCCTTCATGCAGGCCGTTGCGCAGCACCCCGCCTACGGCGCGCTGCTTGCCGGGGTACGCGCCCCGCTGGATGAACTCATGAACAGCGGCAGGCCTCTCACGGCGGGCATGGTGAAGCAGACGATGCTTGCCATGAACCTGTCTCTGGCCCGGCAGACGGGCGCACGCCTGGAACAGGGCGGTCAGCTTCCCGCCGGGCACGCCTCGGCGTTCGGGCAGTTTGCGGCCATGCGCGGCCTGCCCCTTCAGAACGCATCGCAGGAAGCCACGGCCATCAGGGAATACCTGCTGTGCGAAGTATGCGACAGGTATGAGGCCGAACTTACGGCCCTGCCGGACATGGGGAACAAGAACGACGCGGCAAAGACCATCATGTCCCGTCTCCACGGGCAGATTTCCGGGCGGAACGGTCTTCTGGCCGTGGCTCTCAATCAGATGCTGGCGGGCGGGGTGAACAACTTCCGCTTCGACGACTTCACCCATGTCTATGCCGATGCCTGCGCCGCCGACCTTGCCGTACTGAACAGCCTGAGCGCCGCCACCGTGCGCGGTCTTGCCGGAAAAAGCGAACTGGCTTCCCTGATGGCGACCTTCCGCGAGGCCCTGCCCGCGGTGGGCGCGGACCGGCTTGAGGCCTTCCGCACCATGCTGAACCTGACCTCCTACCCCACGACACGGCAGGAGCTGGTGGAAGACATCGTCAGATTCACGCTGGATCACCCGGCAACGCAGGCCATGAAGGATATCATGACGCAACACGGTCTGCCCGCGTCCTTTGCCGAGGCCGTGGGGCATCATGACGCCGTGAGGGACTACGCGCTGCAGGAGCTTGCCGTCCGTCCCGGCAGGGGGAACGTGCCCTCCGCCGGGCAGCTTGCGGACGCGGTGAATCATGCCGTGGCCCGCCTCACGCAGGAACGTCTGACGTCTCTTCACGAGCTTCACGCCCTGTCTCAGAACCCGCCTGCCGAACTCGACCCGCCGCTCACGCCGGAAACCATGGCCCGGTACGTCAACCCCATGCTTGCGCTCGATGCCGCCATGGCCCCCGTGCTGAACGACGACGCTTCCGTGGACGCCGCCTTTCTTCAGCATCTCACGCAGCTTACGAACGCCGTGCAGTCTTCCGCCTACTGCATGGAAGGCGCGCTGGACAGCGACGGGTGGAACAGCCTGTTCAACAGCGCCATACGGCTTTTTCTGGCCCGGAAGGGGGTATCGCAGGACGCCATGCCCGAACTGGCCACCCGCGCCATGAACAGGTTCGGCGCGCTCGCCCGGGAATGCGCCTGCCTGAACGGAGAACTGGGCAGGGGCCGCTTCGGCGCGGGCGAGGAGATGCTGCACGGCACGAGCCGCACCCTGTACCGCGCTCTGGAACAGAGCACGCTCACCCTCATTTCCCTCATGAACGACCAGCAGCGCAGCGCCATGCACCTCGACATGTACAACGCCCTGCCTGCCGACCACGACCGGAGGGAAGTCATGCTCACCCGGCAGGATACGTTCATCAGGAACAATTTCCAGCGCCCCATGGGGCTCGACGACATATCCGACCATCTGCGCGATTTCGCCCGGGGTTACGGCGTGCAGCTTCCGGCCATGAGCGCCGCCTCGGCGGCGAAGGCGGCGAGTCGCGCCGCGTTGAAGCTGGAAGCGGACAACTTCGCCATGGTCGGCGCGGTGCTGTCCTCGTTCATTCCGGGCGCGGGGCAGGCGGTGGAAAGGAACACCGCCGCCTTCCGCGAACTTCTGACCGACCTCAAGGCGCACCATCCCCTCGCCTCCATCGACGCCGACAAGGTGGACGTCACGCGCCTCGCCCCTTCCGTGAGAAGAGCGGTGAACGAACTTGCCGCAGAAGCCACGAAGGCGGGCAACGCCATAGAACCGGCGGTCATCCGCGCCGCGGCGGAGGAAATGCTCTTCCACGGTCTGGAAAGGATACAAGACACGCTGAACGCCATCGACGCCCTGCCGGAAAAGAGCGTACACAACGGCGAAGTCACGGGCTTCAGCCCGGAAGAAAAAGCCGCCATGAAGGATGCAGCCCAGCGCTTCGGCATACGCGACGCCCGCATCATCGCCTCTCTTGCCGGGGGCGCGCGCACGCCCCTGCTTGGAGAGGATCTCCACGCGCTTGCCGCGCCTTCCGCCACGGCCCGGCAGCTCTGTCAGGAAACCCATGCCGTGGCGGGCCGTTTTCTCGACACGCTCGATACGCTTCCGAAGGGCTTCGAAGGCGAAGAAGACGCCCTTGCCATGCTCACGGCCCTGACCCTGACATTCCAGCCTCTGAGCAGGGAGGAACTCGCCAGCACCGCCGCCGGTCTGAATTCCGAAACGGCGCGGGACGTGGCGGGCAGCCTGACCTGGCTGCGCGGCTGGCCTGTTCCGGCAAGAAACGACCGCCGTATCGCCGCCACCCTTGCCGTCATGGATGCGCTGCATACGGAAACGAACATGGCCGTGCACGGCTCCGCCGGGCCTTCTCCCGTCTATAACGCCGCGCCCGTCTCCCATCCTTCGGAAGTACCCGGCGGTTCCGACGGCATCATGGCGCAGCTTGCCGTCATGGGGGGAAGAGGGGCCGTCAGCGAAGCGGACATATCGCTTTCCCACCATGTCCCTCCGCTGACGAGAGATCAGTGGAACACGCTTCATGCCGTCATCGAGGATCTGAACGCCCGGGCGCAGTCCTCCCCGTACGCCGTCATGCTGCCCGAATGGATCACCTCCGCCGCCGACGAAGTGCTCACCGCGGTACAGGACGGCAACGGAGCCGGACTCTCCGCAGAAACGGTGTGGGACACTCTCACCGGCGGCCGCCTCGGCCCCATGCCGGACAGTGTGCAGGGCCCGGACGACATGGCGGAAATGGTGAACCACATCACCGGGGAATACCGGCGTATCGTCCGCGCCGCCACACGGCGGGAACCTGCGGCGGACGGCGGTCTCATGCACATGAGCAACTCCGGCGTCTCCCTGAAAAAGCTGCTGGAACTCACGAGGCCCGACGCACGCCTCACCCTGAACGACATTCATGCGGACATGAGCATGAGTTCCATGAGGGATATCACCCCCGAAAACGCCTACGGCCTGACACGGGACTTCTCCCGGCAGGGGCGCCGCTCCATCATGACCTTCACCCGGGCAGGCGGCGCGACATTCTCGGTACAGCCCCACGCCATTCCCAGGGAGGAAAACACCCCCGACAACCCCGAATTCCGAAACATCATCCAGTTCTGGCGGCACATGACGAAGTCCGAAGAACAGTTCCGCCGCCTGGCGCACAGCTTCACCCAGGCCCCGCTCATCAGCGCGCGCGTCATGAGCGAATTCTTCCCGGGCGTGCATTTCAGCGAACACGGCAGCTTCAACATGAACGCGCAGGAACAGGCCGACGGCTCCGTCGTGGTGGACATCACCAGCGTCCCCGGCGAGCCTCTGCTCCTGCACGAGCAGTTCGTCATCCAGCCCGACGGCTCCCACAGATGCACGGCATTCGACATGCATCGCCCGGCCCTGAACCCGGCGCAGGGCGCAGAGGACCGCGAGGACGACGCACGCTCTGCCGAGGCCGCGGCCCAGGCATAGCCCGCCCTTTCCGCGGAACGGCGGGGGCGCGGGAGCTCCCCCCCCTTCCCCCCCTTTCCCCCCCGCCCCGGATGCCGGGAAAAAGCGGTCCGCGAATCGGACGGGCGGAGCCCCCCTGATGCGGGCATGCACAAAAAAAACCCCCCCTCTCCCCGAGGCGGGGGACTGGAAAAAGGGGGTTATGCCCCCCTTTTCTCCGCCTCTGCGGCGGGNAGCAGGACGAACTTCCGTTTTCTGTTTTTCAAGAGCCATCTGCTCTGCGTCTCAACATTCCTGAGCCGGGCTTCCGTCCGTGACTTCCAGGCCTGTTGTCCGGCCTGCCCCTGCGCTTACGGCACGCCATCGTCAAAAAATGCCCTCACGGCGCACACGCCTTCTTCTCTGCCTTTTTCCTGAACTTCCCGTTCAACCTCTCCTCTCTGCCCCTTCCGGCGCGTTCCTCCTCTCCTCGTGCGTCATTCTTTTCCTCCCATGATATCTTTGAGCTGACCGCCGGTGATGTTTCCGGCGGCATACATGACCGGAAACGGCGTGTGCGGCTGGCTCTTATACACATATCGCCGGGCGATACCAGCCAAAAGGCTCATACGCTTCATGCGGAACGGTCTCCCGCCGGGCAAACTCCGCTCAGGGCAGAACATGCCCTTCCTCCCCTTCCTTTGCCCGGACACGACATGGAAAAAGGGCGGCAGGCTGCCCCGCCGCCCTCAACGGGCCCCGCGCCTTTTTCCTTCTCACAGAAAAACAGCGCCTTTTCTTTGCCTGCCCCCGCATCAGGGGAATCCCCGGGGCATGACTGCGGCAAACGCCTTTCCCTTCTGCCTCATCGGGGAAAAGCCGTCACGCCCCGGAGTGTTCCTCACGTCTTTCCCGCCCGGAAAACAGGCTGCCTTTCGCCGTCGGAAGGCTCACGGCCATAACCGCGCGCCCTTGCGAAGGGTTTCGTCATGCGGACTTCAGGTCGGCCAGCACACCGGAGGAAGCATCGTTTCTCGCCTCCAGCGTGCATTCCACCAGCACATGGCCCTTCAGGCTGTCGCCGGTAACGGCGAGGCGTTCCTCACGGAAGGGGCGCAGGTAGGCCACCTTCCAGTACTGCGGGTCGAGCACGAAGGCGCAGGTTCTGGAAAAGGGTTCAAAGGCCTGCACACGGTTGGGCACAAGCTTGAGGGAACCGAAGTCGGAAACATACACGTCGATGACGGCGGTGGCCTTCTTCTTCTCGGCCCTTTCCATCTTCGTGGCTCCGCCGGAAAGCACCTCGCTCATCTTCACACGGATATCCGGGGCCATCATGATGCGGTCGGGGTTGCCGCCCGCGTTGTAAATGTCCGTGAGAAGCGCCTTGAGCATGGCTTCCGTAGGCACGCGGGTGGTACCCGCGGTGCAGGCCGTACCTGCGCCGTCGGCCTTCGTGCCGCCGTCGGTGGCGTAGTTGGTCTGCATCCAGCAGGGCAGGCCCGTCATGAGGCGGCCTTCCGTGGAACCGTTGTCCGCGCGGGACATCTTGTTCTGCAGAAGGGCATATTCCACGTCCTTCTTGAGTTCCTTGGTACGCAGGGCCATCTGGTAGGCGTACTGCCTGTTCACGCCCGCCTGCTTCACGGCCTGCGCCGTGCCGGACACGTTGATGGCCTTTTTGAGAATCTGCGTTCTGTTGGAAAGCTCCGTGGTGCAACTTTCGGAAAAGGTCGTGGTATCCGCCCCTTCCGGCACGGCGTTTTCCGCAGGACTCGCCAGCGTGTCCGTCTGCCATTCATGCAGGGTCTGGCTCGCCGTGGATTTGCCGCACATGGTGAGGAACGGCGTATCCGTGGGAGCCACGTTGAAAATGGTGTCCATAAGGTCGCGGGGCTTGCCCTTGACGTTTGCGTCCTTGAGCTGGCCGGAAACCACGTTTGCCATGCTGCCTGCCTCCTTTTTTAATGTTGTTCCGATGAAACGGCCCGTCATTCCGGGACACGCCGTACTGCCGCAGAACATGCACGCTGCGTCGCCGCATGTACGCCGCAAGTCAATTGCGGCTATGCGCTCCTTGCGGCCCGGCCGCCCGAATGCCGGCCGGGGGCTTTTTTCTGAAAACGCCGCCCCCGTTCCGCGGCCGTCCCCTTCCGCAGAGCCTTGCCCTTCGGAAAAGGGCCGCATTTTCCGCCCCTACATGGTCGCTTCAAACAGCGCGGCCAGAGCGTCGGTGCTGTCCGGGTTTCTGCCGAGCATTTCGCGGGCCTTCCTCGCCCTGCCGTTCTCCACGGAAGAGCCTCCCCCGGGAACCTGCACGCGGGGGGCTTCCGCCACCTTTTTCACGGCCTGCGCGCGGCGGGCCTGAAGTCTGTCGTACAGCATGGCCTTGGTCGCCAGCTTGAGTTCATACCCTCTGGAAAGTCCGTGTATGGCTTCCGGCGGGCACCCCTGCTCCGCCATGTAGGATGCCAGCTCTGCGGCAAAGGCTTTTCCGTTGAACCCCGCGCCCATGAGCGCCGCAATTTCCGGCCGCGCCATGGCGGCTTCCTCCGCCAGAGCTTTCCTTGCCTCGGCCGCCCTCTCCGCTTCGTACTGCCGCACCTGCCGTGCCACGCCCCGCTGTACGCGCCCTATGGCCTCCATACGGGCCTGATAGGCCTGCTGAAGGCGCACATAGGCGGCGGGGTCGTTCTTTGCCAGCGCGTTCCAGTCCACAAGGCCGTATTCCCCTTCCACAATGCGCCGCATGGCGAAAAGAGCCTGCTGTATCTGGGCGTTGGCCTCCACGGCAAAGGCTTCCTGCCTTTTTCTCTCCTCAAGCTGTTCTGCGCGTACATCGGCCACGGCCTTCGCATGGGCCTGCTCGCGGGCGTTGACCGCGTTTTTCGCTTCCGGCCCCAGCCCCTGCCATACGGATTCTTCCCAGCCTTCGGGCATGGGCACGTCGGGCAGGCTCTCTTCCGCTCCGGGCTCCTCCGCACGCTGCGGCCCGGCTCCGTCCTCCCCGGCGGGAAACTCTCCGCCGACATCCTCCGCATCGCCGGAAGATTCCCCCGGCTCTTCCGCCGCTCCCTCCTCAAAAAGCTCCGCCACGGCGTCCACGTCGTACACGCCTTCTTCTCTTCCTTCTTCCCTGAAATCCTCGCTCATGTTCTCCCCTTTGCGGCCTCAGTCGCCGCGTTCAGCACTTCATCCCTACCCCTTTCTCCAGCCGCGGCACACGGCGGAAGGGAAGATTTTCGTCCCTCCTGCCGAAACGCACGCTTCCGCGTCGCCTCCCTTCCCCGGAGAGAGGCGACGCGCAAAAGGGCGGTGCTCCCTTGGGAGCATGGCCGTGTCTGATATGGCGAAGGTATAGGGGACGCCGTCAGCAGAGATCGCTCGCTGCGTCGGCCTCTCCAATAACGGAGATGTTTCATTTGCCACAGGATGGAAGGCGGAACCATCCGGCGTTCCCCAGGTGCGGCTCTTCATGTTGAGGAGCCGCTTATTATTTATGGGGTTCACCTGGTAGAGACAGGGGGAATTCTTCCGAAGGATGCAATGAACCTCTCGTTCCGGTGTTTTCCCCTGACACTGCCATGCTTTCAGGATATGGCATATGAGCACGAACGTAAAAACGTCCATCTCCAGCAGTAAGAGTCTCTACTCTATCCTCAATTTTTTGATTCGACATCTGTGTATGCCGAAAATTCCAGTAATGTTGAATAGTATCACGAGTCGCTGCCAGTTCAGGGGTCTTAAAAGCTGCGTTATCTTTCTTCGCCGCTTCAAAAATTTCTTTTGGCAACTCTTCCAAAAATTCAAACACCGGTTCATCCGCAGAAAGTTCGCCCACTGCCGCCTTATTAAGTAAATCCAGCAACCGCCGCCCCTCCTTGGAATATACTGCCGCTTCCGCCTCGTCCGGGCTCAGCATTGCCGCAGCGCCGCCGGCGGCGGCAAACCAAGGCAGCAGGCCTTTCCTGAAGTCTGCCGTCTTCCTCCCTCATCGTGCGGAAGACACGGTCATACGGGGCGTTCTGCATGGTTGCCCCCGTTTTTTTCGCCGCCCGGCTTCCCGAGGCTCCCTTCGTCATCTCCATCTTCTTTTCTGAATTTCCCGTTCACTCCCTCCCCTTTGCGGCCTCCAAAGCCGCGTTCAACACGTCATCCTTCCCTTTTTCCGAGACTGCGGCGCGCTGCAATTCCTGAAAAAGTTCCTTTTTCACCGCAAAAAGCGCCCGCTGCATATACCACCAGTCCTCACGCTTGATACTGTCGGAGCCTGCCCGCCATGCCTGCACATATTTGGCGTCCAGCCTGTCGAATACACGCCGGAATACCCGGCTTTGCAAAATGCGCCCGGCCTCAAGGGCTTCCATGCGTTCTTCGTGCGTCATTCATCATCCCCCATAAAGTATTCGAGCAGACCTTTGCCCCTGTTTCCGACCCAGTTCCCTGCCTTCTCCATGCCGTAAGCAACAGCCGGTTCCATGACCATGGACAGAGCCTTTCTCATGCCGGACACGCCGATGCCCGCCGTCAGCATGTCGACGGGATCAAAAAACGGAGTTTCCAGCCCCGGCTCACGGTTCACACAGCCCGGAGCATCGGCAGGCCATGAGGCAAGCCCTGCGCCTGTGCCTGCACCCGCAACGGCAGGAAGTTTGCTCTTGCCGGAAGTTGGTATTTCAGGCATACTGTCTTTCATCGAAGGTTGTCTGACAGCAGAAAGTCCCGGTGGCTGCGCACTGGCAGGAACATTGTTCCTGATACCAGATATGGGAGATAGGGGCCTCCCCAGATAGCCTTCAATAAATTTTCTTTTCTCATGGTCCGGCTGAAACACGGTTCTCAGCACCACATCCCCGCGATTTCCGCCGGAAAACGGCGAAACAACGTCTTTTCCGTCGTTCAGATAGAACATTCCTTTCGCGTTGTTCTGGAAGTTCCTGCCCGGAAAATTCGGCAGCACCCGCGTTTCACCGGAGTTCAGCAGATTCTCGATATGCCGCCCCACTTCCAGCGGCTCCATCTCTCCCGTGGCCATGCGCGCCTGCCCGCCGTGTGTACCTACTTTGACCACATTTCTGGTAATCGCTGGCTCGCGCCTTGCCGCCCGCTCAAACACCTCCGGCTCCAACGTTCCGGCGTACATCATCTTTTTGCTTCCCGCCCTCACGGCCCTGTCGTACATCTCGGCAAACCCCTTGATGGCGGGCGCACCTTCCGCGTCATCCGGCAACGAAGCTCCGGCCATAATCCCCAGAAGGCCGCCAAATTTTTTCAGGTCCATCTCACTCCCCCCCACATCGCGGATATTCGTCGGCCCGGAGCCATGTTCACCTGCACGGAGCTCTTCCACATCAAACTGCTGCTCCATGTTCATTTCCATGGCTTTGAGGGCAGGACGAACTTCCGTTTTCTGTTTTTCAAGAGCCATCTGCTCTGCGTCTCAACATTCCTGAGCCGGGCTTCCGTCCGTGACTTCCAGGCCTGTTGTCCGGCCTGCCCCTGCGCTTACGGCACGCCATCGTCAAAAAATGCCCTCACGGCGCACACGCCTTCTTCTCTGCCTTTTCCTGAACTTCCCGTTCAACCTCTCCTCGTGCGTCATTCATCATCCCCATAAAGTATTCGAGCAGTCCTTTGACTCTGTTTCCGACCCAGTTACCTGTCTTCTCCATGCCGTAAGCAACAGCCGGTTCCATGACCATGGACAGAGCCTTTCTCATGCCGGACACGCCGATGCCCGCCGTCAGCATGTCGACGGGATCAAAAAACGAAGTTTCCAGTCCCGGCTCACGGTTCACACAGCCCGGAGCATCGGCAGGCCATGAGGCAAGCCCTGCGCCTGTGCCCGCACCCGCAACGGCAGGAGCTTTCAGCTTGAGCTTTTTCAACTGTTCCTGTAAGGTGCTTTCAAAAGGGGTGCTGACAGCAGAAATGGGACCGCTGCCAACCTGCTCCGCAGGCATCTTCCCTGGCGAAGGTGGGAATATGGAGGAGTTCGGCCCGCCCTCCCAGTACCCTCTTTCCTTCAACAGATGTTCTACCTTTGAGGTTTTCGGATCGTACATGGTAACGGTTTGGAAACCTCTTTTGTATGGTAGAATAGGCATGTACCATGACCGGTCATGGCTTCCCACAGGATTCCATAATGCTTCTTGAGCTACAGGGTTTTTACCAAGGACATTAGGGATAACCACCGTATTCGGAGAATCATAAATTCCCCGGTATCCTTCTGCTATCTGCTCCGACGTCCAACCATCTTTCTTGAAACGTTGAACAAGCCCGTGGTCATTGAAGTATCCTAAATTTCCGCCATACTTTGCAGAATCTTCCAACAGCTGAGCTGCATTCGTACTCTCCAGAGTTCCCGCCTTTTCCCCGCGTACCTCTTGCCAGCAACAGCATTTTTTACCACGTCCAGAATATCCGGTCTTACCGCGCCTTCCGCGTCATCCGGCAACGAAGCTCCGGCCATAATCCCCAGAAGGCCGCCAAATTTTTTCAGGTCCATCTCACTCCCCCCACATCGCGGATATTCGTCGGCCCGGAGCCATGTCCACCTGCACGGAGCTCTTCCACATCAAACTGCTGCTCCATGTTCATTTCCATGGCTTTGAGAGCAGGACGAACTTCCGTTTTCTGTTTTTCAAGAGCCATCTGCTCTGCGTCTCAACATTCCTGAGCCGGGCTTCCGTCCGTGACTTCCAGGCCTGTTGTCCGGCCTGCCCCTGCGCTTACGGCACGCCATCGTCAAAAAATGCCCTCACGGCGCACACGCCTTCTTCTCTGCCTTTTTCCTGAACTTCCCGTTCAACCTCTCCTCTCTGCCCCTTCCGGCGCGTTCCTCCTCTCCTCGTGCGTCATTCTTTTCCTCCCATGATATCTTTGAGCTGACCGCCGGTGATGTTTCCGGCGGCATACATGACCGGAAACGGCGTGTGCGGCAAAAAACGCCCATGCCGGAAGCCCGCATTTCCGGCATGGTTTCCTCCTTTTCTTCGCATCATCAGGCAGGAACGCCGTTTTCGCGCCGTGCTTCCGCGGCTTCCCGCCGGAAGGAGCCAAGCGGCGTTTTTGTTGTTTTATCCGGTCTTTTCCGGCAGGTTCCGAACTGTTACGACGGGGGGCTTGTTCCGGGGGCGCGTNTCCTCTCTGCCCCTTCCGGCGCGTTCCTCCTCTCCTCGTGCGTCATTCTTTTCCTCCCATGATATCTTTGAGCTGACCGCCGGTGATGTTTCCGGCGGCATACATGACCGGAAACGGCGTGTGCGGCAAAAAACGCCCATGCCGGAAGCCCGCATTTCCGGCATGGTTTCCTCCTTTTCTTCGCATCATCAGGCAGGAACGCCGTTTTCGCGCCGTGCTTCCGCGGCTTCCCGCCGGAAGGAGCCAAGCGGCGTTTTTGTTGTTTTATCCGGTCTTTTCCGGCAGGTTCCGAACTGTTACGACGGGGGGCTTGTTCCGGGGGCGCGTTTTTTCCGGGCCGGGGCGCGTTTTTTCCGGGCCGGGGTTCAGGCCGGTTGCCCGGCCTTTTCCGGCTAAAGCCCGACGCCCTTGATATTCGTCAGTTCGCTTCCCTTTTCGCCCATGGCAAGGCGCGTCTGGTCCAGTTCCTTTTCCATGTTCATTTCCATGGCCTTCAAGGCAAGACGGCCTTCCAGCTTCTGCTTCTCCAGCGCCATCCTGCTCTGCGTTTCCCAGGCCCTGCGCCGGGCTTCCGTCTGCGCCTTCTGCCGTTCCAGCTCGAACTTCTGCTGTTCCAGCTGAAGTTTCTGCTGCTCCGCCGAAGGCTGGGCAGGCGCGTTCAGCATGGCGGCCTCGGCTTTTTTCGCGTCCTCCTCTGTTCCGAAGAACCTTTCCGGCGATTCCAGACCGGCCGCTTCCGCCATTTTACGGCAGGGATAGGCAAGATGCGACAGGCGCACGGGAGAGTTCTTTCCGAGCCTGTTCATGAAGTCCTGCTGAATCTGCAGAATCTGCCGGTACGCGGCCACAAGCCTGCTCCGGTTGCCCGTGCCGAGGCCCACGGCCACGGCGATATCCATGTCCGGGTCCCACCTGCGCGGATCAAAGGCCATGAAGCGCCCCTTGAGCCTGAGCTGCACGGCCTTGTCGTGGTAGCGGTGCAGAAGGTGCAGAATATAGCGGCCGAGAGGCTTGAAAAAGGTTTCCGCATACACGCGGGCAATGAGTTCCAGGCGCTGATTCACGGCTTCTTCCATAATGCTCGCCCCTGTGGCCGTGTTCTGCAGCGCATCGGCCTGAAGGCTCTGCGTACGGCTCGACACCCCCGTGCGCCGCTCGATGAGCGCGGAACTCATCTCAAGCCCCTGCAGGGCCTCGCCGGAAGAGGTCGCCACCGGCAGGGGCGTGATGGTGGCGTCGCCCTTCACGCGGTGCACCGCCCCCACGCCGCGGGCAAGAAGGCTGTCGTATTCCACGCTGCCGCTCATGCCCTCGTTCACCACCAGCTCGCCCTGATTGCCGAGGGCCAGACTGTCCAGATACTGGCGCGTCATTTCGGTGCGCAGATCCTGCACATCGGTCACAAGGTCGGCCAGGCACAGCCCTACGGCCTGATGCGGCAACGGCACGGAACAGGCGGAAAAAAGCGGCGCACGGTACAGCGGCCATTCCTCCACCTTGAGCACGCGGCAGGCCTCCGCCTCTCCGCAGAAGGTGGCCTTCACCTTTTCCGCCATGCCGTCGCCGTTCAGGTCCATGTCGAACCATGCCTCGTAAATCCGGTACTCCCGCCTGTCGCCCCCGAAATTCCGGCCGCCCTCGTCGTTCACGGCAAGGCCTGCCCCGGTTTCCGGCATTTCGTCCCCTTCCGCCATGGGCGGCAGGCTCTCGATGAGCTCCTGGTCGTAGCCTTCCTTCCGCAGGTCGAAGGCCGTCTTCTTCTCCCAGCAGGCAATGAAGCGGGCGCTTTCCACATCCTGCGCATCGGCGGAAAGAATGACGTTTTCCGAAGGCACGGGGTCGATGCGTATGTCGCGCCGCTTCACCTTCCGGCGCAGGGAAATGTCGTAGCGCACCCCCTGCGGCGTGGCGCAGCTTTCCACGCGAGGCTCGCCCGCCGCCTCCCCTTCCGCCGAAGGATCGGCCAGAAGGGCCACGGCCTCCTGTTCCGAAAGCCCGGCGTACTGCAGAAGAAGCGTTTCCTCCCTTTCCGGGCAATGGGCGATGCACCAGCCCACGCGCTGGTACAGCCCGTCGGAAAGCACGTCGTGCACAAGGCGGAACATGTTCCGGCCGAACACCACCTGATTGACGTACAGGGTGGCATCGTCCGCCGCCTGCTCCTGCGCCGGGGTGCGCGGTTCAAAGCGGATGATTTCATCGGTGCAGAACACGCGCATGAGCCCGGGCTTGGCCCATTCCACGGTTTCCATCACCGTGCGGTCGACGTAGGTGGAAAAGCCCCTCTCCTCGCGTTCCCCGTCCACGCCGTAGCCGCAGCCCAGATACCTGCGCTTGAGCGCGGCCCGCTCCGCCGAAAGCTTCGACCCCTCGCGCCCCATGCACTGTTCCATTTCCCGCAGTATGATGCGGCGTACCCTGTCCTTTTTGTCGTCCATCAGCACACTCTCAGGTTTTTACGCGGCGGCAGTTTCTGAAACTCTCCCCGCCCCGCCGTGTTCTCCACGCCCATGGCCAGGTAGCGGAAGGCGTCGGCCCCGTGGCTTGTCCAGTCGTGCCGGGGCCTTGCGCGAAAATCCCCGGCCCTGTCGTCCCATTCGCGCTGGTAAAGGCGCAGGGCTTCCAGCCCCTGCGCGCATTTTTTCGCGTCGAAAAAACAGCGCGGCAGAAGAAGGCGCACGGCGTTGATGCCGTCGTCCACCCGCGTCATGGGCAGCACGCGGCCGTGCACGCCGAGCCTTCGCAGCGTTTCCAGCCTTGTGGTTCCGGTGCCGAGTTCCGAGGCCGCCGCATCGTGGGGAAAAAGGTGTTCGCCGTACACATAGCCCCGTTTCTGAAGCTCGCGCACATAGTGTTCCAGCCCCACGCCGGAGGCCTGATAATAGTCGATGACATGCACCTCGGAACCCACCAGCTGTGCAAACCATATGGCCGTGGAATCGGAAAAGCCGAGATCCCACGCCGTCATCACGGGGAACCCCGGCCGGTACGGCACGGAGGCGATGCGCCCCTCCCTGTCGAGCTGTTCCATGAGCCTGCCGTAATAGGCCCCGGTAACGGCCGCGGTGAAGGAACATTCGTATTCCTGTTCATATTCCGCTTCGCTCGATTCGCGCCTCGCCACGGCAAGGTCTTCTTCGGAAAGAATGCCCGTTTCCGAAGCGCGGTACATGAGCGCGGCCCACTTCTCCTCGTGGAGCCTTGCGTTCTCCCACACCTTCCACAGGGCGTTTCTGCCCTTGGGCGTACCCAGAAAGAGCGCCCTGCCGTGCGTGGCGAGCAGCATGGGCAGCACGATTTCCGACCACATGGCATAGGGCATCTGCGCCACTTCGTCGAACACCACGTCGCACAGGTTCAGCCCGCGCAGCGAGTCGGGGTTTTCCGCGCCGTAAAGGCGTATGCGCGCCCCGTTCGGAAAGTCCACGCGCAGCTCGCCCTCGTTCACCTTCGCCCCCGCGGCAAGGGCTATCCTCTTCACATAGTCCCAGGCCACATCCTTGGCCTGTCGGCAGGTGGGCGCAATATACGCCCCTCGGTAGGAGGAACCGCCCTGCGCGGCGTTGCGGCACAGCCTCGCCACGGCAAGCACCGTCTTGCCGAAACGCCTGTGGCAGATGAGCACGCCGTAGTCGCGCGTATCGAGCTTTTCCAGCGCCCTCTTCTGCCAGGGCCGCAGGCGGATCCTCACTTCCATCATCCCTCACCGAACAGAATCACTTTCACGCTCTCCGCACCCGGGAATCCGCCCCTGTTCACGGGCTTTTCCCCCAGCGTGTCGCGCACCCAGTCCGCGGCGGACTTTTCCCCTCCGGCCGCCTTCAAAATCATGGTTCTGCACACCGCCACACGCACGGAAACATCCTCAAGGGCGTTCACCTCCTCAAGGCTCATCTCCATAAGTCTTCCGAGCACGGCCGCAAAACCGCCTTCCGCATCTCCGGCATTTCCCGCAGTCTTTTTCCGCGCGGCCGCTCTCCGGCCGGGAGGGGCGGCAGAAGAAACAGCGCTCCCCTCCGCCCTGCCGGAACCTCCCGCATCTTCCGTTGCGGCAGTTTTCCCTTTCCCCTTCCGGGCAGGAGAAGACGCGGCTTCCCCCACGCCTTCCCTCCGGCGCGGCGCTTCCGGCAAAAGAGCGCGCGCTCCGCGCTCCGCGCTGTCCGGGAAAGCGCCCTCCTGCTGCCCCTGCGCCGCTTCTGCACGGCGTGCGCCCGTGCGTGCAGCCCTCCGCGGCGCCTTACGCGCCGTATTGTCCTTCGTTTCCTGCTCCATGGCCTTTCCTTCGCTTCCGGGCACGGCAAGGCTCCGGCATGTGCCCGGAACATGTGCCGCCTTCCGCAATCCATGCGGTCTTTTTCACGCTCCGCCTGCCTGAGGCCGTTCCGCATCCACGGTCAGACATTCATCCCCGCGGAAGGGGCAATGCTCCACATGCCTTTTCCGCAGTTCCGGCGGCATGGTTCTGCGTATGTCGTTGATATCGTCGGGATTCATGAGATCCACCACCGACAGGCCGAGTTTCTTCAGAAACCACAGCTTTACCGTTTCCCCGCCCAGTCCGCTCACGGCCATGGAAACCGCCACCTGCATTTCCGGCGTGACCTCCGGCACGAAAAGCGGCAGCAGCAGCGCGCAGCTTACCGCCATGGACGTGGTGAGCGCCGCGTTCAGAAACACCGTCGCCGCCCTGTCCCTGCAGGAACGCTGTTTATAGCCGCGTTTGAGCTGCCTTGCGGCAGAGGCCAGAGCCACGGCTCCGGCCATGAGCGCGAGCGGCCACGCTCCCCGTACCGCGCCGATGTATTCCGCGGCGTGCTCCGCGCCGTCCGATCCGATCTGACTCACCGCACCCCCTGACTCGTGATTTTTTTTACACTCGCCAACAGTCTATTTTTCATGTTATACACGCTAATTGCCTCTGATTTCCAACCCTCCGAGGAGAACGCATGATCGTACACGCCTGCCCCTACTGCGAGTCGGAAGATACCGGCATCATCGACATTCTGGGGAACATCTATTCCGTCGGCTGCCGCAACTGCGGCATGACCGGCCCCCATGCGGAAAGCAGGGAGGAAGCGGAAAACGCCTGGAACGGCCTCTGCCTCAAAATATGCAGCCACTGCATTTCCCGCCCCTGGGGCCGCGCCATGGCAAAACGCATCAAGGCCATGAGCGAGGAAGCGGAACGCGAAAACGGAGGCGCGTAACGCCGCCGTATCGTCCGGCAGGCGCCGCTGCGCGCCTCCGCATTCCCGGGGAGCCGGCCTCCCGGGGAGCCGGCCTCCGCGCTCCCCGCGCTTTGTCTGCCGCGGCCGCTCCGGCGGAAAAGCCGCTCCTTCAGGAACGGCGCAGCGCCGGATACCGGTTCCCCTGTTCAGCGGCCGTTCTCTCCGGTCACGCCGTATATCCACAGCGCAAGGCGGCCCGCGTCATCGCTGCTCATCCACACGCCCGCCTGCCCGTTCCGGTCCATGTTCTGCAGACTGCTCAGTACGGGCAGGGGCGGAATCTCCGCCGGGGTTGAGCTGGGCAAGGAGCACCCCTGTGCCGTCAGAAGCAGCACGGCGGCGAAAACCGGCCGCACGCTCCGCATCCAGCCTTTCCAGAAGGCGCAGCCCAGCTTCGAGCAGCGCGGCAATGAGTGCGGCCCAACCCTCCACATCACCCCTTCCTTTCCTGCGCCGCATCGTCGGCGTTCTTCGCTCGGCCCACGTTCACGGCCAGCACGTTGAGCAGCCTGTACAGCACGCGGTATGCCTTGCCGCTCTCTGCCGAGGGCGCGGGCAGAAGCGCCGCCACGGCCGCGCACACCCCCATGAGGGCAAAAACCAGCGCCGCGTATTCGCCGCATACGTCCATAATCATCTCTTCCATTCCTCTTGCTCCCTGGTGATATGAGTCCCGTCTCTACGGGCACCCCATGCGTTCGTTCCGTGCGCCAGTACGGATACGGCCATGCAGAACCGCCGCACGCGGCACGGAGCCTGCGCCGCCGTCAGCGGCTCTCCCCTGCCTGCGGAACAAAAACCTTCCTCCGCAGGCCGCGCGAACCTTTGCCGCAAGGGCGGTATGCCTTTTCTCAGAGGGCCCACCGGCCCGGGGGGAAAAAAACGCCCCATGTGCCGGAAGGGCATCCCGTCTGCCGGGGCCTTTTCCCGGAACACCTTGCGGCCCCTGCCCGGAGAGCCGACGAAGCCCTCTTCCCCTCCTTCATGGTCGGGGGACAAAAGGTTCCATGCCGCAATGCTTCACCCTGTCGCGCTCCTCGGCGCGCTTGGCGTTGTTGAACCTGTCGGTCGTACCCACAAGGTAGCCGGTAATGCGCCGTATGCGCTCAAAGGGCACGCCCCTGCCCACGCTCTCCTGTCTGTCCATGCTTTCCCCCTTTTCCCGGCCCCGCCACGGGGCCTTTCCGCCTCCTTGCGCAACGGCAAGGGACTTGAACGCAAAATCCTCAGGCCTTCCCGCCTCACGACGCCTGCCGCAACGCGCGCCAGGCGCCCTAAGCCGTCTCCACCGTCTCTTCCAGAGCATCCGCGCGGCGCAGCCAGCCGTTCAGAAACGGAGCCAGGGCGGGATTGTTCCAGGCCAGTTCGCAGTAGCGCGCACGGCGTATATGACACATGGCCGCGGCGGTTTTTCTGTCGTCGCAGCTTTTGAGCGCCGCCCAGGTAAGGGGCCCCCAGCGCCCGTCCGCCTGAAGTCCCAGCGCCTGCTGCGCCATCTTCTTCGCGTAGGAAACGCCCATGTTCACGGCCGTGTCGTACACGACCATGGCGCACAGAGGCTGTACGTTGTCGAGGGGGAACACATCCCAGAAGTTGCGGCGCAGAACGCGCGCGGCAAGGGCGGGCGTAAGGGCGCGCACGTCCTCTTCGTCGATGTCGCCGTCCCTGTCCACATCGCCCGTGTCCAGCCCCTGTTCACGCAGAAAACGAAGGGAAACGCCGTACTTCGTCGCGCCGCCCGGGTCCGAAGGATGTTTGACGAATCCGCCTTCCCAGCGCGAGGTGAAGGCGTGTGCTTTCTTGAAACCGTTCATGCCGACTCCTTTTTTCCCGGAGCCTAGCAGCCCGCCCATGCGCGGCACAGGGGAGAAAGGAGCGGCGCGCCTTTTCCCGTGCCCCGACGCCTCCCGCAGAAGGAACCCGCCTGCGAAAAAGCCGCCTTCCGGGCTTTCCCGGTCCTCTCCCGACACCAGAAAAGCCGCCTTCCGGTCCCGGCCCGACGCGGATTCCGGTATTCCGCCGTCCCCTCCGAACCGGAGCGCCCAAAGCAGAAGCGGCCTCTCCGGCGGTTCCTTCCGTCCATCTTCCCCTTCACCCGGACGGCGCCCCGCATAACCTTCAAAAACAGAAGGCGGCATATCCTCTCCGACGCCGCGCTTTCTCTGCGCTCCCCATTGTCTCCCGCGCCGTTCTTGTCTATGCTGAACACAGAAGGCGCTGTTTTCGCCGGAAAGGGAAAGGTACTTTGCCTTTCCCGCAAGCCTCCTTCCGGCAAGGAGAAGACATGCAACACCCGTTCAGCGGCGATCTGCTGCAATGGATACATACGTTTCTGTCGGTTCTGGAAACGCGCAGCATCCAGCGTTCCGCACAAAGGCTGTGCCTTTCCCCCTCCGCCGTCAGTTACCAGATCCGCAAACTGGAAACGGAACTGAACCGCACTCTTTTCGAACGCACAAGCACGGGCATGACGGCCACCCATGAAGGGATGCAGCTGAAAAACGCCGTACTGCCCATACTCGACGCTCTCGACAGGCTCAGGCAGGGGGAAAACGCCGAACGCCCTCTGGAAGGCACCATTTACCTCACCTGTCTGGACAGGCTCGCTCACGAACTGGTTTTCCACATCCTGAACTTCCGCAGGCTTCACCCCGACGTCCACTTTTCCCTGGACGCCACATCCTCCAAGCACGTTCATCAGCTCGTGGCCTCCGGCCTGGCGGATTTCGGACTCACCATCTACCGCGAAGTGCCGGGCTTCATCCAGTTCACGGAACTTCGGCGCAGTTCCGCCTTTCTCTACACGCCGAAGGGCAACCCCTACAAGCTTCCTCCCCGACCGGACTGGAAGAGCATCTGCGCCCTGCCCTTCATCGCCCTCACCCTCGACGGCTACGTCAACCCCATTCTGGCCACCACGCCCGACCTGCCCCAACCGGAAAACGTGGTCATCGCCATCAACAACTTCATTCTTGCCCTGCAACTGGTCCGGCAGGGAGTAGGCGCGTGCATCGCTCCTCCGCTCACGCCGCTGGAATCGGCGGATGACTACACCATCTTCAATATCGACCATATCTTCGCCATCGGCACCCTCGGCATACTCAGCCGCAGGAAAAAGCTCCTTTCCTCTCCGGCGCGCGCCTTTTTCGACTATCTGCGCCTCGTCTACCCCGAGCAGCCGCAGGAACATGCGCCCGCCTCCTGACCTCCCGCGCCCCTTCCTCTGAAAGCATCCCGGGGAAGGGGCGCCTCCATGCCCTCCTCATCCTCAGGGCGGCGCCTTCGCGCAGCCTTTCTCCCCGCAACCGGGGGCTTTCCCTTTCTTCCGGTTTCCGTTTCTCCGGGAACCTCTCCCCCTTCTCTGCGGTCGCTCCGCATGGCCGCTCTCCTGCGGCCCATGCTTTTCCATCCCTCCGGCCAAAAACAGGCGCCTTTACCGCAACTTCCTCCTTTCACAGACTTTTCATTCCGTGTGCAATTATATTGCATACCGCCGTACAAAAATAATCTTTTGACAATATCCTTCATTACGGTGTTCTCTAATCATAGAGGAGAAGTCTTCTTCAGCACGCCTTACAACAACATTCATGTTGATATAACGTCTTTATCAAAAAATGACGGGTCTTGTTTTACGGTGCGTTTTCCAACGTCACACGTCCACCTCTTTCTTTCAGGAGGCGCATATGCAAGGATTCAACAAGGCAAGGCGGTTCATGACCATGCTGCTGGCAGGCATAGGGCTGACCACGGTCTGCTTCTCCCCGGCTGCGGGCTTCGAGTACAAGTCGGAAAAACATCTGAGCAAAGCCGCAGTGTTTGCCAAAAACGGCATGGTGGCCTCTGCGCATCCTCTCGCCTCCCGCGTGGGCGTGCAGATTCTGGAACAGGGCGGCAACGCCTTTGATGCGGCCGTGGCCACGGCTCTGACCCTGAGCGCTGTGGACATGGCCATGTGCGGCCCCGGCGGCGCCAGCTTCTGGCTTCTGTGGAACGCCAAGGAAGGCAGGCTCTACGCGCTCGATGCCGATACCCAGGCTCCGGCGGCGGCCACTCCCGACAAGTTTGCCGACCGTTCCGAGCTGCTCTCCGGTCTGAAGGCCATGGGCATTCCCGGCAACATGATGGCCTACTGCACCGTGCTGGAAAAGTTCGGCACCATGCCCTTCGGCAAGGTGGCCGAGCCTGCCATCCGCTATCTTGAGGAAGGTTTCGTACTCAGTCAGCGCCAGAGTCACAACTACAAGACGCAGGCGGCGCAGGCGCCCATGATGTATCCCAACCTTGCCCGTGTGTTCGCCCCCGAAGGGGAATGGCCCGACGCCGGCACCCTGATGAAGAACCCGGAACTTGCCGCCACCTACCGCACCATCGCCAAGGAAGGCGTGGACGCGTTCTACAAGGGTTCCATAGCGGACGAAATGATCCGCTACATGAAGGAGAACGGCGGTCTGTGGACCAGGGAAGACCTGGCCAACTACAAGGTTCTGTGGGTGGAACCGCTGCACATGAAGTACAAGGACCTCGACGTCTACGGTATGCCGCCGCCCTCCAGCTCCGTAACGTGGATGGAAGCGCTCAAGATCGCCGAAGGTTTCGACTGGTCGAAGATAGCGGACAACAGTCTCGAATACCTGCATCTCATGGTGGAAATCGAGCGCCTCGCCCATGCGGACTCCTACGAGTTCGTGGCTGACCCGAAGTTCGTGGAAAGCCAGGCCAAGAATCTCCTTTCCGACAACTACGCGGCGGCCCAGCGCCTGCGCATCGACAGAACCAAGGCGGCCCCCGGCAAGGTACAGCCCGGCAAGCCCGCGGAATGGAGCAGGAAGGTTCCCGCGAGCGCGGCCCTGCCCGGCAGCCTCGCCTCCGAGCCCGTATCCCTTGCGGAAAGTACCCGCAACATGGCCTACCGCGGCAACACCAACCATGTGGTGGTCGTGGACAAGGACGGCAACTGCGTCAGCTTCACCCATACTCTCGGCCAGTTCTTCGGCGGCCAGGACATTCTCGGCAACACCGGCGTCATCGGCAACAACGGCATGGACTGGTTCGACCTTGCCGACAACCCCTGGACGGAAAAGCCCAGCAATCTTGTGGTGGCTCCCGGCAAGCGCAACCGCTGGACGCTCTCTCCCGGCATGTTCTTCCAGAACGGCAAGCCCCGCATTCTGGTGGGCGGCTCCGGAGCGGAATCCACCATGCCCGGCATCTTCCAGGTCATGATCCGTATGCTGGAATACGGTCTCAACCCTCAGGCCGCCATTTCCGCGCCGCGTTTCCTGTACGGCGACATGTACCACTATTCCGCCGGAACGCGCCTGGCCATCGAACCGGAACTGCGCGATCTCTGGGAAAAGGACATGGTGCGCATGGGTCACGATTCCGTGCCCGGCTCGCAGATCTGGCGCATGAGTTCCGGCAACGTATGGGTCATTGAAATCGACCCCGCCACCGGAACGTACGCCGGCGGCGCCGAAATACGCGGCGACGGCCATGTAGACGCCTACTGACGCACCGCGTCACCCGTGAAGCCGCCCCGTCGGCTCTGCAAAACGGCCTTTTTCCTCTCCACGACGAAGCCCTCCCCGGCCGGGGTCCGCTCCGGCCCGGGGAAAGGCCCTCCGCAAGGGGGAAGTCCCTTTCCCAACATGCAACCAAAGGAGATACCATGCGTCATCTTTTCCGTTCCGCCGTCTGTGCTCTCGGCCTGATCGCCCTGTCCGTCGTCGGCGCCCATGCCGCCGATTTCCCCAGGATACAGACCCCGGCCCTGTTCACCTCCCTGGGGCAGAGCCCCGATGCCAAGACTCTTTCCGTACTGGCCGGGCGGGCCAAGCTTGCCGGTGAATACAAGCCGCTGGCGGGCGTCGAGGACGTGGCCGCCGCCAAGACCGTGTTCGTCACCGTAGGCACCAGCCTCAAGGGCTTCGGTTCCGCAGGCGTGAACCTCGATACGGAAAAGAAGCGCTGCCATGATCTCGTCAAGGCTGCGAAGGACAGCGGCGCGTACCTCATTCTCGTCCATATCGGCGGCGAAGGCCGGCGCGACGCCATGACCAATCAGCTTCTGGAAGAACTCGCCCCCAGCGCGGACGCCTTCCTGGTGTACGAAGCGGGCAACAGCGACGGCTTCTTCACCAAGGCTGCGGGTGAAAGGCCCATCATCCTGGTTCCCAAGGCCATAGAAATCGCCAAGGTTCTCGGCAACCTCGCCGCAGGCAGCTGAACCTCCTCAAAAGGGCGGGGTTCAGGCACCCCTGCAGCAGAGCCCCGTCCTTCCTTCCGCCGGGCCTTTCCGGGCCGCAAGCCTCCGGCGGCGTCCGCCGCAGTCTTTCCGCGAAACATCCCCGTTCCGCTCCGCCTCGGAAGCCGTTTCGTTTCACACCTTCGACATGAGGGGGCCCCATGTTCACACATTCCCACGGCGACGCCATGTATGTCACGGCAAGCATCGCACTTGCCGCCATGATCGTCAGCTATGTCGCCATCCTTCTGCTGGGAAAGAAATTCAGGCAGGACATCCCCATTGCCGTCAACCTGTTCGTTTCCGTCGCCATAAGCGCCGTGGTCACGGGCTTCGGCATTCCGTTCCGCCATCTGTTTGAAGGGCCGGTCTGGTACATCTACATCAATCTCGTGATCTTCACCGGCATGATGTTCCTCACCTGTCTCAGGCAGGCGGGCAATCTGGACTGCATCGCCTACGACATCGTGACCACGTTCCGCAACAGGCCGACCATCATGTTCTGCCTCATCACCCTGCTGCTGTTCTTCCCCGGCATGGTCACGGGCGTAGGCACGGCCGCCGTGCTCAGCACAGGCATGGTCGCCATCACCATTCTGCGCATCTGCGGCATTCCCAATCTGAAAATAGCGGCCATCATCGCCATGGTCACGTCCATCGGCGCGGCCGCCCCGCCGGTCAACCTGCCGGCCATCATCATCGCAAGCGGCATCAACATGCCCTACGAGGGATTCGACCTTCTGCTTCTGGTCATGACGGTTCCGCTCGGACTGTTCACCATCTTCTTCCTGGGGTATCGCGACTTCCGCTCCCCGAGTCTGGAAGCCATCGAGGAAAAGCTCCCCCGGCCGGAACGCAAGAATTTCATCATGCCCTATGTGCCGCTCATCGTGGTGGTGGGCATCATGGTGCTCATCCGCGTCTTCCCCGGAGAATTTCCCGACATCGTCACTCCCATGGTCTTCGTCATCGGCACCTTCGTGACCATGTTCACGGGCAGGAAGTTCCGCTATGTGGACGCCTGCGCCGAAGCCCTGCGCGGCGGCGTGTTCTCCACCGTGGCGCTCATCTTCGTGGTCGGTTCCGTGGTACAGGTGACCACGCTCACCGGGGCCAAGGGACTGCTGGTTCTCGGCGCCATGGTGGTGGGTTCCATAGCCCCGGCGCTCATGTACCTCGCCATGGGCGTGAGCCTGCCCCTTCTGGGCGGCGTGCTCACCCATCTGGGCGCTTCGGTCATTCTGGGCATTCCCTTCACTCTGGCCATGGTAAGCAGCAATCAGATCGCCATCGTGGCGGGCTGCTCCATGCTCTGCGTGCTGGCCCAGGTCATTCCGCCCTCCGCCCTGGGCGGCTACTTCGCTCAGGAACTCACGCAGGAACCCTCCTATTCGCCCATTCTGAAGAAGAGCCTCATTCCCCTCATCGTGTGCGTGGTCTTCACCATGGCGGAACTCGTCTTCGCCAATCAGTTCGCCGCCTGGTTCGTGCCCTTCTAGCAAGCTGCCTCAGGAAAACGCCTGCTTCCGCAGAACGCGGCTTCCGCCTCCGGCAGACAAAGCGTTTTCTCCTGCGCTCCCCGGCGCTCATCATGGGGGCAGACCACCATCCGCAAGGAGTTCACTATGCCGCCACTGTATATCATCGTCATGGCCATGTACACCGTGCTCACCGCGTTCATACTGTACCTCGTCATCCGCAACACCCTGCGTTCCCGGAACGTCTGGGAACAGATTCTGGCCATATTCGTCATCGTTCCCTTTGCCATGCGGCTGTTTTTCATCAAGTAAGGGAGGCCGGCATGACCATCAACCACAGAAAGACGGGCTGGGCGGCCGTAGCCGTCTCCGTGCTCTTCAGCGTGCTGCTTACGCTGAACTATGTTCAGATGTGGAAGGACGACCTCATCATTCCCGGCCCGGGCGTCACGGAAGTGAAGTGGCTCAGCGACTATGAGCCTTCCCTCAGGGGCACGCTGGGCGACACCCGCGTCTTCATCATGGAAGGCCGGGAACCGGGCGCAACCTTCCTCGTGCTCGGCGGCACCCATGCCGACGAACCGGCGGGCTGGGGCGCGGCGCTCATCCTCGTGGAACACTGCACCGTGGCCAGGGGGCGCGTCATCGTCCTTCCCCAGTGCAGCAACACGGGCTTCACCCACAACTATCCGCAGGAAGCGCACCCTCAGTTCATCAGCTTCCCCCGTCCCGACGGTACGAAGCGCACGTTCCGTCACGGTTCGCGCACGGGCAACTCGGCCGAGCACTGGCCCGACCCGGAAGTCTTCATCCAGTATCCGCACAAGCAGAAGTATTCCGGCGAGGAATGCCGCAATCCCAACCGCGCCTATCCCGGCCGCCCGGACGGCACCTTCGCCGAGCGCGTGGCCTACGGCATCCAGCAGCTCAACCGGCAGGAAAAGGTGGACATGCAGATCGACCTGCATGAAGGCCAGCCCGAATATCCCTTCATCAACGCGCTGAGCGGCCACCCCCGCGCGCAGGATCTCGTGAGTCTCGCCGCGCTGGAAATGCAGATGTACGACCTCGACATCGGGGCCGAAGTCTCTCCGCCTTCCTTCCGCGGACTCAGCAATCTGGAAATGGGCGACCTCTTCCCCGAGCTCATGGCCATGACCTCCGAAACGGTCAACCCCACCCAGGGCAAGATACGCGGCATCACCGACGAATTCCTCCCCGTGGACGGCATCGACGCCTTCTACGACCGTGCGGCGGAACTCGGCTATCTCTTCGCCCCGTGGGAGGGCGGCAGCCCGCTCAAGAAGCGCATCGGCCGCAACATGCAGGAACTTCAGGCCCTGTGCGTGGCCCTCAGGGAAGTCACCGGCAAGGAAGTGGAGTTCGAACGCATTCCCTCCTACGAAGATCTCATGACCAACGGCGTGGGCTACTACTTCAATCCTCCGCCCGCAGAACCCGCGGACCCCGGCTTCCGCGCCCTGCCCGGCGTGTGGAGGCTGTTCACGCAATCCTGAGGCTTCTCCCCGTCCTTCCGGCGTGCCGGAGGGGCGGGTCCGACATCTTTAAAGCAAAGGTTGAAGTTTTCCCGACCGGAAAAACGCCGCTCCCAACTCCCCGGCAAGTTGCCGGGAACGCCCTTTTCTCCCCGCGGACCGTTTCTGCCGTGTTCCGCGCCTTTTCCTCCAGCGGAGGCTTCATGATCTTCTGGCTCTGTCTTCTTCTCGTTCTTGTGCCTCTTGTGGTGGAGGGGCGGCAGCTTTGCGCATGGCGCAGGCGCGTTCCCTGCCGTATTCATGTGCACGGCACGCGGGGCAAGAGCGCGGTGGTCCGCCGCACGGCCGCGCTTCTGCGCGAAAGGGGGCTGCGCGTTCTGGCAAAGACCACGGGAGACGCGCCGGAATACCTCCTTCCCGACGGTTCCACCGCTCCCGTGCGGCGCACAGGCCCGGCGAGCATACGCGAACACATACGCATCCTGCGCATGGCCTCGGCCATGAATGCGGATGTCGTCGTGGTGGAAGGCATGGCGCTGCAGAAGGAAAACGTGCTGACCTCCGAACAGATACTGCGCGCCACCTGCGCCGTCGTCACCAATCTGCGGCCGGACCATGAGGAAACCATGGGCCGCGGCCGCAAAGGCGTGCTGCGCACCCTCTCGCTCATGATTCCGCCGGGGGCAACGGTGTACACGGGGAACGAAACGGGCGCGCTTTCCCTGTCCGCCCATGCCGCGGCCAAGGGAGCGTGCTGCCGCATCGTTGACGCGCCTCTTTCCGCCCCCGCACAGCCCGAGGCTCTGGCCCGTGCCGCAGCGGACGACGTATGCCGTGCGCTCCGGCTTCCCGCCCCGGTCTTGCCTTTCCCCGGCGCCGCCCCGTCTTCCTGCGGCACCTCTCCCGGGCAGGCCCGGCCTCTGGCCGGTACGCCGGAAGACATGCCCGTTCTTTTTCTCGACCTCTTTTCCGTGAACGACGTCGCTTCCGCGCGCATGATGCTGGCGGCCCGCGAAAGAAAGGAAGCTGCCGGCCTTCTCCGCGCGGCGCTTCTCTGCACCCGTGCGGACAGACCCCTGCGCACCACGGCCTTCACGGCATGGCTTGTTCATGAAAGCTTCTTCGACGTCCTTGTTCCGGTGGGAAGCCATGCGCCCTGCGCACTCTGGTACGGCGCGCTTTCGGCAGGGCGTCCCTGCCCTGTTCCCCGTCCCGCCCTTGTCTCCGCAGGGCTGTGGAATGCCCCCCCGCCGGAAAAGCTTGTGGCCGACCTTATCCGCACGGCCCGGGAAAAAGGCCGCTTTGGCCTGTTCGTGACAGGCCTCGGCAACGCCCACGGCTACGCGGAACGATTCCGCGCGTGTTATGGAGGCCCCCCATGCTCATAGAATCCATCGCCACAGGTCTCGTGCTGGGCTTTTTCCTTTTTGAATGGACGGGCCTCGTGGCCGGGGGGCTCATCGCTCCGGGCTATTTCGCCCTTTCGCTGGAGCGGCCCGGCACCATAGCCCTGTGCCTCGGCGTAGCCCTCGGCACCATGCTCTGTATGCGCCTTCTCTCCCGCTTCTGCCTGCTCTACGGCCGCCGCCGCTTCATCCTCTGCGTACTCGTCGGCTTTGCCCTGCAGTGGACGCTGGGGGCCGCCGTCATGGGTACGGATGCGGCCCTCGGGCGGGTGGAAACCGTGGGGTACATCATTCCCGGGCTGGTGGCTCATGAAATGGACAGACAGGGCCCCTGCCTCACGCTTCTCGCCCTGCTTGCCCTCACCTGCGCGGTGAGACTCGTCATGGAAATGCTGGGTCGAATGCCGTACTAGCCGCAATTTCCCAAGCCGCCTGCGCGGCAAAACGGCCCGCCACGCCCGGAGCGCACGTCGCGGCCGCAGCATCTTCCCTCCGGCAGACAGGAGGCCTGCCATGTACCGTTTTCTTTCCCTTTTTCTTCAGCTTTCGGGTCCTCCGGCTCATGCTTCGCCCCCGCCGTGGAAAAAAACGCGCCTGCTGCTCTGCCTTGCCCTTGTTCTCTCCTGCCTGACCTGCGCTGTCCTGCTCATGCGCGATCCGTGGCGGCCCGACGAAGACGCCCTGCGCGCCTCGCGCCTCATGCGCCGGGGCATGGAGGCCGTCGGAGAACTGCGCGAAGAACTCGGCATCGCCGTAGACCCCGCGCTGGACCCGGCCCGTACCGGATTCATCGGCACGGACTACAGCGACCTCACCACCTCCATAGGGTTCCTGAGCGCCAAGCAGACCAGCCTCAACCCCGATTTTGCAGGCCTTGTCACCTTCTGGCTGAAGCAGGCGGACGTCACCAGGGGCGACATCGTGGCCGTCTGTCTCACCGGCTCCTTTCCCGCCCTCAATCTTGCCGCACTCAGCGCCTGCGAAACCCTCGGCCTGCAACCGGTGGTCTTCTCTTCCGTGGGCGCCTCCAACTACGGGGCCAACATTCCGGGCCTTACCTGGCTGGATATGGAACGCGAACTGACCGCGCGCGGCATACTTCACGTGCAGACAGGCTTTGCCTCTCTGGGAGGCATCATGGACGGCGACGGCGGTCTCGACGGCACGGGCTTCGCCCTCGGGGAAGAGGCCATACGCCGCCACGGCGCGGTCTCCATTCCCGAAAAAGGAGTGGAAGGCCTGGAAGAAGACATGAAGCGCCGCATGGCCATCTACTTTCAGAACGGCCCGCCCAGGGCCTTCATCAATGTAGGCGGGGGTGTGACCTCGCTCGGCTGGGTGAGCGAAGCCGCCCTGCTGGACAACGGTCTGCTCACGCGCGTGCCCGCCACAAAAAGCCCCCGGCGCGGCATCATCTTCCGCATGTACGAAAAAGGCATTCCCGTCATCCATCTCATCAACATCGAACGCCTGGCCGCCCGCTACGACCTGCCCGCCGCCCCCACGTCCGTACCCGACGGAAAAGACAGAGAGACCCGGCGCATGTTCCGCATCACAGGCACGCTGCTGCTCTTCGCCCTCTGGGGAGCTCTTGCCGTCTGCGCCCTTCTTCCGCGACGTCAAAAAACATGAGCCTCCCCCCGGAGAGGACGGCATCCCTCCCGCACGGCGGAGTCACGCCGAAAACGCATTGCCCGTCACGTTTCAACGCTGCACGGTATCCTCAAGCCACGTCTGCACGGCGTCCGGTTCCTTTTTCAGGATATTCTCCACAAGCAGGTTCACCTCTTCCCGCATGGGGTCCTCAGCCCCGGCTTCCTCGGCTTCCTGAAAAAACATTTTCAGAAGTTCGCACAAGATACCGCCTTTCGCCCTGTCCCAGTAAACGCGGGGCATATCCCAGAACCGCGCCATGGCCGAAAACGCCTCCCGGCAATGATGGCGGGCATAAAAACGGCACCATTCGGGAAAACCATGCAACGCTGTGAAAAGGTCGGGAAAGTTCCCCGCCGCCGTCAGTATCGCTTCCACAATATCGTACGGAACAAAAATAAAGCCCTGTTCCTGCCTGCTGAACAGCCGCATACCTTCGCTGATGATATTCCTGTCTTCCTTCCTGCAGGCCAGAATATCGCGTATGCCCGCAAAGCACATCTCCCGCAAAGGGTCGTCACCTGCGTTGAATACCAGCATCCGCATGCACTCCAGCCATACCCCGGCATGGTCGAGGGTGGAAAGCCGCCGCAGGTATTCCTCGCGCGGCATGCGCTGCAGAAGAAACGCCCATGTAAGAAGTTCCCCCAGTATTTCTGCGGAATCCTTCAGCGGCAGCGAACCCATGGCATCCACATAGTACATGGTCTTTTCATAGTCGACATCCACACTGTCGCACAGATAATCCAGGGCAAAATCCCAGATTTCCGCAGGGCCGGGAGCCACGGCCCGGTCGAACAGCGTCCAGCCCTCCTCGGCGGGCAGGCGCATAAAGGCCAGATGGCGCAGCAGTACGGACCGCGGACCGGGATGGGAATCGGCGGCAAAGGCAAAAAGGCAGTCGTTCAGCCACGGCGGCAGAGAAAGAGCTTTTTCCCGCAGGCGTACCGCCAGCGTGCACACGGCGGAAACCCAGCTTCCCCGGACGGCGTTTTCAAACTCTTCCAGCCTATCGCTTCCCTGCCCTGCGGAAAGCCTGTCCGTCCATGCAACCATGTGTTGCAAGCTCTCCGCCTCCTTTGCAGAAGAAACAAGGTAGATGCAGGCGTGCAGCACAGCATCCGCCGCAAACACCTGCACCTTGCGCTTTTCTCCCAGTGCCCCCATAGCCGTCAGCGCATCCCAGAGCCATTCCCGGGAAGGCGTCGAGGCCACGGGCCTTGCGCCGGAAATGGTGAGATTGCCGAACCTGCTCCAGGCATGCTGTGCCACGCCTTCCATGACGGCATCGGCAAAAAGGGGCGCAATATCCTCCGGCCATGTGCTCATGCGGGGCCAGAAGGCTTCCGGCTTTCTGCGCGCCGCGCTGGAAAGCGCTCGTGCCAGTTCCTCCGGCCCGCCCATGAAATGCCCGTCCACATATTCTCTGAGTCTGTCGTCCGTACCGGGAGCGGAATAATACCGGAGCAGGCGCAGAAGTTCTTCGTCGGAAAGTTCCAGCAGCGTATCCTCATCACAGGGAGACACTACAGTGCCGACGCGCATGGACTCTCCGTCCCCGGATGCAGCAGGGGCGGGTTCCTTCAGCTTTTCCAGAACGGCCACGCTCTCCGGCAGGCGGTACGGCGCGGGCACGGCGGCAAGGTAGAGTTTCCAGAACCATGCCGCACGGTCGGCATCAGGGGCCTCTCTCCCCAGAGCAATCAAATCACGCTGAAAGGCATCAAGCACGTCTTTCTCAAGATGCGGCGCGGCCTTTTGCAGCAAAAGAGCCAAAGGCTGCCGGAAATATACCCCGCACGGAGTCGCCTTGCCTATGTGCGAAAGCGCCTCCTGCACCAGACTCAGGTTGTTCTGCGGCTGCTCCAGAAGGCCGCACAGACATAGATAGCGTATGCCGAGTTCGTCCGAAGCCCAGAGCTTCGCGGCATGATCCTGCCACCACGGGCTGTTCTTCTCCGCATGATGTATGCAGGCCCGCACGACGGCCGAAAACAGCATGTCGAAGCCGTACTCTGCGCCGGGTACTTTTTTTCTGATGCAGTCATGGAAAAAATACCGCGTGCGGCCATCCATGAGAGTCATGCCTCCCTCACGGCTCCACTCCTCCATGGAGGCAATCGCCATGTCGAGCAGCACTTCCGAATCCCGCATTCTTCCCTCAAGAAAATCCCTGCGGTAAAAATCCGCCGTGCCGCATTCAAGCCTGAGGTTCCCCGCCATGCGCGCGTGCTTCACCTTACGGGTGATGAAACGCCATAAAAGGTCGTCGTTACCATTCTCGGCGTCGACCCATTGTGACAGCGGCCTGCCCAGCATCAGATGCGGAGCATCCCCCACAACGTCCATGAGCCGCTCGAAAAGCTCCCGCAGGCCGGGAACATTCCATTCGGAAACGTCGTTCAACCAGAAGACGGCAGCCCCCACAACGACGGCATCTTCCCTGCCTGTATCCAGCAGGTATCTCCACAGCCGGACGATTTCGGCAAGGTTCACGCCCTCGCGGTTCCCGCACCAGATTCCAAAGCGTACCAGGCTCCACCGGTCACGTTTCTCCTTCCACAGCGGCAGAAAATGGCGGCAGAGAAAGGCAAACCACCGCTCCGGCTCCGCCGCTTCCAGAAACGCAAAAAAAAGATGCTCATCCCTATTATTGGAAAGCAGGGAAGCATCCCTCTCTTCCGGCTCCACCTCGGCCATGGAAACAGCCAGAAGCCATTTGAAGTGGAACGCCGGTTCCGGCGAACGAAGCGCCTCGCGCACTTCGCGCCGAAAACGCGCGGAATCCCTCGCCCTCAGGGCAAAAAAGAACACCCGCACGGCGGCCCGCAGAGAGGGACGGGAGGACATGCCCGTAATGAACTCCAGCAGCGTTTTTCCGTTGCGCATGGCATGGCTTACGGCCAGCCAGTCCGTCCATGTCTGGTGTATGAACGTATAGCGGTGAATTTTCTCTTCCCAGAGCACCCCTTCGCTTTCACAGAAGCGGAGCTGCTCCTCCGTAAGATTCAGCTCATCCCGCCCCATGGAAAGCCGGTCTTGCTCAAGCATCCGCAGGGCGACATCTTCCAATTGCTCCCGGAGCGCGGGCCAGTCCGTACGTCTGCGGCCGAGCTGGCGCAGGTATTCCTCGGCAAGTTCCCAGGCCGTGACCGCATCGGAGCCGCCGCATTCCCGCCAGACGAAAAGAAACATCCCAAGCATACGCGGCAGGGAAATCAGCGCCTTCTGCTTCTCCGAAAGCCGGGCAATCTCCACCCCCATGCCTTCCAGCCAGGGCAGAACATCCTTCTCCACCTCAAGCGGCCCGGCCTCCACCTTCTTCCATGGGCGGAACATATCGAAATACGGGTCATAGTCGAAATCGAATTTCCGGCAGGCAGCCGTCACCGTCACATCCTTCAACGGGCGGAGCTGTTCCAGCACGACGCGCACAGGCCCGAAAAATTCTTCTCCGGCCATGGAAAGCACGTCCAGAGAATCCACCACAACCACCACCTTCCGCCGCTCCGCCATGCGGGCCACGGCATCGACGAAGGTTTCCGTCAGATTCCCGAGCTCCTCTCCTCCCAGGTCGCGCGCCTGCACAAATACGGGAAACAGGTCGGAACGCTCCTTCAGCGCATCCCACAAATCCAGCAGGATGCAGGTCTTGCCCGCTCCGGCCTCCCCGGTAAGAAGCGCATTTTGCCCTTCCTCCACAAGACGCAGCAGTTGCTGCGTCTCGCTGCGGAAAAAGCGCCGCCCTCCAATATCTCTGGGCCAGCTTGTTCCCCGCAGGGAATACTTTTCAACATACCGTTTCAGCTCTTCTTCACTGCGCAGGGGCGTGACGCGGCAGCCCGCCGTTGCCAGCGTATCCAGAAGGCTCTGCCGGGTAAGGTGAAACTTCTTTTCAGGAATACGGCGCCTTTTCTCAGCGTCGGCAGCATCCGTTCTTGCCGCCATGCGGCGGATTTTCTCCTTGATGGCGGCAAGAGCCGTATCTCCTCCGGCAACCTGCCGCCTGAGACGCAAAGGAATCTCTTTCTGAAGCTGTTCCAAAGAGATATTGCGAAATTCGAGCGCAAGGAAAAAACGCCGCAGGCGTTCCTCGTTCTGCTCCCCCACCGTCTGCCTGAAGTTCTCATACTCCCTTTTTGCCTTCGCGCTCATCAGCGAGAGAAACTCTCCGTCATTCTCCGCCATCCGGGCACACTCGATGATACCCGTCAGAACGGGAAAGGGGCTGGCAGAATAAAAAACAAAGCGCTGCCCGGCGGAAGCGCACAAAAACTGCTTCCATGCCTTGAGGAGATCTTCCCTCAGGGAAGAAAAGGTCCAGTTTCCATAGCCGGGGCTGTTGACCTTGCACTGGCAGAAGACGGCGTCACCGTTTTTATGGTGAACGACAATGTCATCCACAGGCACCTCTCTGCCCTGTGCATCAAAAAGCACCTCGCACTCAAGGCTCTGGATACTCTCGCCGTCAAGCATGTCCAGCGCCAGATTCACGGCCACAAGAACCTGATATTCATCTCCCCTGTTTGAATACATGCCGGCCCTGCTCATACGTCCCTCCATGGAAACATGAGGCAATGGTAAGAACGCCGGGCAGACATGGCAAGAAAAACTCGACGTATGTTTTCAGAGCCGCCGCCCCCCTACACCATGGCGGTAAAAAGGAACACGGCGTGCATGGAAGAGACAAGCGCCGTAAAGGCCCGCTCCGCGCGGCCGTCCGCGCCCTTTCCCAGAAAGGTCATACAGAGGCCCCCGCGGGGGCAGGCGTTGAGGCAGGCGCGGCACAGGGTGCAGGAAAGTCCGGGTCCGTGTTCCGCCGGACCTTTTTCCGTAAGCGCGCCGTAGCGGCAAAAGCGCGCGCAGGCTCCGCAGGAGGTGCAGGCCGCGGTGCGGCGCAGCCGCCAGGGCGAAAGCCTGCCCAGAAGACAGGCCAGAAGGCCCAGCGGGCAGATGGCGGTGCAATAGGCGGCCCAGCCCTTTTTCCGGCTTAGGAACGCGCTCACGGGCAGCATGGCAAGGCCGAGCGCCACGCCGCAGGCCACGGCCGCGGAAGCGGAAGCGCCGCGGGAAAGAAGAAGCGCCGCGCCGCACACCACGGCAAGGGAAAGGGCGCGCCGGCGAAGGGGGCCGGGGTGATGCGCGGGCCGCGCAAAGGAAGCGGCCCATGCATCCCACGAACCGAAATAGCACAGGTGGCTGCACCATGCGGAACCGGCCAGCAATACGGACACAAGAAAAAGCACGGGCATGAAGGAAAGCTCTCCCCGGTAGACAGCCCCGGCAACAATCACGCCCGGCACGGGAACATGCAGTTCCCCGCTCATGGAAAATACGGCCCATCCCGCCGCGGCAAGCAGCATCTGGCCGAAAAACACCACGGAAAACAGCCGCCACACCCGCATTCTGGCGCGGTATGCCCTTTTTCCGTCCGCAAGGAGTCCGCAGACAAAGGCGCTCCACAAACCGGCCGCAAAGGCCTGCGCCACCCCTGCCCCCGGCACGAAGCGCCCGGCAAGCAGAAGATGCGGCACATACCGCGCCATACAGTACAGCGGCACAAAGGCAAGCATGAAGGCCGCGCCCTGCATGAGGGCCTGCTCCCGCCCACGGCAGAACCACGCTCGGCCGTACGCGGAAAAAAGCATGCCTGCGGCAAGCGCCGTAAACGCGGCAACGCCAAGCAGTATGGCCGCAAGGCGCATCCACGGCGCTCCCACGGCAAGGCGCATCTGCACAAGCGCTTCCAGCGTAAAAAGCCACTCCACGCAGAAAAAAAACAGCGCCGCAGCGGAAAGAACGCGCATCCACGCCGCCCGGCCCAGACAGGCCGCCGCCCACAAAAGGCACAAGAGCGCCCCGTCCCCCCGGCCCGCGCGCCACAGGTGCGCCGCTCCCAGCAGAAGGGAAAGCGCCGTCGCCGCAAAACAAAGTACGCTTCCGATGCCCCGTTGTTGTTCTTCCATGGTCTTCCTCGCAGTCTTTCGGGAAAAGTCCGTTGTCCCGTCCGTCCGGGCTTACCTTGTTTTTCTCCGCCCTGCCGTGATTCTGGTCATATGCCGCGCCTCCCCGTGAAGGGCTTTTCCCCGCCGGGCCCGGCCTGCCGCCGCCGGAACATACAGGCGCGCGCCCGCGCAGGCAAGCCCCTCCTCCGCGCATCCGCCCTCCTGCAAAGCCGTGCCGCAGGCGCACGCAGGCTTCTTCAATGCGGCAGGGCGACCTTCCCAAAGGTATCCCTCCCGCACGGGCCTTCGCTGCGCACCCAAAGCCGCGGCCGCAGCCTTCGCCCCCCCGCGCAGAGCCTTCCCGGAAGGCACCTTCCGCCCGGCGAAGCCGCAAAAAAAAGCAAAAACGGTTCCATTCCCCGCCCACGCGGCTCTTCATGCTTCTCCCCGGCCCCGCTTTTCCGGCCTTGTGCCGCCATCCGGTTTTGCGGCCGTCTTCCGTTCTTCACGCCCCGCCTTTCCGCTCCCGCACAAAAACACGTCCCTGATATTCTTTCCCGTGTTTGTGATTCAAATCACATTATCTTTTTTCAGGCTCGCGTATAAAGGAAGTGCCGGAGTGTTTTTTAGCGGAAGGAGGAGACCCATGAAAGCATCCAGGCACGGACCATGGAAAATGCTGCTGGGGGGCACGGCGCTGGGAGCGGCGCTGGTGCTTCTGGCTGCGGCCGGAATGCAGTATTCCGATTCAAGACCTTTCTGTTCCACCTGTCACGTCATGAAGGAGGCGGCGCTCACGCACAGCCTCTCGCCTCATGCGGATCTTGCGTGCAACGAGTGCCACGCGCCCCACAGCCTTGTGGCCAAACTGCCCTTCAAGGCGCAGGAAGGCCTGCGCGACTTCGTGGCCAACCTTCAGGGCAAGGAAGCGCCGCTTCTTGCGCGGACGGAAACGCGGGACGTGGTGAACGCCAACTGCCGCGCCTGTCACGGCGTGACCAATGCGGATGTGATGATGGCCAAGCCCTACTGTGTGGACTGCCACCGGGGCATGGCGCACCAGAAGAAAATTCCTGTCAGCTTCAGGGAGGCGGCTGATGAATAAGACAACGATGCTCACGACGGGCGCGGTACTTGTGTGTTCCCTTTTTCTTGCAGGCTGTGAAGACGACACCTGTGTGGTGAAGACGCCCATCTACGACAGCGGCCTTCCCGCCAATACGCTGAAGGCTTCGGAATTTGAAAAGGCCTTCCCGCTGCAGTACGCGTCCTACCGGCAGAACGACGAATCGTCGGTGATGACGGAATACAAGGGTTCGGTGAACTTCCGCAAGAACGACGGCGTGAATCCTCTTCCCAAGGGATTCAAGGCGGCCCAGCCGTACCTGAAGAATCTGTGGCTGGGGTATCCCTTCATGTATGAATACAACGAGGCGCGCGGCCATACCTACGCGGTGAAGGACATTCTGGACATCGACCGCATCAACCGCTACGCGCCGGACGGCAAGGGCAACATGCCCGCCACCTGCTGGAACTGCAAGGTGCCGAACATTTCGCAGTGGGTGGCCGCGGAAGGCGACGGCGTGTGGAGCCGCGACTTCAACGAATACCGCACGAAGGTGGACGTGATGAACGAAAGCATCAGCTGCGCCACCTGCCACGACACCACGAACATGGAGCTTCAGCTCTACTCCATCCCGCTCAAGGACTGGCTTGCCCGAAGCGGCAAGGACTGGGCAACGCTCTCGCGCAACGAAAAGCGCAGCCTGGTGTGCGGCCAGTGCCATGTGGAATACTACTTCACCCACAAGGACAACGGCCCTGCGGGCAAGCCCGTGTTCCCGTGGGACAACGGCTTCGACCCGGAAGACATGTATGAATACTACAACACCCACGGCGCGAACAACGGCCCGTTCACGGATTTCGTGCATGCGGTGTCGGGCGTGAACATCATCAAGGCGCAGCACCCCGAATACGAAACCTGGCAGAACGGCCCCCACGGCGCTGCGGGCGTTTCCTGTGCGGACTGCCACATGCCCTACAAGAAGCAGGACGGCAAGAAGTACTCCAGCCACTGGTGGACCTCGCCGCTCAAGGACCCGGAACTTACGGCCTGCCGCACCTGCCATTCGGACAAGACGCCGGAATTTCTGCGTTCCCGCGTGCACGACATTCAGGAAAAGACCTACCGCCAGCTTCTCAAGGCGCAGGAAAGAAGCGTGAAGGCACACGAGGCCGTGCGCCTTGCCAACGAGTTTGAAGGCGAAAGAAACTCCCGCTACGAGGAACTCATGGCCATGGCGCGGGAGAACGTGCGCAAGGGCCAGTTCTTCTGGGATCTCATTTCCGCGGAAAACAGCGTGGGCTTCCACAACCCTGCCAAGGCTCTCGACACGCTCATGAGCTCCACGGAATACAGCCAGAAGGCCATCGACCTGTGCCTTGAGGCCACCAACGCCCATATCGCCGCAAACCTCGCGGGCGACATCAAGGACATCGTGCCGCCCATTCTGGAGCTCAGCCGCAAGCTCCAGCAGGACCCGGAATACATGAAGAGCCACAAGTGGCTTACCTACCTGCCCGTGCTTCCCGAAGCGGAACAGGTGTGGGAAGGCAACAGGCGGATTCGGTAACATCCTCCCCGGGCGGGACTCTCCCGCCCGGAATTCCTGCCCGGCAGCGTAAACGCGCCCCGCCGGGCCCGAAATCATCCTCCAGGGGCGCCGTCCCTCGCCCCATCCCCTCGAAGCAGGCGCTTTTTGCGGAAAGCGCCTGCTTTTTCGTCTGCTGATGCCGAACTTCCCGGCAAGGCGCAGGCTCAAACCTGTTTCACGCTGCCTTGACGCAGGGGGCATATTCACTTTCGGAGCGCGACATCCTGCTGCCATGGAGGGAGAGGCGCTTTTGCGGAACGCTCCCGCCGCCAGATCCGCCCGTTATCCCCCCCTCGTCACACTTCGCCCGGCCCTTCAGGCATACACTTTTCGTACAAACATTCCCTGTATCCGCAGCCTTTTCCCTTATGTCGACAAAAAAACTCTCCCGCATCCGAAGACCTCAGAATTTTTCTTTCACAAAAAAAACAATAACACTCTGATTATATTTACTGTTCAATCATTGAACATCTTCTGCATCCCTTGTTGCAGGCATGTCGCAGTTAAAGACTATTGACGCAAAAATACCATGAAGATACCTTATTTCCATAACCTGTGGAAGGAGAAGTGCCATGAAAGACAAGCCATGGGAACAACGCAGAAGCCCCAATATCCGTCGTGAACACGAATCCCGTTCTGAATGGGAACGGGATTTTGCGCGCATCATTCACAGCCCTTCCTTCCGCCGCCTTCAGGGAAAAACGCAGGTGCTCGGCATGGGCGACAGCGACTTTTACCGCACAAGGCTGACCCATTCCATGGAAGTGGCGCAGGTAAGCGCGGCGCTCGTCTCCAACCTCAAAAAAAGAATCCGCGAAAAAGACAGATTCCCCCTTTGCGAAGTCACGAATATTCCGTCTCTTATCGTGTATGTTCTCCTGCCGGATGCCCATCTGAGCAGCGCCATAGGCCTGGCGCACGATCTGGGGCACCCCCCTTACGGCCACGGGGGAGAAGTGGCCCTGAACTACTGCATGAGAAAGCACGGCGGCTTTGAAGGAAACGGGCAGACGCTGCGCATCCTTTCCCGCCTGGAAAAATACGTCGAGGGCTACGGCCTCAACCCCACGCGCAGGCTGCTGCTCGGCGTTCTGAAATATCCTGTTGCCTATAGTAAGGTTTTGAAATTCAAGAATACACGTTATCCGAAACCACACTCTTCCCTGCCGTGGCTCATTAAAAGAAAGGATTATATACCGCCGAAGTGTTATCTTGACACGGAATCGAAGGTGGTTTCCTGGGTTCTCAAGCCCATCCCGAAAGAGGAAAGACAACTGTTCTGCACCCCGTACATGAAGGGCAACAAGATACACTACCACATGTCCCTCGACGCCTCCCTTATGGAGATAGCCGACGACATCTGCTACAGCGTGCACGACCTTGAAGATGCCATTGCCCTCGGCCTCGTCACACAGGAAAAGTTCGAGCGCATCATGGAGGAAAACGGGTGCACGCGGGAGTTTCTGCATGAGCTTGACCGGGAACTTAGGGAAATCTTCCAACGCGACGACCTGGAAGCCATGGAAGACACCCTGCACGGCCTTTTCAACGCGGATACCTGCGTGCGCAAGGAAAAAATAGGGCGGCTGATCCACCTTTTCATCAGCGCCTGCCGCCTGAAGGAAAAAAAAGATTTCACCTCCCCTCTGCTCCGCCTCAATGCGGAACTGCCCGAGCCCTTTGCCACCCTGCAAAAGGCACTCGGCAAGGTGGTGATGGACCTTGTCATCACATCGCCCGGCGTGCAGCAGCTGGAATTCAAGGGGCAGCGCATTGTCATCGAGCTTTTTGAAGCGCTCTCCACCGACCCGGAGCGCTTTCTGCCGGAAAGCACAAAGAACACCTACCTCGATGCCGACGGCGAAGAAGCGAAAATGCGCGTCATCTGCGACTATGTGGCGGGCATGACGGACGAATATGCCGCCAAGGTGTACGAACGCATCTTCTGCCCGCACCGCGGCTCGGTGTTCGACAGGCTCTGATGCCCCCACAGGGAAAGCCCCTGTGTGCTCTCCGCCCTGCATCATGCCCCGGGGGCCTGCCGCCCCCGGGGCACAGGTTCAAGCCACGTTGGGCACATGAGCTCTGAACCCGTAAAAACGACCTGCGGAATTGCCGTGCTCCACAGTGCCCTGCCATGACTCATGGCTCACATAGCGCACCTCCAAGGAAATTCCCCGCTTCCCGCATTCGGCCGCCAGCTCCTCATACGCCGCAGAAGGGCGATTTCTCTCCGCTAGGAATGATTCATCCGTCCCTTCCGGGGGCATGTACAGGATAACCTTTTCCAGAGCCCTGACGAAATCAAGCCTCCCCTGCTGCCGCAGCATGATGTGCTCATTTTCAGGCCACGGCGCAAAAAGGAAAAGACCTTTCTCCTGCCGGATGGACGCCACGTCGGGAAAATATCTCTGATCCTCCGGACCATTCCTCCAATATGCAGGGTTGCTTCTGCTCACGGCAAGGTTGCCCCGCCCCAGAAGCACCCGCGTATCGTACTGGAACACCACAGGCCCGTAAAAACATGTTGTTTTAATTTCCCAAATATTTTCTACGTCAAAGAAAATATCGTTATACACACCAAACTGCTTATCCGTCGTATCAGTCTTCTGCAAGGTCTGATAGCATGTAGCCGGGTGATCTTCCACATACTGCCGGGACAACAATCCGCCGTTGCGCAGAAAGGAAAGAGAAGTGGCCACCGTGTTTGCATGAAAGATACTGTTTTTTCCGTACTGCCGGAGCAGCTCCACAAGTTCGTTCCCATCAATCATCGTAGTTCTCCTTTGAGAGAAAAATATTTTTAAGCAAAATAATGCCCCCTCGGCATCCGTCAAGGGGGCATTCATGGAAAAATGGCAATTTTTCTTCGTCACGCGCCTTTAATCGGCATCATATATATGTATGGATGAATTTAACATGTACAATTACACTGTTCATTTTTCTATATACGATATGTTTTTTATCAACATCTGATTAACAAAAAACAATCAAACATGTGTGATGATAAACATCATATTCTTATCATCGTCATGTTTTTACCATTTTCTTAAGGATGCCTGCGGCGATGAGGCTCGTGAACTGCCCGAGCAGCACGACCGCCTTTTCCCTGTCGAAGCAAAGAAAGCCCAGTTCCATGTTGCAGCTCACGGCGTGTTCCGTAAGGTTGGCGCTGCTGATGAAAAAGGCCTTTTCCGTGACTACGCACTTGGCGTGCATGACGGGGTGCATCCCCGGGGCATGGCTTTCCCGCTTTTCCTTCGGCCAGTGGTAAAAACGCGCCCCCGTGAGGGAAGAAAACGCTTCCGAGGCATCGACATTCAGCCTGCCCTCGGAATCATCCTCCGTTTCCAGAACAAAGCGCGTCCGTACGCCCCGGTCTACGGCCTTCTGCACGGCGCAAAGCAGCGAAGGAACCCTGTAGGCGGCAAAACTCACGAGCAGAAGTTCCTCCTCCGCCCCCTGCACCAGGTCCAGAATGACCTGTTCCGTCTTTCTGGCTTCCAGCACAGCGGAAGGCCCGGACCATACGAAGCTCGACCGGCGGGACTCCTCCCTGCGGCAGAAGTGCGCGCCCATGCGCAGGGCGGCGGCAAGCTCCTCGCAGGATGAGTCCCGGAGAAGCTCCGCAAATCTCCTTGCGACATCGGCATTCAGGCCGAGCTTTTTCTGAAGAGAGGCGGCGTTCTCATGCCCCTCCTCCAGCGCCCGGGCCAAAGCGTCGAGCAGCTCAGGAGGCGTGGATATGCAGAACTTGCCCGCTTTGGCGGCCAGGGCTTCATTCATCCCACTTCTCCCAGTATCCCATCACGTTGTCGCGGGTGGCAAACGTGCTGACAAGGACGTTCCTGTCCAGATAGCGGTTGCCGCACTCGCAGGAGGTTTCGGGGCTGAAAAGGCAGGCATGGCAGCTTGCGCCGTGTATGCTGCGGCCGTCGGCCTCCGGCCTGCGTTCCGCACACAAGGGGTCAGCCGTGCACAGGCGCATGCTTTCCATGGCCTGCTGAATGTACCTGCCGAGTATGTCCGGCTTTCCCAGCGAAACCAGCCCGCCGAGCGTGCCTTCGCTGTCGGAGGCGGCGGTATAGAGCAGCACGCCCGCCATGGGCCCGCCTTCCATGTCCGCCGTGCGGCAGTAGAGCCTTTCCCTGATGCTGGCGGCGGTATAGCCGCAGTCGAGCACGATCTGCTGCATCAGCGCATGAGAGAAGGAATGCAGCAGCACGAAGCGGATGCCGGGGTAGCCTTCGTTCACGTTTTCATAATGCCGGCTCTTCCTCCATGCCTGATGCGCCCGGAAGAAAAGCTCGTTGTGGGCCTGCACCTTCGGATTGCTTTCCCATGCCTGAAGCCTGTCTTCCCTGAAGCGGAGGAAAATCCCCTCCCCATGGCTTTCATAGGCGGGCAGCCAGCGGGCAGGCTCGCGCGTGAGCGGAACCGTGGTCAGCGGCCTCACGATGCCGAGGTCCAGTTCCTGCTGGGTGGAAAGCCGGGTAAAGCCGTACATGGCCCGCACCTCCGTCAGCCGGGGTACAAGGGTGGTTTTTTCAAAATAGCGCCCGCAGTTCGTCGGCGCATCCACAACCTTCACTTCCAGCGTATGGGAAGCCTCCACGGGCGTCGTTCCCGTAAGGATGTTCCATTCCGGGAGCTTGATGTCGCTTTCTATCTGCGCGACATCCTTTTTCTGCTGCTGGGCATTCCGTACCTCCTCAATGGTCCGCAGTATGTCCGACACGGCAAAGGCGGCAAGCTCGGGGTGCCTGTTCGGCTTGGAAAGCCAGACTATGGCGCCCTCGTCCGCATCCTGCAGATCTTCCCAGTGTTTTTTGACCAGCGCTTCCAGCTCGCTCTTGTTGTCGGGAATGGAAAGCACGCTCAAAGACTGCGGAAACCACAGGTTCGACGCGCCGAGCGTTATGAGGGAAGGCCTTTCCGAACAGGGCCGCGCCGCTTTTCTGCGAAGGTGCGGGTGCAGCCCCCTGCAGGCATAACCGCCCCGGTGCAGCTTGTCGAAAAGGCTGGTGAGAGGCTTTTTTGCACCGCAGTTGTCGCACCGTATCCAGATGTCATCCGTACTGCCGACAACGCCGAATTCCGACATGTAAAGCCTGGGTTCGGCACATTCCTTGCCGTCGTGCACGAAGTCGCTCCACGGCACGTCGTACATGTGTCCATTGGAGCAGGCGAAAAGAAAACGCACGGGCACGGCTCGCGGAGCCTGACGGCCCCTGCTTTCCCGGCAGGTGGCATGAACGAAGCGCACAGGCTGAAACATGCGCTCCACTTTCGTGAACACTCCTCCCTCCAGCGGGGCCATGTAGCCGCAGGCGGTGCAGCGCATCCAGCGGGGAAAGGGGGCGACGGGCACGCCCGTGCCCTCATCGCCGTTTTCCGGCTGAACCGGGGGAAGGCGCAGCTCCTCCACCTGCTGGCCCACGCACTGACGCACGGCGGAAAGAAGGCGGTTTTCCACAATAAGGGGACACTTTGCCTTGTCCCAGTCGTCCAGCCCCATGACCAGAGCGGAAAACTGGGGAAGGTCAACAATGGAGCCCACGCCGTAGGAAAACATGAGCTGACTGGGACGGATTTCACCTACACAAGCCATATTACTTCTCCACGGACAGACCGGCTTCCGACAGGTCGAGACAGAGGTTCACCGTACTTTCCACGTCGCGCATACTGCTGGGGCAGTAAAAGGCATTGGCGGGGTCCTCATCGCCGACAAGCAGCCCGGCGGCACTGGACATGGGCCGATAGGAAAGGCCGGAAGTATGGTTCCGCGCCTTGCGTGCCCGCTCAAGCCACACGTCGCGCTTTTTTTCCAGCATGGCGCGCACCTGCGCCACCACCTCGCTGCTCTGGGAAACGTCGCTCACACGCTGAAGCAGCCTTTCCATGGCCCGGGTAAGCAGCGTTTCATCGTCGGGCAGCGAAATGGGGGAGGCGTTGGCGTTCATAGGCACGTCCATGAGGCGCACAAGGCTCACAAGCACGCCGGCAAGCCCCCGGTCGAGAGCGCGCCCGGCAAAGGGCGTGACGGAAAGCGCCTCCACATGGCGCTGGAACGCCTCATGATAGCTGTAGAAATCTTCAAAATGCGACATGTCGCGGGGCCTTGCCCAGTTGTAGAGCATGAGCACCAGCCCGGGAGCAGCGCCGGAACGCCCTATGCGGCTGCTCGCCTGAATGTATTCCGAGGTGGTCTTGGGCTGGCCGTGCACCACCATGAGGCCGAGGCGCTCGATATCCATGCCCACGGAAATCATGTTGGTGGCCAGCACCACGTCATAGGGACGCATGTCCAGAGGAAGGTTCTGCACAGGCGCCTGAAAGCGGTTGGAAAGCTGCTCCAGAATGCGGGGAATGTTCCGGCTCGACTGGCGGGAGGTAAGCTCCTCCACCTTGTATATTCTGCGCTGGGCGAGGCCGCGCTGATTTTTGTCGGCCAGCCTGCCGCGCACCACGTCCCCCACAAGGCGGCGCATACCGGCAAGCTCGCGCACGGAATTGAAATAGCCCATGGTGGTCATCCACGGGTCCGCCGCTTCGCCGTACTCGTTGAAAAGCTTCTGTGCGGCGGCCATGACCGTGGCGTACAGGCGCACGGAAACAGGCGGCATACGGTGGCCTATGGCGCACAGGCCCAGATAGCTGCGCCCGGGGAAGGCCTCCGAAACGGGCCTCTCCAGAGAAAAGAAGTTGTCGCGGCTGTCGATGCCCGGGGGTGGGAACACCTCCACCCTGCGGTTGAAGAGCCTGCGTATCTGCTCCTCCGCCCGGCGTATGGTAGCCGTGGAGGCGATAACTTTGGGCCGGACGACAGTGTCGCCCATCTTCCACTCGCAAAGGCTGTCCACGGCATTTTCATACAGGGCCACCATGGAACCGAGCGGCCCGCTGATGAGGTGAAGTTCGTCCTGAATGACCAGGTCCGGCGGGCGCAGCCAGGGGTGCTCCCTGATGGGGGCTTCGGGAGCGGCTTCGTGCTTCTGGTGCACAACGCCCACCTTCTCCTCCACCTCGGGGGAAACAAAGCCGTGCCGGGGGCACAGGCCTTCCACGCGGCCGAAGAGCATTTCCACCTCGCCCTTCCACGGCATCTGGGCGAACTTGTCCACCGTGGAAATGAGGAAGGAAGGCGGGCGGCGGTAGATTTCCTCATCCACCAGCATGACGGGCAGCCCTTCTTCCGGCGACTTTCTGCGGGTGAAGGGGCATGTGCCCGAGCTGTCGCCGCAGTAGGTGACGCACCGGCCGCTCTGCCGCACGCCCTGAAACACATGAACATTGTTTTTGGTGATGGGCGCGCCGCACCACGGGCAGGTGTTCAACTGCAGGGGCGTGCTGTCGCCGGAATGCTGAAACTGCTCACCGAGGGAGCGTTCCGCGCCGTCCAGCGTGTTGGGCGTGGAATGCGCGCCCACCCACAGCCCGAGCCGGAAGGGTTCCTCGCCCCAGGTTTTCACATCCCTGCGGCGCAGTTCCTCGCAGGCGCACATGAGGGCGGAGGCGCGTTGAAACTGCTGCAAGGTGAGCAGGCGCAACGTGTAGCGCATGAACACGGCCACCCCGTGCCCGGCGTCCAGCCCGCCGAGGTCGCCCTGAAGCCGCCGTATGGCCAGCGTATAGGCGGTAAGGCCGAGGTAGGCTTCCGTTTTGCCGCCGCCCGTGGAAAACCACAGAAGGTCGGCCACGGCGCCGTAGCCCTCGCTGCTGCGGTCCTTGTGCAGCGGGTCGGTGAGCGGGGCTATGTTGAGCAGCAGAAAGGCCAGCTGGAAGAGCCTCCAGCTGCGGTTTTTCGGCACGTTCAGCTCATGCAGGAGATTCTTCTTCTGTGCGGCCGTGTACTGGCCTCCCCTCACCCTTGCCGCAAGTATGCTGTGCACGCGCTGGGAACACATGGCGCTGTTGGCGAAACGGAAGGCGCGAAGCGCGTCATCGTTGCCGCGCAGCACGGCAATGCCCTCCTTCAGGCGCTCAAGGGCGCGCAGGGCCGCCTCCTTTGCTCTTTTTGCGGCGGCCTCATGCACCGCATCCTTTTCGGAAAGCTGCAAACCGGCCGCCCATGCGGCATAGGCCGCGGCAATGCGGCTCAGGTTGGCCAAAAGCAGCTCCCCGTCCATGACGGAAAGCGTGTGCATGTCGAGCACGATATCTTTAAGAAGCGGGTCGTCCTCTTCCGTGCGCGGGCTCTGCCCCGGCACGGTGGTCACAGGCAGAAAATCCAGTGAAAGCCTGCGCGCCACGTCCGCAGGATCGCCGGGCTCCCTCTCCGCCGATATGGCGCAGCCCCGGCCCTTGCCGAACACGCCGCAGTGCCGGTACCGCAGGGCCAGATCCTCCATTTCCCGCTTTTCCCCGGGATCCAGCAGGGAAAGGTCGCCCACCGACAGCGGCCGCTGCCTGAAGATGGGGCGGCCCGCCCCCTCCCAGGAATCCACCGCCAGCTCCACCTGAAAAATCCACTTCTTCCCGGTGCGGTCTCTCCGGCCGCGCCTCATGTTGACGATAAAAAGGCTCACATACCAGAGCCCGCCCCTGCGGCGGATATGGAAGGAAAGAACGATATCCTCATCTTCCGGCAGGGGCAGAACGCCGGCCCCCTCCGTGAGGTTCAGCAGCACAGGTTCGTTGCATACGGGCGTGCGCTTCCAGCCGAGCACGCGGGGCTTGCCGTTCTCATCCTCTTCCGAGTGTACGGCATGGTACTGCCCCCAGGCCGCACGCACCCGGAGGCGTTCTTCCGCCCCGTCCACCAGAAAGGTGAACCCGGCCGAGGAGGGAAGCAGGCTGTCCACCAGCGAGGCTTCCTTCTCCGTGCTGCCGTCCGCGCCTTCCGGCCCGGCCATGACAAAGCTTTCCATTTCAAGCCCGGCCTCGTCCTCCCTGTCGGGGGCGGCATCCTCCGCCCGCCCGGGCACGACATCCGGCTTACCGCCGGGGGCCAGCGCACCCACAAGGTACAGGTCGGGCAGGCGCAGTTCCCGGGAGGAAAGTTCCTCCTCCGGCCCGCCCACAGGGCCGAGCATGTCCCGCCTGATAAGGCGTATGAGTTCCTCGCGCAGGGCATAGGGCGTAACGGACATGGCGTTCTCCTCAAATCAGGCTGCCCTGCCGGGCAGGGGCGCGCCTGGTACGTTTTTTTCCGGTCTTTTCCGCGGGTGCGGCGGCCTGTTCCTTTTCAAAGCGCTCCTTATTGAGCAGGGTAAGGCGCCTCAGCACTTCCAGGCGCACCGGTTCGGCAATGGTGCGGCGCACGTTGTCATTGTCCGGGAGATAGCCGACCTCCCGGAAATCGTGGCTCATGTCGAGGTTGCTCCAACCGTAGGCCGCGGCCGCGGCCTTGTCCAGCTCCTCATGCAGCCTGCGCAGCTCTGCCGCGCCGGGCAGGGAGCTTTCCGGGTTGTGCAGGTGATTGTAAAGCGCGGTAAGGCCCATGCCCTCCCTTTTCATCACCTGCGCGCGCAGGCCGTGCAGCTCCTCGGCCACCGTGCGGACAGGCCCGAGCAGAGACGCTTCCGGCCGGGGGAAGGTATCGAAGGCGCTGGAAGGAGTATAACGCAGATCCGATCGCATGGTGGAACACATCTTGCGCGCCCAGGCATGGTGGAAGGAGGTCTGCAGCAGGCCGAACAAGGCATAATCGTCGGAAGCAAACACAAATAACGCATGGGACATTACATATCTGTTTGGAACAAAACAGAACATACCGTATTTTGAAACACCACTAATAACGATCACTTCATTTATTGTATTAAGAGGCTTCCATCCCTGGGAATGCTTTTCAAAGGCGTCGCCCCTGCCGAGGGCATGGTAAAGGGCTGAGGAACGTTCTGCAAACAGCCACCATTGTTCTCGGCGCTGCTTTCGCTTATTTTCAGCCCGTATAGGCCGGACAAGTTCCTGAATCTGTTGAAACGGCAGGCGGTAGGAAGAGGCCCTTTCCTCCTCCCAGTCAAAAAAATTAATGACCCAGCGGGAAGGCCTCTGCTCCGGGTCGGAGGTCACGTCCGCACCGACAAGGTAGGGGAAGAGCACCTCCCTGTTGGCGGCATCGGCCTCCATCCACTGCCGGGCCTGCTCCTCCGTGGTCAGAAAGCCTTCTCCCAGAATGATGCTTCCTTGGAAGGCTATCCCCGCATTCTCCTTGAGCGGCTTAGCCTCCCATTCCTCCTGCCCTGCCTTGAGGAAGGAGGAAATAGCCTCCACCGGCACATCGCCGAGCAGCACGCTCCCGGCGTATTCTTCCCCGCCCGGACGGCGCAGAATGATCTGGCTGGTGGTCACCGTGGCGTTGCCCTCCCACGGCACGTCCGGCCAGGCCGCGCGTATGGCACAGCCTTCCCTCTCCAGCTGGAGCAGCCCCACCTCCCGGGTATCGCCCTGCGCAATGGTGTTGGTGGCAATCAGGCCGAAATCCCCGCCCCGGCGCACAAGGCGCGAGGCCCGCAGGAAAAAGTAGGCCGCAAGGTCGGCCTGCCCGCGCACGCCGCTGCCGATGATGTTGACAAGGTACTCCCTGTAAAAATTCCCCAGATCTTCGCGCATGAGCTGGCTGCCCTTGAAGGGCGGGTTGCCCACAAGCACGTCGAAGCCGGGGTTTTCGCCTTCAAAAATTTCCGGAAATTCCAGCGCCCAGTGGAAGGGCCGGGTAAAGCCGGGGGTGGCGTCCCCGTCGTTCCCCTGCACCAGCCTGCGCCGCCGCGCCTCCACCCACGCTTCCAGCGCTTCGGGCTGCGTGGAAAAATGCGGATCAAGCAGCTCTTCCATAAGCTTTTCCCGGCTGTCCAGACTCAGCGCCCCTCTGGCCGCCACGGTGGCCATGACAAGGGCGTCGGCACGCAGGCGCAGCTTGTGCGTGGCGGCCTCGGCCTTGTCCAGCAGGGCCGCCTTGCGCTCCACGTTCAGAATGCTGTCGGAACGGAGCACTTCCAGCCCCCTGCGGGATTCCAGCGCCTCGTTGACGGCGTTCTGCATATCGGCAAAGCCGAAAAGGTACTGCTGCGTTTCCCCCCGGTTCAGGCTGAATTCCTTAATCTCTTCCATGGAGCTTATGCCCATGAGGGCGTCGCCCGTTCTCAGCGCATGGTCCAGAAAGGTGAAGGGCCTGTTCTTCCACATGGTGGTCAGCCAGAGGGAAAGCTTGGCCATTTCCACGGCCATGGGGTTGTTGTCCACGCCGTAAAGGCAGTTGTCCGCCACAAGGCGGCGCGCCAGAAAAAGTCGCTCTTCGGCATCGGCGGGCACGTCCCGGCCGGGGGCGCCCTTCTCCCACGCCTCCGTCAGCCGTTCTGCAAGGTAGCGGCACACCTGCACGAGAAACGCGCCGGAACCCATGGTCATGTCGCACACCCTGAGGGCAAGGATGCTTTCAGCATCCTTCAGCTTCCATTCCGCGCGGGGCAGGCCCTGCGCCGGGCCTTCGTACACATGGGGTTCCAGCGTGGCGGCCACAAGGCTTTCCGTAATGGGGCGCGGCGTGTAGTGCGTGCCGGTATCCCTGCGCTGGGAACCGGCGGTCACATACAGCCCGCCTTCCGGCACAACGAGGGGCCGCTCGAAACCATCCTCCCGCAGAAGGCCGAGAAAGGGCAGAATGCGATTTTCCAGCGCCTCGTCGCCGTTCAACACGCGGCGAAGCAGCGCCTTTTTCCGCTCCATGCGCTGCTCATCCGGGGCGCGGCTTCTTCCGCGCCCTTCCCCGGCCAGGGCGCTTTTCACTTTGGCCGCCGTAAGGCCCGTAATGTTCGCCATGGCGGAGAAAAAGGCCTCCTCCCCTTCGGCGCTGAGCCGTTCCGCCTCCTCAAGGGGCAGCCAGGGTTCGGCCGCCTTCTTATCGTACTTCAGCCCCAGCAGCACCTGCGGCGCGCGGCGGGCCGTTCTGTCCAGCAGGCCCTCGTACACATGGCCTATCTGTTCCACGTCCAGCGCGCGGAAGGAAAGCCTCACGGCCTCATCCACGCCCGTGGTCGCCCTGTCGCGCAGAAAGAGCACCGATTCGAGCATGTGCAGGATAACCTTGTTGTCCACGGCAAGGGGCCGCGCCTCCACCCTCTTCCACGAGGAGCCTTCCGCCCTGCCTTCCAGGAAGGGATAGGCGTCGGGGTCGAACAGCGAACCGCCGTAGGCTTGCAGGCGCAGACGGTCGTGGGTAACGCCGCCGTACACCGCGCGGAAAAGGGCCAGAAGCCGCACCCAGGCATCGTGCCTTGCGGTGAGCAGCTCTTCCCCGAAGCGGTCCGCCTCTTCCCGCAGGGATTCATACAGGGTGGAGGCCGCATAGGCGCTGTCGTACACCTCATCGCCAAGGAGCATCAGGCCACGCTCTTCCGCAGAAAGCAGAAACACCAGCCGCATCATCACCGTAAGCGCCGCGTCGTACAAACGCCCGGGAGCTATGTGCCCCACAAGCGCGCCCCCGTTCGCACGGTCCAGCGCATCGAGCGCACGCAGAAATTCCGTCATGGCCCCGCGTACCTGAAGGCCCAGCTTGTCGGTCACTTCCTGCTGCTTCTCCGCGCTCTGCTCCATCAGGCGGGTAAGGCTTTCCTCCTCCTTCAGGGAAAAGAAGCGTTGCTTGCACAAAAGCGTGACAAAGGCACGCAGCGTGATGCGCTCTTCCAGCCACAGGCCCGCATCCCAGGTAATGTAGGACGTAGTCCTGTTTTTTGCGGCATACACCAGCGTGTATTTCTCCTCCCCGCAGGCCAGGCCGAGGGGCACGCCGCTCGCCCGGCACAGTTCAGCCATGCGCCTTGCCGGGCTCCACGGACAGCCGGAACCGGAAAGCGCCCTCTCCGGGTCCTTTCCCGGAGCATGGGCAACAAGCAGCACGGGCTTTTTCTCCGCCTCGTCGCAGCATGGCTCCTCATCCAGAGAAAACGAACCCTCCGCAGGCGGCGCAAGCACATAATCCGGCCGCAGCTCTTCCTGAAATTCCGGCAGAAAAAGGCGTATGTCCCCGTATTCCGAGGCAGGCCGGAGCACTTCCTCATCGTACCCCAGCACCTCGGCAAGCACAAAATGCATGAAGGCGCGCGCGGCAGCCTCCGTCCCCGCCTGCGCTTTTTCCTCCCAGGCAAGGCGCAGGCGCGTTGCAAGGCCGTCCTCAAGCGCGTCCAGCCCGTGCGGCAGCTTTTCATTCAGCACGGGCAGCGTAAGAAAGGGGCCGGAAACATCAATAAGCGAAAGCCATTCCTTATGTTCGGCAACGTTGGGCATCAGTGTTCTCCGGCAGTTTGACAGGAGGCGGGAATAAACCAGCATACGGCAAGCGGCAGCAGGTTGGTGCGCGGCGAACCGTAGCGGGCGTGAAGATGCGCGATTTCCTCATCGCATTCCCGGGGAATGTTCCGCAGTCGGCGCTCCAGCACGGCCACGTCGGCGTTGTGTGTCTGTTTTTCCTCGGCGTCCAGCAGCGAAAGCCAGCGCGGCGAGGGGGCCTTCAGCTCCTGCAGCTCCGCCCTGATATTCTTTTCCAAATCGCTCATCACTGCCCTGATGCGGCCTTCCTCCTCGGCCACACGACTGTCGATGCGGCTTTGCAGCGTCTTCACCCTGTCGCCGAGGCGCGCCTCAAGCGCGGCGTACAGCTGTTCCTTCATGGCAGGCCATATGTCGCGCACGGCGTCCTCTTCCTGCACGGCGCGCACGCTCCCGGGCAGGGCCATGGCCGCGTTCCAGAATTTTTCCAGCTCCTGCACGCCCATGCGGGCAAAACGCCCCTCCCTCATGCGCCCCCCGGCCATGATCATTTCCTCAAGAATGCGCTGATTGGTGCTTCCGCTCACAATAATGCGGCCGAGAAGCACCACCACGGGAGCCGACGTAAGCGAGGAAGGCACCTGACGCACGGCGGCCCGGTGCAGGCGGCAGCTCATGGGCGAAGCCCACAGCTGGGAACGCAGCGTCTGCAGGCTCAGGTTCACCAGGCGGTGATTGAGGTGGGCAAGGACCACGTCGTCCCTGCCGCGGGCAAGGTCGCCGTCGAACACTATGGGCCGCGGCTCGTGCGTGTGGGGGTGCGCGTTGCCTTCCCGGCAGAAGCCCCATGCCCCGGTAAGCGCAGGGAGCATGAACGCACTCCCCTCCGGCAGGCCCTTCACCTTTGCCGGCACAAGCGGCGGCTGACCGGCAAGGCGCAGGGCCACCTCCACCGTATGCCGCACGTTCCCCGGCGTCAGAAGCAGCTTGTGGCGGGTCTGCTCAAGCTTGTCCCGCACGTCGGCAAGGGCTTTTTTAATATCCCTGTCCACCTTCAGCATACGCTGTGCAGCCCGTGCCTCCCGCGCAGCCCTCTCCACCTCGGCATCCTGGTCCGCCCGTGCGGGCGCCCTTCCCGCAGCCCCGCCCACGGCAAGCATGGTCTCTTCCACCTGCTTTGCCAGCACCGGCCCCACCTTGCCGAGGTCCATGCGTATGTTTTCCACCTTCTGCACCACGCGGAAGAGAAAATCCATGTCCGCCTTCAGCATGGCGGCTCCCTCGCCCCGGCCGGCTTCTTTGCCGCCTGCGGCGATGAAGTGATAAATGTCCACCTTGGGCGCGCGCTGGCCGTGGCGGTCTATGCGGCCGTTGCGCTGCTCCAGCCTGCCGGGATTCCAGGGAATTTCATAATGAATAAGGTGGGAACACCAGTTCTGAAGGTTGATGCCTTCGGAGGCCGCATCCGTACCGAGTAGAATGCGCACGGCAGCCTGCCCGGGCGAAGCCTGAAACGCGGCCTTGACGGCCTCCCTCTCGTCGGAAGGCGTGGAACCGTTGATGAGGCGGAGCCTCTCCCCGCCGAGCCCCACCGCGCACAGAAGTTCCGCAAGGTAATTCTGCGTGTCGCGGTATTCCGTAAAAATCACCACCCGCGTATCGTTCCAGCGCCCCTCCGGGCACAGGTTCTCCTTCAACCAGCGCACGAGCGCCCGGGCCTTGGCGTCGCTGTGCCTTGCCGCCTCGGCCGCCTTCTTCTGCATTTCCAAAAGCAACGTCCATTCCTCATCGGCCGCCGTGGCGCCCATGGCCCCGCTGGAAAAAGCCATGGCGTCGCGCTCCATCTCCGCTCCTTCGTCATCGACAAGCTCGTCCATGTCGGGCAGGCGCATATGCAAAAACGCCGCGTCGGAAACCGCGCCCTTCTTCCTGCCTTCCACATGGGTATCCACCGAAGAGGAAAACGCATACGGCGAAGAAAAGAAGCGCTTTTTCAAAAGCTTCATCACAAACTGCACGGCCCTTCCCGCAGTAGCGGAAGCGGCGTGCCGGGCGGCGCACAGGGCGCAGTAGCGTTGCAGCAGGCCGTAAAGCGCAACCTCGCTTCCGCCGTACTCCACTTCCAGCGCCTGCACCCGGCGCGCGGGAAAGCGGGGCCTGCCGAACGCATCCACAATCTCCGTCTTCATGCGGCGGACAAGCACCTGGGAAAGCGCGCCCCTGTCCGGGTCCATGCCGCGGACGAAGCGCTGATCGTCAAGAATTTCCAGCAGCGCGGAAAACGATTCCCGGTAGCCGTTATGGGGCGTGGCGGTCAGAAACATGCGGTGTTCAAAGTGCGGGCTTATGGTGCGTATGGCCTTTGTCCGCAGGGAGGCCTTCACATAGTTCAGACTTCCGGCAGGGGCGATGTTGTGGGCCTCGTCCACAATAAGCATGTCGTAGCGGCGCGGCCAGCGCTTTTCCCCTTCCGCAGGCAGCGTTTCGCAAAAACGCTGAAGCACGCGATCCTGCTTCAGATAGTCGATGGAGGTGATGAGCCGCGGAAAATGCGTCCACGGGTTGACGTGTATCCCCCTCTTGCGCCGCAGAAGAGAAACACTCTCGCTGTTGATGATGCGGAACTCCAGCCCGAACTTGTCGCGCATTTCCTCCTTCCACTGAACCTGAAGGGAGGAAGGGCACACCACCAGCACCGTGTTCAGCCGGTTGCGGAGCATCAGCTCCTCCACCACCAGCCCGGCCTCTATGGTCTTGCCGAGGCCCACGTCGTCGGCAAGCAGCAGGTTCACCCGGGGCATGGTCAATGCCTTCGCCACAGGTTCGAGCTGATAATCCTCCGGTTCTATGCCGCTGCGGAACGGCGCCTGCATGGAGCTGTGGTCCATCTGCGAAACCACGCCCCAGCGCACGGCATGAAGAAAGGCGTCCAGGTCATCGGGGGCATCGAACTTCTCCAGCGCAGGGAGCGACGAATGCTCCCGCACCTCCGCGCCCGGTTCCATTTCCCACACCACAAAAAGGCGTTCATCCAGCGAATTTTCATCCAGACAGGCAAGATGAACAAGGTGCTGCACCCCTTCCGCATCAAACGCGGCCTGCGGCGAAATGCTTTCCACAAGATAGGGGCGCCCCCGGACAAGAACGGTCTGCCCGACCTGAGGTATGGATTCCATGCGACTGCTCCTTAAACATACATCTCCCCTATAATAGAAAAAAGCCCCTCAGGGAGCAAGAAGCAGCATGGGAAAAAGCTTCCTGAAATACGATTCGCATCCCCAGGAAAAAATAACTCCGGCCTCATCATGGCACACAGGACATGACCCATATTCAATATTGTATATCGCCATCATATTCTCTTTCAACGGCAATAAGAACCCTCCTTCCGCTTTCCAATATTTTCTTTATTATTTCTTCAAGAAACTTTGACTGCATGGAATTCGTCCCTATCCATGCATCAGCTACAAGAGCAATAAATTTTGTATTATCAAAATATCTTTTGACATTTAAATAAGAAAGAGCCTTTCCTCCTCTCGGGCCATCCAGATCATGGCCGGATAAAAGCCTTTTCCAATAATCCAGGGGAATATACATTCCTTTAATAAGAGAAGTATTATCCGGGTCAAACACAATTCTTGGGCAGAATTTGAAAAAAAACGGATTCTCAGAAAGCCTGTAATCATGACCTGCAGATGAATTTTGCATCCCTGACATGGTTTGCATCATGATATCCATACGTTTTATTTCTTCATCCATCTGTGCATCAGGAAGACGGAAAACATAGTCTTTTGAGGAACTTTTTTCCATGGCTTTATATTGAACGAATATAAAACTCTTATATTTTTCATGATAATAGATAAGGTCAACACCAAGAAGTTCTTCAAGCGGCCGCCGGTTGGCAAGGATAACCGTAAGATCTGTCCGCCCATCGGAAAACAGTGCGGAGCCATGAACATAGTCTTTGATTTTTGAAAAGCCGGGCACCATATTTAAATCATGTATAATCATCTCGTCTTCCCTGAGGCGGACCGAAGGAAGACCTTCAAGAAAAGAAACCGGCCCGGTTTGAGGAGAATAATCCCAGCCCGCAGCCTGCCCCCGGTCAAGCCCGGCTATTTCCAACGACATGAGAAGTGCTTCCTTTTCTTCCGCCAGAACCCGCTTCGCTTTTTCATTAAGACGACGAATTCTTTCATTCCGTCGTTCATCAAAACGGAGCAGTCTCCCGCGAAGCTCGGGAATCATTTTCAGAAGTTTCTTCAGAACAAAGGAAAACGCCGCTTCCGTCAGCAGGCCTCCTTTCAAGAATCGCTTTTCGGCGGCAGAAAGGCTTCTTCGGGGCATCCCTTCCAACAACCTGCGTATGTCTAAAGGTCTCGGCAGTCTGTATATTTCCGTCATATTAAGACGGCGCAAGCCGGTTCCTGCCCGATGTCCCTTTTTTCCTATGGCTACGGCAATAAGTTGCGTTGTATTTTTCGACGTAATCAAACAAACAAGGGGGGATGAACGCTGGTAGGAAAAATCTTCCACCGGTTCGGCAAACTCCGCTTCAAAATTTGCTTCAAAAAGCTGTCGCCTTGCTTCTGAAAGGCATACGACATATCCTTTTACCTGGTTCATATCAACCTCATAATATATTTTATAAATGGGCATTATTATCAAATAAGTTTTTTATTTTGTCAACACTGAAGCATTATTTAATCTCTATAATACTTGTCATTCCCCCAAAAACAGCATCAAGAAGCCATCTTTCCTTTTTTCGCACAGTTAGACACATCATCACCACGGAATTTTTTAACATATCAAGAATCCTTGTTTGACTGCTCATCATAAAAATGCCGCATCCTGCCTTCATAGGGCTGAGCATACAAGGAAAGGCTTCCCTCTTCGGCGCTTCACTATGGTTTTTCCCGGGCGGCGTTTTCCTGCCCGCTCCAGGGAAGGTCACGCCGATCTTCATCTGTTCTTTTCAGGCAATCCCCATGGACGACGGCTTATAAAAAAGGCATCTCCATCCGGGGCATACATGATACCGCATCGTCATGACCGACAATTTCCGCTTGTTCCAGAGCTGCGGAATCCCCCGCTGGACGATTTCTGGACTCCCCTTCCGGGAACGGGTCCGGCCCGGAACAAGGCGCCCGGCATGCCCGTCTGTCGCAAGGCGGCAAGGAGCATCCTTGATGTTTGAAACGCAGGCCGCCAGAGAGTTCCGGTTCAGTACGAGAGAGAAGAAAGGGCGCATCGTTATCCTTCCTTTGCCGTTCTTCTGAAAACGTACGGCTACAACTGCCTCTGGTCCGACAAACGCCCTTTACTTTGCCGGAAGGCTGCATTAACCGGGCCGCGTTCCCGTCCCCCACAAGGCACAGAAAAGCCCGCCTTCCCAGAGAAAGGCGGGCTTTCGTCTGCCGGAAGCGGAGCTCTCTTCCGGCCCCTACGCTTCCTCCGGCACGCAAAGTTCCAGCATCCGGCCTTCCAGCGGCAGGTGCAGCAGGGCGCGGCATTCTCTTCCCATGGCGCGCAGAGCGCGCACATACTCGCTCTGCCGCTTTCCGTAATGCGCACACAGGTGTTCCGCCAGCGCCGTTTCCTCCGCAAAGGCTTCGTACCGGCCGCATTTATGGTCCACCATGAGGCAGGGGCCGAAGGAACCGTCCTCGCGGAGCACCTCGGCCAGCAGGTCGAGACGCATGGCATCCGTGCGGAAGCCTCCTTCATCGCCGAGCAGGCGCTCCACGGGCCATTCGGTACGGACGACAAGCGCATCGCCCGGCCTTTTGTCCGCGCGTCCTTCAAACCAGTGCTGCAAGGCCTCGGCCAGATTCTCGCTCAGGGCTTCCAGATGCAGGTGCGCGTCGGGCCAGAGAGGTTCCGGTTCATTCCACAGCGCGCAGAAGCGCTCCAGCCTCTCCCGCATTCTGCCGGAAGCAAGCTCCCGCCTGCGCTGCTGCTCCTCCATGCCGAACCATACGGCAAACCAGCCGTGCAGCATGTCGCCGAGCCTGTCGCGCGGGGCATCGCCCGGCACTCCCTCCACAGGCCCGTGCCGCAGCCTCTCCCGCCATACGGCGGAAACGGCACTCTCCGCGCTTCCGCCCCGTTCCCCGGCAAAAGAACCAGCCAACGCCGGGCCGCAGACCGGAAAACGCCTGTCCGCCCCGTTCCCGTTCTGTTCACCGCTCCGCACCTCTTCGGGAAACATGCGCAGCACGCGGCAGGGAATGCCGAGAAAACGCCCGTCCCCGCCGCCCTCCACCAGCGCGGCCAGTTCCCGCCCCGCGGTCTGACTGAAGGTGCAGAGCGCGGGCGCCACCGTTTCCTCTCCTCCCTTTTCCGAAACGGTTTCCGTTACGAGGGCAAGAATGCTCTTCGGCCGCGTCATGGCCACATAGAGCAGACGAAGTTCCTCGTCGCGCAGGCTCTGTTCCGCTTCCCCGAACCTGCGCTGCAAAAGCTCCGGGTCCAGACAGGGCGGAATTCCGGCCCCTGCGGGAAACGCCCTTTTCAGAATATCGGGCAGCCAGCGGAAGGAACAGCGTTCCAGCGGGTCCTGCTCGCCGGTAAAGCCTTCCAGCTCGCAGATACGGCGCACGCCCCATACGGAAGGCTCGCGCAGCCTGCCCGAAAGGCCGTACAGCACGACCATGGGACTTTCCAGTCCCTTGGATTCGTGGCACGTCCACACGCTTACGGCATCTTCGCCCACACAGGCGCGTTCGGGGGCTTCCTCCTCCAGTTCATCCAGCCAGCCCTGAAGGGTCAGCGGTCTGCGCGCGGCCCGGGCCGTCTGTTCATAGCGGCGCACGCAGTCGCGCAAAAGTTCGATATTGGCCGCGCGCTCCTGAAGATTCCCCCACGCGGCCGCCCGGCGGAATACGTCCATGTCCCGTATCACGGCGTCCAGAAGTTCCGAAGGCGAAAGGCGCACCATGTCTTCGTGCAGCTTTCCGAGAGGCTCGAAAAGGGGATGGAACAGCCCGCCCTCGCCCGAGGCTGCGGCCGCAAACCAGTCCCCGCCCACCAGCAGACGGTACAGCGAGGCCATGGCCGGAACATCGTGCAGGTCGGCGGCAAGCCGGCACGCATACAGGCAGAGCCGCACCTCCTCCTGTTCCAGCAGTCCCCCGCGCCTGAGCTTTGCCGGTATGCCCCGGCTGCTCAGGGCGTCGGCCACGGCGCGGCACTGGCTGTGCGTGCGGCAGAGTACGGCAATGTCGCCGCGCACAAGCGGTCGCAGGCCCGTCACATCCTGCCCGGACTTCTTTTCCACCATCATGGAGCCGTCCAGCGAGCGTTTCACCATCTCCGCCACGGCGGCGGCACGCCCGGCATTGTTCCACGTTCCCTCCTCCGAGAGTCCCAGATGCCACACCTGAAGAGAAGGCACGGCCTTCACCACGGCAAGCTGCCTTTCGCGGGAAGCTCCGCTCCGTTCCTGCTGTCCGCTTCTGCGGCGCAGGGCGGCAGCCTCGTCGCTCAGCATATGCCGGATATCAAGCCTGCCGCGCTGTTCCAGAAAATTCCGCCCGAACCTGTCTTCCAGCGAGGAGAAGAAGGCATTGACGAACTCAGTGACGGCAGGCAGCGAACGCCAGCACACGGTAAGCGTGTCGTGCTTCCACAGCGTCCTGCCGCCCGCGCTGCGGGGCGTGCCCGCACGGGTCAGTTCCGGCGCCGCGCCGCGGAAACCGTAAATGGACTGCTTGTCGTCGCCCACATAGATGACGCGGCCCTTTTTCTCCCCGTTTTCGATGATATGTCCCAGAAGCTGAAAAATACGAAGCTGGAGCGGACTGGTATCCTGATACTCGTCCACAAAGAGCACGCGGAAGCGGCCGCGCATGGCCTGTTGCACGCGCGGCAGGGAAAGCAGCTCCACGGCCCTGCGCTCCATGTCGGTAAAGTCCAGCACGCCGGCTTCCCTCTTGAGCTGTTCAAAGCGCTCCACCACTTCGGAAGCGGCCCGGAAACTTTCGCGGATGAGGCGGCACGCATCCTCACGGAATTCTCTGCTGCGGCAGGCGTCGAAGGCTATCTCGTGCAGAACTTCGCGGAAGGGGGGCGCGCTTTCCCCGCCTTTGGGCTTCGGATCGGCGCGGGCGAGAAGGAACCAGTCCTTCCAGCGCATATCTTCAAAAGGCATGACATCCAGCTTTTCCAGAAGGTTGAAATGCCTCTGCGTAGACGCGCTTCTTGCCCCCCGGTACGGCCGGTACAGTTCGTCGCGGCACTGTTCGCGCCGCGCTTCGCCTATGCGCCGCTTGAGTCCGGCAAGATCCGGGGCCCCGGCCCCCGGCACGAGGAAGGATACAAACTCCCTGCAGGAAGCTTCGGCCGCTTCCTCCATGGCCCTGCGGTCAAAGCCGTGCACGCGGGCATGTTCGGCCAGAGCACGCACCACGGCCTGCCATACGGGTTCGCTTTCCACGCCTTCTTCCGGGTTGGCCGCCGTATCGTACATGCCGAAGGCGTGATAGAGCGAGGGCAGGTCGCTCCCCTCCTCCCCGTCGCGACGGTCGAACACGGCCCCCTGCGCCTCATCGAAAAGCCTTTGCCCGTCTTCTTCCGCAAGCTCGCGCAGAAGCGGGGAAAATCCCGCGTCGAGGGCGTATTCCTGTATGAGCCTGAGGCAGATGCCGTCCACCGTGCCGATGAGCGCGCCTTCCGCCTTTTCCGCAAGGTCGGGCCTGCCCGCCTGATGCAGCTTTCTGCGCACGCGGTCGCGCAGCTCCGCCGCCGCCTTGCGCGTGAAGGTCACGGCAATGATTTCCTCCGGGGAACAGGGCCCCTGGGGCAGAACGTTTTCCGGCGCGCCCATGCCCAGGGCGTTGCCGTATTCCTGCACCAGATGGAAGGTCTTTCCCGTTCCTGCGCCCGCCTTGATGACAATCCGTTCCAGCCCGCTCATGGCAGTTCCTTCCCCTTTTCCGCCTTTCGCCCGCACAGCAGGGAAAGGCGGCAGTACATGCAGGCGGAAACGGCCTGCGCGGCTGCGGCCTTCATGCGTTTTTCCTCATCGCCGTCCGGGTTCGGGGGCGTGCCTGCCTGCGCCCATTCCGGGGCCGAAGGCAGTTCGCCCGCGCTGAGGCACGCCTTCAGCGCCTCCCACCGCTGCATCACGGCCGCCCACTGTTCATCCAGCGTCAGGGGCGAATCTTCGCCGCTGCGTATCATCTCCGCCTTTTTCATAAGAAAATAGCACACTTCTTCGATATCGTGCCTTGCCGGACTCTTCATGCGCGAGGCGGAAGCCGCCCGTGCGCCCGCCTGAAGCGTGCCGTTGCGGAGCAGATACCGGTAGGAGGCAAGCTGTACGGAACCGGTCTGCATCTCCTTGCGGAAGGCCTTGCTCGACGACCACTTCAAATCCACGATGACGGCCGGTTCCTGCGGGTTTCCGGCACGGGCAAGGGCCATATCGTAGCGGCCCCTGTAGTTCACGCCCTGTTCCAGAACTCCCCGATAGGAGCGCTCCGTATCCAGAAAAACCAGCTCCTCCCGGACAAGGAAGCGGCACAGTTCCCGCACGCTCCGGGCAAGCCTTGCGGCCATGTCGCGCAGAAGCGCCCGCTTTTCGGGCAGGCTGAAGCGCGCTCCCTGCCGCTTCGCCGCGTTCTGCAGGCGGCGGAACATCTCTTCCTGCGAAACGGCCCTATTTTTCAGGTCGTCGCCGTATTCCGTAAAAAGCCCTTCCACCACGCCGTGGGCCAGCGTGCCGAGCAGGGCGGCATCTCCCTGAAGGGAGCGGCCGCCGTCCCTGATGTTCAGCCGGTTTTCCATATACCAGCGCAGAGGGCAGCTCAACAGCATGTTCAGCGACGAGGGAGAAAGTTCCGTCGGCCCCTCAAGGACGCGCGGCTCCCCGCAATCCCAGGGAAGCATGGCCGCAGGTTCGGGCAGCGTTTCCGTCTCCACGGCAAAGAAGTCCCCGCCCTCGCCGCCGCCCTTGCCCTCAAGCACGCTCTGCGCCTTCACGATACGCAGGCCGGATTCTTCCTCCAGCAGCGCCATCACGGGATGGGGCGACGTTTCCTCTCCGTTCATCACGCGGGGCGTGACAAGAACAAGGCGTTGCGCATGGAAAAAAGGCCTGCGCATGGCCGCGTTGCGGGCGCGAAGGCGTACCGCCGCGCCCTCGGGCAGCCAGGTGCGCGCCTCAAGCCACGCCTGTTCGGCACAGCTCCAGGCCGTCGTTCTCGGCACAGCCCCCTCGTCCACACAGTTCCACCAGATAACGGTAAGAGGACCGTCTTCTCCTGCGCCGTGCATCTGCCCCGGCGAGGCAAGCACCACCCACGGTCGGCCTTCGGAGGAAGAAACGCTCTTTTCCCCCCGGCCCGGCACGTCGTCGACAAGCTGTTCCAGCCTTCTGCGTGTCAGCTCTTCCGTGCCTTCCAGCAGCTTTTCCAGCGTTCGGCAGCAGCTTGCCGTCAGGGCCAGTTCCGGCCGCGCCGCAGCCTCTTCCCCGGCCCAGCGGCCAAGCTTCGCCGCGCAGGCACGGGCGCGGGCGGCAAGGCCCCTCTCTTCGTCATCCGCCTCGATGCGCCGTTCCGGCACAATCCATGCCAGCGCATCGCGCCGCTCCTTCGCGGTCAGACGGCAGGGCTTGTCCCCCTCTTCCAGAAGTTCCCTCCATGCCTTCGGCCACGACGACACGGCCGACCAGTCGCTCCCCCGCTCCGGCAGACATTCGGTAAAACGCAGCGCCGCCAGCACTTCCGCGGCAAAACTCTCCTCCAGCGGACAAAGCGGCAGAAGCAGAAGCTGGCGCAGCAGCTCAGGATCAAAGGCAAACAGATTCAGCCGCAGATAAAGGGAAAAAAGCTGATCGGCCGGGCGGGCAACGGAGCGGCGGCGGCAGCCCGTGTCGGGCAGCCCGAAGGCCTGCAGCGCCGTATCCAGCTCCACATCTTCCTCGCGGCGGATGATGACCACCCTCCCCGGAGCCTGCCGCCCCAGTTCCCGGGCCAGCACGGCGGCCAGAGCCAGCGCCGCTTCCGAAGGATTCTCGGCCGTAAGACGGAAACTTTCCGCAGGGAGCTTCAGCGCTTCATCTCCGGTCTCTTCCGCTTCGCGCAGGTTCACGCCCGCCTGTGCGAGCGCCTGAAACAGCAGGTTCCACAGCCTGTTCCAGCAGGAACGCGGCTCCGTAAGGCGTATGCCCTCAAGGCCGCCTATGCCCCACTCCCGTATATGGGAGCAGAGAAACGATACCCGGTCGGCCTCGTCCGGGCCTTCCGCCTCCGCCTCAAGGGAAAAAATTTCGGCAAGGCGCAAAAGCCCGGCGGAGGCGCATTCCCCGGAAAGACGCCGCAGTCCGGCCTTCTCCCCTTCCAGCGCGCCGGCGTCCTTCAGCTCGTCGCGCATCTGCAGAAGGCGCTTTGCGGTGTTCCAGCCGTCCGTGCGGAAGGAGGCGGCGTAAAAAGGTTCCCCCTCCTGCGGCACGGCGCCAACCCGCCGCCTGAGTCTCTCTTCCCACAGGGCCGTGCGCCTGCCCGGCACTTCCTCCCGCGCGGGCAGGCCCAGCTTCTGCTCCAGCAGGGAAAGAAATCCCGCCGGGCCGCAGATCTTCACGCCGTCCACGGCCTTTGCTCCGCCCCCGAAGGCCGTTACCGCATCCGGCCACGCGCCCCCGTCCATGTACCTGCCGAGTATGACCTGCATGATCCCCCCTTCCCCCTCCTGCGGGGAAGCACATAAAAACACCCGGTTCACGGTACGCCGAAAAGGCGGCTTCCGCCACAGAAAAATCATGCAGTCCACAACTGTGTGGACGGAAAGAAAGCTTATCCGCCTCCCGTATGAAAAATGCGGTGCGCAAAGCCATTGAAGGCAAAAAACGGCGTGACGCCCTCACAATTAGGGTAAAAAACGCAGCACCTGAACCCAAAGCCCCCGCATATGTACAAAGAATAAAAATAAGCTGCCCGCGCCCAGCCAGTTTGCCGGGACAGCCACACATAAAGGGCGAAACGGAACTGGCGAAAATCACGTTCTTCCCGCCATGGAGCGCAATTCTCCGTCATTCATGGAGCTTCCGACTCCCGGAAGACGAACAGTGCTATTCGAAGAAACACAGTCGCCCTTTGTCTTGTCATGCTGTAAAAACTGACATACGCTGCTTTCATGGCCAGAAACTGACGCATAGGAAGGAGTTTCTCCGTGAAAGGTGACGCCGTCTCTCTTCTTGAATATATGAGTTCCAAAAAACGCTTTGTCATTCCCGTCTATCAGAGAAATTACGACTGGAAAAACGAACATTGCAAACAGCTCTTCGACGACCTTGTGCGCTTGAAGAAATCCGGTCAGAAAAGTCATTTTTTCGGCTGTATCGTCTCCTTTTACGATTCGGAAGCGGACAGTGAACAGTTCCTCATCATCGACGGACAACAAAGGCTGACGACCGTTTCGCTTCTTCTGCTCGCGCTCCACGACCTTCTCGTTTCCGGCTGTCTTGAATCGACTTCCCCTTATCTCGCCTCCATGATCAAGGAAGAATATCTCATTAATAAATGGAAATCGAACGATACGCGCATCAAGCTCAAGCCGGTAAAAAACGATCAGAAAGCCTTTCAGAAGCTGTTTGAAAGTCCTGCCGAACACGTCAAGGATTCTAATCTTACGGTTAACTACAACTATTTCTGCAGGAGGCTCCGTGAAAAAACGCTTCCCGTCGACGATTTGTTCGACGCGCTGAAGCGCCTGGTCATCATCCATATTTGGCTGAACGCTTCCGAGGACGACCCCCAGCTCATTTTTGAAAGCCTGAACTCTACGGGGCTTGCCCTGAACGAAGGCGACAAGATACGCAACTTCATTCTGATGGGGCTGGATTCACCCACGCAGGAAACATTCTACGAACAATACTGGAACAAAATCGAAGAATGCACCAACTATGACGTGAGCGCTTTCGTGCGCGATTTTCTCAGCATCAAGCAGCAGGTGACTCCGGTCATCAGTAAAACCTACTATGCGTTCAAGGAATATGTATATAAAACACAACCGGGCACATCACGACATGACGTTGAAGAGCTGCTGAAAGAGCTGCTTACCTACGCCGGATACTACAGACTTCTTTTGAAGGGGGGAACCAAAAGCAAAACGCTCAACGATTGCATTTTCCGCCTGAACTGGCTGGAAAACTCGGTGAGCCGTCCCTTTCTGCTGGAAATTCTGCGTCTTCACGAACAGGAAAACAGCCTCAGCCTTGCGGACATTGAAGCGATCTTCCAGATCGTCGAAAGTTTTCTTTTCCGGCGTATCATCTGCGAGGTTCCCACCAACGCTCTGAACAAGATATTCCTTACACTGCATAAAGAAATCATGCGCTTTGACGGAACGGCTCAACAGTATGTCGAAAAGCTGAAGTACACGCTTTCCGCGCGGCGCGAAAGCGGGCGTTTCCCGGATGATGAAGAATTCGGTACCGCTTTCACCACAAGAAACGTCTATCAGATGAAGAGCAAAAACAAAATCTATCTTTTGGAACGACTGGAAAATTACGGCACGCTGGAAACCAAAGACGTATGGAAACATCTCACGGATGGGGACTACAGTATCGAACACATCATGCCGCAGATGCTCAGTCCGAAATGGAAAAACGACCTCGGTACAGACGCGGAAAGCATCCATGCAACCTGGCTGCACCGCATCGCCAATCTCACCATGGTGGCAAGAAGCTACAATTCTATATACAGCAATCTTTCCTTTCCCGACAAGCGGGATGTGAAAAACGGCTTTCGAGATTCAGGACTGCGCATGAATCAGCGCATTGCCCTGAAAAATGCGTGGGGACTTGCCGAGATGAAAGAACGCAGTGAAATGCTCCTGCAGCAGGCGTTGCAGATCTGGCCCCGCACTGAGTCGACGTTCCGTCCGAAGGAAAAACAGCTTGACGTTTACGACCTTGGCGAAGACCGCAATATGACCGGTCGGCAGCTTGTGTCTTTCCGCTGGCGTGGCGAAGAACACTACTCATCTCAATGGTCGGAAATGTATCAGAATGTTATTTCCTGGCTCCACGCGGACGACCCTTCCGTACTCACAAAGCTGGCGCAAGCCTCAAGTCACGACAACCTTCTCGGCAGCGTCGTTGCCACGACAAAGCCCGATGCCCGCAGCTGGGTGGAAATCGCGCCGGATATCTGGCTTCTCACGCATATGAGCACGCAGGCTAAAATCGTGCGTCTGCGTCGCTTCTTTGAACTTTACAACGTCGATGAGGGAGAACTCGTCTTTTCCCTGAAGGAAGAAAGCGTACGAAAAAGCCCTCAATGATGCCGCACGCCACCCGCCGCCACTGCCGGTATTCGTGCCGGAGTCCATACGCGTATCTCAGCCGAAGAAAGCCCATTTCTTCATGCCGCAGCCTCCAGACGAAACTATCCGGGATGCGATGCCGGAGTCCCAATTTTCTGCGTAGCCAATCAGAATGAAACACGAATAGCACTCTATCTCGGCGCAGAGAAGGATCGCAATAAAGCGGTATTCGACCTTCTGTACCCCCATGGTGCGGATATAAAAAAGAGTATCGGACATGCCCTGCAATGGAAGCGAAACAGCGACCTTATGCACTCAAACGTCATGTACGCCCTTGAAGAGGCAGCATCTACGATGAAGTCGACTGGCTCCGTATGGCGCAATTTCATGCTCAGGAGAGCCGCCGCTTCTACGATGCGTTCATGCCCTTCCTTGCAGGAAGTCGCAGGCTGACTTTCCCTGTTCCTTCGAACTGTCTGCAAGAATTCTCTCCCATAACTCGAAAAGGCATCTCTTAACAAGAGTCCCCCTGTCTTCCCGGCGGCTGCGCTCTACACCTGCCCGGCAGGGAACTCCGTCCGTCACGCAAAAAACGCCCCGAAGGCCTTAAACGCTAAAAGGGCTTACGATATGCATCGTAAGCCCTTTGTGGAAATTTGGCTCCCCGAGACGGACTTGAACCGCCAACCTAGTGATTAACAGTCACCCGCTCTGCCTATTGAGCTATCGGGGAACGGAGCAACTCGCCGTTGCAGGAATGTGTTTAGGCGTTTTGCCCCCTGCCGTCAAGCATTTTTTTTTACTTTTTTTAAATTTTTCCGCAAAGGCCGGAAATTTTCTTCCTCCGGCACGAAAAGAGGGCGCGGGATACGGCGATATGCCGTGTTTTCTCCCCCCGTTACGGCATCTTTCACGGTATGAGCGGCGATGTTCCGCGCAGGGAAGGAAAACGCTCTTCCGAAGCCCGGGCAAGGAGCCTCGGCACAAGGCGGAACAGGGAGTCACGCCTTCCGTGCCTTCCGCACTTTTTCTTGCCCTGCGTCTCCCAGGCGGTACGCCCGGCCCCTGTGCAAAACGCGGCGCACGGCTCCCCCTCTTCGCCCACCAGGGAAAAGCCCCGAAGCGCACCGCAAACCTTGTGCGGCAAAGCTCCGGCAACAGGCAGGGGAGGCAGGTCGTCCCCCTCCGCCCTTCCGATATCAGGAAAAACGCAGGCTCACGCGACGACGCCTTTGCCCTCCCCCGTTTCTGCTGAAACGGCGCACGCCTTTCCCTGCCCCGATGTTTTTGAAACACGGCGTCCTCATACCTCCGCACGTTCCCCGCAGAGCCGGGAAGGCACGAAAACCCCCTCGCCTTCTCCCTCCGCTTCGGCAACACGCTCCGGCCTGTCGTTACGCCCGAGGCTGGCAGAAAAAGCAAAAGGCCTTCCGCCCCGGCCTGCCCGGGAACACGGCGTGCGGCTTTTCCCCTGCCGGAGAGCGCCCGGCCGAAGCCTGCCGCCCTTCCCTGCCGCAGGATGCGGCAACGCCGCCAGGTCTCCCATCCGCCGCGGCCGCCTCCCCTGGCCTGCGGAAGAGCACCGCACGTTCCGCGCGGGAACCGACGGAATGCTACAGGGTACGCAAAAGCGGAGCCTGAGGAAGGATATCGCCGTTTCTGCCTATGGTCACCACTTCGCAGGGAACGTCGTGCCCGCATTCGGCCACGGCACGGCGCACGGCGTTTTCCATGCCGCCGCAGCAGGGCACGTCCATACGCACGACGGTGACGCTCCGCACGGAGTTGCCGCGCAGAATGGCGCCCAGCTTTTCCGCATAGTCCACACCGTCGAGCTTGGGGCAGCCTATGAGCACCGCCCGGCCGCGCATGAAGCGGCGGTGGAAATCGGCATAGGCATAGGCCGTGCAGTCCGCCGCGATGAGCAGATCGGCATCCTGAAAATACGGAGCGTTCACCGGCGCAAGCTTGATCTGCACCGGCCATACGCGAAGTTCGCTCCGCATGTCTCCGGCGGGCTCGGCGGGCAGCGTGCGGCCCTGACTGTGCAGATGCGCCTTCACCGCCTCCTCGTCGTAGGCGTCGGCCTCGCGGAAATCAAAGGAAATGGCTCCGGCCGGGCAGGCGGGCAGGCAGTCGCCCAGGCCGTCGCAGTAATCGTCGCGCACAAGGCGGGCCTTGCCGTCCTGCATGGCAATGGCCCCTTCGTGACAGGCCGCGGCGCACAGGCCGCAGCCGGTGCACGCTTCTTCGTCGATATGAATGATTCTTCTGAGCATGGATTCTCCTGATGGATTATCTGGGTCCTGCGAAAAAAAGAAAAAAGTGACTGAGGGAAAAACGTCCCCGGAAACATCGTTATTCCGGCCCGTGCCCGGCCGTTCTCCGCCGCGCCATGCGCAGCACGGGCATTTTCCTCCGCGGCGGAAAGCCCCGTCCCCACGCGCGCCGGAAAGCCCTTCCCTGCCGCCGGATACGGCAACGCCGCCCCGAGTCCCGGCCCATCCGCGGCCGCCGCGCCTTTGCCTGCAAAAGCCCGCCGTTCCCGGAGAGCGGGAGCCGCAGAAGGCCGCAAGGGTACGCAAAGGCGGAGCCCGGGGCAGGATATCGCCGTTTCTGCCTATGGCCGCCATGTTGCAGGGAACGGCGAGCCGGCATCCGACCACGACACGGCGTTTCCCCTGCCGACGCAGAGGGCGCGCCATGCTCACGGCGGCGATGCCCGCACGCGGTCGCCCGGCTCCGGGCCGCCAAAAATCCCGGCGCAGACAGCTTCACCCGGCGCAGGCTTTAACATAAGAATGATGTTGCCATGAGCAAGGGGCCGCAGCTGTGACCGCAGGCATTGACGCCGCCTTTTCCCGGCCGTACACCGGCAAAAAAGCATGGGAAAGCCGCACGGGAAGCGCCCCGCGCCTCCCCCTTTCCGGAACAAGCCGGAAAGGCCTGTCGCACACGGATTTTCCCTTGATAAGGACACGATGATGGACGATATCGACCGCATTTTTCTTGCCATGACGGAGTATTTTTCCGGCGACGCCCGGCGCATCCAGCACTTTACCAAGGTACACGCCTTCGCCCGCCTGCTGGGCCGCGAAGAAGGGCTGGATGACGAAACGCAGTTCATCCTTGAGGCGGCGGCTCTGGTGCATGATATCGGCATAAAAAAGGCGGAAGCGCTCTACGGTTCCTGTTCCGGCGCGCTTCAGGAAAAGGAAGGCCCGGCGGAAGCAGAAGCGCTGCTGAACGCCCTTTCCCTGCCGCCGCACGCGGTGGAGCGCGTCTGCTACCTGGTGGGGCATCACCACACCTACACGAATATGGACGGCGCGGACTACCGCATTCTTGTGGAGGCGGACTTTCTGGTCAATCTGCATGAAGACGGCGCGGGCAGAAACGCCGTTCGTTCGGCGCTGGAGCGCATTTTCCGCACCAGAAGCGGCACGGCCCTGTGCCGGACCATGTTCGGCATGAAGACTGAGGACTGAAGGGAAAAAGACTCCTTAAAAAAGCGCCCCGAAAAAACATGTCCAACAGTCATGTGCCGCAGCACGGCTTCTTGACATATCCATAAGAAATTTTCCATTAAAACTCTTGCCATAACAGAGGAAATTCATTCTACTCCAAAGAGGACGGAAACGCTTTGTCAGCCATAAATCAGAATGTCATGACGAGGCCGAATATCCTAATCGGACGAATCACAGCAATACGTCGAAAAAGGTAATGGCTTCGCCCGACAGCCGTGCCGAATTCTTGCGGGGCCGCCAGCCTGACCCGGATCTCCGCCGTATGCGCTCCTCCGTCAAAGCCGTAACGCCGTAACATTCAGAGGGATGCAGGAGATAAACATGAACGACATTGCCCACATAGAAGTCCCCAGCAAAAGTTCCGTTCACAAGGCAGGGAGTATTCTCAGAAAAGTAGATGCTTCCTCTGAAGAACTGGAACAGGCTCTTGTCACACTCTCCAGATGGAGGGCGCTGCACTCGTATCCCATCAATACGTTTCAGGCCTATCTGCGCCTCAAGGTAAAAAAGTCTGATTACGACGACCCCATCATTGCACAACGTCTGAAAAGACTGCCCTCCATCATTCAGAAGCTGAAACGTTATCCGCGCATGGGACTGGAGACCATGCAGGACATAGGCGGCCTTCGCGTCATTTTAAAAGATGTAAGCGCTGTTTATAACCTTTATTCATCGCTGAGTAAATCAAGATTTAAACATATTCCACTTCTTCCTCCTAATGATTACATAAAAAAACCCAAGCCGGACGGATATAGAAGCCTGCATCAGGTATATAAATACATTAATAACAACCATCCTGAATTAAATATCCTGCATATTGAAATACAAATCAGAACAAGATTGCAACATGCATGGGCTACGGCCGTTGAAACCCTTGGCATCGTAGAAAAATCATCCTTCAAGACTGGTGAGGGTGACGAAAAGTTCAAGACTTTCTTCAAGTTGTCAAGCGCCCTGTTTTCCATGGATGAAAAGCAGCCCGTTCTTGAAGAATATCGTGACCATACCCATGAAGAAATAGTTCGCGAGCTGAAAGAGCTTGAAAACGATCTTCAAATAACATCAAAACTTCAAGGGCTTGCATTAACTGCGAAACAGATAGAATCAAACAGTACAAACTATTCCGGTTACCATCTCATGCACCTTGATACCAGGAAAAATAAAATATCCATCCTCAACTTTTCACGTCAGCAGCTTGAATTTGCAGAAAATGTCTATGCTTCCCAGGAACAGGCGAATAAGAATAATCCTGATGTTTCCATCGTCCTAATTGCGGCGAACAGTATTCGGGAGATAAAAAAGGCATACCCGAACTACTTTTTGGATACCAATGATTTTGTCAAACACCTCATGCGGATGATGAATGAATGACTTCTCCGCACACGTCCTGTAAGCCCGCCCCCGCGCGGGCTTCTTGCTTCTGGAAGTCAGACAGACTCTATACATGATCTGGTGACGAAGGACAACGTTCATTCCCTGCCGCCGGGGGCCGCTCTTCCTCGCCTCCGCGCTTTTTAGAAGCAAGAAGGCGATCCCCGCCCCGGTGGAAAGCCGACGCCTCGGCCATGCCGGAAAAGAGCTTCCCTAAAAGCCTACCCTCCCGCGCCCGGCGACGTGATCCGTGCCTGCCATAAACGCGAACCGAGCGAATAAGCCTCCCACTCCGCGCGGCATGGCTCCTCGGCGCGGACGTACGCTTCCCCTCCCCCGGTCGCCTCTGCCCCGGGCCTTCCCATGCGTTTCCTCTTTCGCCCCTCTCGTTGCCTTTCGCCCCGGCCGCACCGGAAAGCAAAGCCTCCCTTTTCTGCCAAAAATGTTCAGGCATTGCGGAAACTTTGCCGTCTCCAAGCGAAAAAATCGGAATATTTTTTAAAAAGACGATATTTTTCAACAAGTTATATTTTATTGTCTTATTGACAAAATCATCCTCCGGGAATAAGTTCTGCAAAAGCCGACTTTCCTTGCGTCCCAAAGGCCGGAAAGGATTCCCACTCACATCAGACCCTGTTCAGAGGTGCGCTCCCTTGAAAAAATCTCTCGCAGTCCTCATGTCCCTGGCCATGCTTCTCACCGGCGCCGCGGCCGCCGAGGCGAAAATAACCCTTAAGGTCGCCAACTCCGGCCCCGACACTCCCGAAAACCGCACCGTGTGCGCGGCCGACGTGTACACCGACATGGTACGCAAGGCCACGAACGGCGAAGTGGAACTCGTCTTCTACCATGCCAGCAAGCTCGGCGGCGAAGCCGAAGCGCTGGAAGGCATTCAGATGGGCACCATCGACATGGGCACGCTCACCAGCGGCCCGGCGGCCAACTTCGTGCCGCAGACCATGGCGTTCGACATTCCCTACCTCATCAGCAGCAATGCGGCGGGCTGGGAATTTCTGAAGTCCGACTTCGTGAAGAAGCTTTCCGACGAATTCCTCAAGAGGACGGGCGTGCGCATTCTCGCCGTGGCCGAACACGGTTTCCGTCACTTCACGGCCAAGGGCGCGGAACTCAGAACGCCCGCCGACATGAAGGATCTTAAAATCCGCGTGATGGAAAACCCGGCCCACATGGCCATGACGCGCGGCCTCGGCGCGTCCCCCACGCCCATTTCCTACAGCGAACTGTACATGGCGCTCCAGCAGGGCGTGGTGGACGGCATGGAATGCCCCATCGCCAACATTCACGATTCCAAGTTCTATGAAGTGCAGGACAGCCTCGTGCTCGACGGGCATCTCTACGGCCCGCTGGTCATCTTCATCAATGAAGACAAGTACCAGAGCCTGACTCCCGAACAGCAGCAGGCGCTTCAGAAGGGCGCGGAAGCCTTCTGCATCGTGCACGCGGGCATCACCGCCGCCAGCGACGCCGCGGCCCTGAAGGACATGGCCGACAAGGGCATGAAGATTCACGACCCCACCGCCGAAGAACAGAAGATGTTCCGCGAGGCGGCCCAGCCCGCCGCTCTGGAAATCATTGCCAAGCGCATCGGTCAGGAATGGGTGGACGGCGCCGTCAAGGCCGCCCAGGAAGCGGAAGCCAAGGTCGCCGGCAAGGAAGACCAGCTTCTTCAGGAATGCATCCGCGAAGCGCAGGAAATGGTGAAGATCGCCAGAGGCCAGTAGGCCGCATCCGGGCATTTCCCCCTTTTTTTGGGGGAAGGCGGCGTTCCTTTGTCGAAAGACGCCGCATCCGCAGGGCGGGCTGAGCGCCCCCTGCGGAAACGTGCCGCACGCTTTCCGGGAAAGGCTCATTTCACGGGCCTTTCCCGGTTGTTTTGTCCCGCAACATCCGCACGGTCTTTTGACGGTGGCATCGTCCCCGACTTTTTCCTGTGCGGGCCTTAAGAGCCTTCCCTCCGCCTTTTTTGAAGGCGCGGCCCCCGCCTTTTGCGGGGCGGTCCGTTCCGGCCGCTGCGGGAAGGCTCCAACAGGAGCGTACGCGCTCCCTTTCTTTTGAGGTTTACCTTAATGAAAAATGTCATGACGTTGATATCCTTCCAGATCAACAGGCTGACGGATGTTCTCATGAAGATCAGCCTGTGGCTGGGGATCGCCCTCTGCATTATCATGGTCGCGGCCACGCTGGGGCAGGTATTCTGCCGCTTCACCCATCTTTTCACCTTTGAGACCAGCGAAGAAATCGCCCGCTTCAGCATGTGCTGGCTGGCCATGCTGGGCAGTGCCGTGGCGCTCCGCCAGGGCAGGCATCTGGGCGTGCGCATTCTTGTGGAGCATCTGCCCGCAGGCGTGTACGACAAATATCTTGCGCCCGTCATCCAGCTTGTGATGCTGGCCTTTTTCCTTCTTGTGGTGGTGAAGGGCTGGGCCTTTGCCATGCGCGGGGCCATGCAGGTTTCGCCTGCGCTCCAGCTTCCCATGATCTATCCCTATCTGTGCCTGCCCGTGGGCGGCGCGCTCATGGCGCTCAGCATGGTGGCCGACATGCTCCAGGACAGATTCCCCACCAGCGCCGGTTCCAACGCGAGCATTGCAAGCTCGGTGATGGAAGACATGGCGGAAGTGGCCGCCACCTGCGAAAACGCGCACGACGTCCCCGTTTTCGATCCCCTGAAGAACAACGACGAAACAAAGTAGGAAAACGCCATGCTCATGCTCATCTTTCTCGTCTTCCTTGTTTCGCTGTTCCTCGGCGTGCCCGTGGCCCTGTGCCTCGCCTTCACCACGGTGGCGGGGCTTCTGATGCACGACACCTCCCTGCTCGTGGTGGTGCAGCGCATGTTCCAGGGCTTCAACTCCTTCTCCCTGCTCGCGGTGCCCTTCTTCGTGCTTGCGGGCGACCTCATGAACAAGTGCGGCATCACCCAGCGCCTCATCGACTTTTCCTACATGCTGGTGGGCCGCATTCCCGGGGGCCTTGCCCATTCCAACATTGCGGCGTCCATGTTCCTCGGCGGCATCAGCGGTTCCGCCGTGGCCGACGCGGCGGCCATCGGCTCCATCATGGTGCCCGGCATGATCCGCAACGGCTACACCCCCGGCTTCAGCGCGGCCGTCACAGCCGCGGCCTCCACCATGGGTCCCATCATTCCGCCTTCCATCCTCATGGTCATCATGGGCGTGACCACGGGCATGAGCATCGGCGGCCTGTTCATGGCGGGCATCGTGCCCGGCCTTCTGCTCGGCCTCGCCATGATGGCCTACAGCTACTTCGTGGCCATACGCGAAAACTACCCCCGCGACCCGAATCCCTTCACCGCCCGCCGCTTCTTCCGCGAACTGTGGAAGGCGCTGCCCGCGCTCATGGCGCCCACCATCATCATGGGCGGCATCATGTTCGGCGTGTTCACCTCCACCGAAGCCGCGGCCGTGGCCGTGCTCTACGCGCTGCTTCTCGGCGTGTGCCAGCGCACCCTGCATCTCAGGGATCTTCTGGAAGTGCTCGGTTCCAGCGTGCTCACCACGGCGGTGCTGCTGCTCATCATCGGCACGGCCAACGCCTTCGCCTGGCTGCTCGCCGCGGAGCAGATTCCCAACCAGCTTGCCGAACTCATCCAGTCCGTCACCAGCAACAAGCTCATCATCCTGCTGCTTCTGAACATTCTGCTGCTTTTCGTGGGCATGTTCATGGAAGGCGGCGCGGCCATCATCATCCTTGCGCCCACGCTGCTCAACGTGGCCACGCAGGTGGGCATCGAGCCTCTGCACTTCGGCATGATCATGGTGCTGAACATGGCCGTGGGCCTGCTCACGCCTCCGCTCGGCGTGTGCCTGTTCGTCATCTGCGGGGTGACCAAGCTCGACCTTGCCTACGTCATCCGCGCCGTGCTGCCCTTCATCGCGGTGGAAATAGGCGTGCTGCTGCTCGTCACCTATGTGCCTGCGGTGTGCCTTGCCATACCGCGAATGCTGGGCTATCTCTGATTCTCCGCCCAAGATTCTGCGGGCAGGTTCCCGCAGGGTGATTCTTCCGCACGCAAGCCCCGGCCTTTCCGGCCGGGGCTTCAAACCATCAGGGTACAGCCACATGAACACCACCTTGAGTTCCCACGTCACGCCGCTGCGCTTCAGCGTCATCCGCAGCATGGTGGAAAGGGCCGCAGCATATAAGAACGTCATTTCCCTCAGCATCGGCGAGCCCGATTTCGACACCCCCGCCTTCGTGTGCGAAGCCGCCATGAAGGACGCTTCCAGAGGCTTCACCCATTACGCGCCCTCGCGGGGCGACGCGGAGCTGCGCGCCGCCATTCTTGCCGCGGAACGCGCCAAGCACGGCCTGCCCTGGGAAGAGGAAAACCTGCTCATCACCTCCGGCGCCATGCACGGCCTGCTTGCCGTGATGCGCACGCTTCTGGACGAAGGGGACGAAGTCGTCGCTCCCGCGCCCTGCTTTTCCGACTATCAGGGCCACTGCGCCCTTGCCGGGGGACGCCTCGTGCAGGTGCCCACGCGCTTTGAAGACGGCTTCATGCCCACGCTCGAAGCCATGGAAAAGGCCCTCACCCCGAAAACGCGCGCCCTGCTCGTCAACTCGCCCTGCAATCCCTCGGGCGTGGTGTTCGACGCCGCCACGCTGGACATGCTGGCCGATTTCGCCGTGCGCCACGACCTTGTGGTGATTTCCGACGAAGTGTACGACAGCATCGTGTTCCGCGGCCGGGCGGAAAGCATTGCCGCGCGGCCCGGCATGGCCGAACGCACGGTGGTGCTCAACTCCTTCTCCAAGACCTTTGCCATGACGGGCTGGCGCGTGGGTTACGCCCTCGGCCCCTCCTGGATCATGAAGGAAATGGTCAAGGTGCTGAGCTATTCCGTGGCCAGCACCGGCACGCCGAACCAGCGCGCCGCCCTTGCCGCGCTCACCGGGCCGCAGGAGGAGTTTCTCGCCTTCCGCGAAGCCTACGCGCGCCGCACCGCCCTTGCCGCCAGAAGGCTGAACGCCATGCCCGGCGTGCGCTGCCTCGAACCTGCGGGCACCTTCTACCTCTTCCCGCACATCGACGCGGCGGAAAACGATTCCCTCGCCTTTGCCGTCGACCTTCTGGACAAGGCGCAGGTCATCGTGGTTCCCGGCTTCCCCTTCGGGCCGGAAGAAACGGTGAAGGGCTGCATCCGCATCGCCTGCACCGTGGATGAGGAAAAGCTCACCGAGGCCATGGACCGCATCGAAGCCTACCTGAAGGCGCGCGCCTAGTTCCCTTATCCTGAGGCGCAACGCCCCGTTTTCCCTTTCCGCCTTTCCGTCCCCGGGAAGGCGGAAAGTCTGCTTCCGGCCCCGGGCGGCCAGAAGGCCGCGCGGCACAGGCGCACGGGGCAGGCCGCCGGAAGCTCCCCGCCTGCGGAAGAAGGCCCTTTTCCGCAGCGCAACAAAAAGCGGAAGGCCTTCCGGCAAGGCGCGGAAAATGCCGAAGGCCGCCCCCCGCCCGCCTTGCAGGGAAAACGCTTCACAAGCGCCCCGCATGGGAGTAAGAAAGCGCCGTCGCGCAAAAAGCGAGTTTTCACAGCAACATTCAGAACCGGCGGGCCACGCCCGCCCGGCCGACACAAGAGAAAAAGCATGAGCCTGCCTTCCGACATCGCCGCGGAACTCAAGAAGATTCTCGGCCCCGAAGGCTTCCTTGATTCCGAGGAAGACCTGCGTTCCTTCGCCTACGACCTTTTCGCCACCCACCGGCCCGACGCCGTGGCCCTGCCCGCCACGGTGGAGGAAGCCTCCGCCGTCATGCGCCTGTGCAATCAGCGCCACATTCCCGTGTATCCGCGCGGTTCCGGCACCAGCCTTGCCGGTTCTCCCGTGCCGGTGCTGGGGGGGCTTGTGCTGTGCAGCGCGCGCATGAACAAGGTGCTTGAGGTTTCCGTGACCGACCGGCTGGCCCGCGTGCAGGCCGGATGCGTGACGGGGAACCTGCAGAAGGCGGCGGCGGAAAAGGGGCTCATGTACCCGCCGAACCCCACCTCCTGCCTCTATTCCACCATCGGCGGCAACGTGGCCACCAACGCGGGCGGCGCAAGCGGCGCGAAGTACGGCGTCACGCGCGACTATCTGCTCGGGCTCACCGCGGTTCTGCCCGGCGGGGAAATCGTGCACATGGGCAACCGCTGCCAGAAGGACGTGACCGGCTTCGACCTGCCGCGCCTTCTCTGCGGTTCGGAAGGGCTGCTCGCCTTCATTGCGGAAGTGACGGTGAAGCTCGTTCCCCTGCCGGAGAGCATCCGCACGGCGCTCGCCTATTTTTCCGACGTGACGGAAGCCGGTTCCGTGGTGGCGGACATCGTGGGGCACCGCATTCTGCCCTGCACGCTGGAACTCATGGACCGCGTGTTCCTGAACACCGTGGCGGAAGTGTACGGCGTGCCCTGCCCCGAAGGCGCGGGCGCGGCCCTGCTCATTGAGGTGGACGGGCCGGACATGGTGCTGGAAGGCCAGATGAAGACCATTGAAGGCATCTGCGAAAAACACAAGGCCACAGGCATGGAATTTGCCGCAGGCGAAGAGGAGCGCGAGATTCTCTGGAAGGCCCGTCGCGGCGGCACGGCCGCCCTGGTGCGCAAGGCCGACAGGCTGGTCACGCTGGACTACGCGGTTCCCATCTCTCTTCTGCCCCGCGCGCTCAAGCTCATGGAAAAGCTGGCCGAGGAGCATAGGTGCAACGTGGTCACCATCGCCCACGCGGCGGACGGCAACCTGCACCCCATGGTGCTCTACAGTCCGGGCAAGCCTGAGGAGGACGCCGCCTACGAAGCCTTCTGCGACGCCTCCACCCGCGCCATTCTGGAACTCGGCGGCACCATCAGCGGCGAGCACGGCATAGGTCTGGAAAAGAAGGCCTACATGCCCATGCAGCTCGGCGACGAGCAGATGCGCATCATGCGCGGCATCTGCCGCCTGTTCGACCCCTACGGCATCATGAACCCCGGCAAGCTGGAGAGATAGCCATGAAAGGCCCCACCTGCGAATACTGCGGCCGCTGCCTCAGCGTGTGCCCCAGCTATAAACATCATCTGGTGGAAACCTTCGGCCCGCGCGCCCGCATCGACCTTGCGCGCGCCGTGGCCGCGGGCGATCTGAAGCCCGGGGAACGCTATCACGATTCCATCAAAAGCTGCCTTCAGTGTCTGGCCTGCACGGAAATCTGCGGCAAGGGCGTGGACGGCGCGCAGATCATTCTCGACGCGCGCCTTGCCGAAGGCGACGGAAAGCTTACGCTCTCGCGCAGGCTGGAAAAACTCGTCACCTGCACCCTTCTGCCCCGGCGCGAGCTCATGCGCAACATGATCCGCATCGCTTCCTTCTTCCAGCATGTTTTTCCGCGGGATACGCGCGGAAGCATACGGCACCTGCCGGACGCCCTGTGCGGCGCGGCGGGCAAGAGAAGCCTGCCGGACCTTGCGAAGAAATCCCTGTTCGACATTCTGCCCGAGCGCGTCATGCCGCCGGACAACGTGACGCAGGTGGGGGAAGTGGCGCTTTTTACGGGCTGCTTCGGCGGGCTGGTGAACGTGAACGCCGCGCTTGCCCTGGTGAACGCCCTTTCCCTGCGCGGCTACACGGTGTTCATTCCCCGCGCGCAGTCCTGCTGCGGCGCTCCCGCGCAGCTCAGCGGCTTCGGGGAGGCCTTTGAAAAGGCCCAGCAGCACAATGCGGAAGCCTTTGCCGCCTGTCCCGACATGCCGGTGCTCACCCTGTGCGCAACCTGCCACCGCACCCTTTCGCGCGAATACGGAGCCGCGGGCAGGGAACTTTCGGGCCGCATCACCGATGCCGCGGTCTTTCTGCAAAAGCACGATGAACGCAGCGGCTTTACCGCCCCCATGCCGGAACACCTGCCTGCCGCCGCGCTTCTGCGCCTGCGCGAACGTCCCGTGAGCGCGGCCGACCCGCTCATCGTCGCCGTGCACGATCCGTGTCACTTCCGGCTCGACCCCCATGTGGGCCGCGCCGTACGCAGGCAGCTTGCCGCAAAGCCGTGGATAAAGCTTATGGAACTTCAGGACCCCGGCGCCTGCTGCGGCGGGGGCGGCGTTTCCAGCCTGAAAAACCCGGATATTGCCGACGAACTCGGCGAGGCGCGGGCCAGAACCGTCATCCAGAGCGGGGCCGACATCGTCACCGCCCAGTGCCCCGGCTGCGTGCTCCAGCTCAACAACCATCTGAAGCGCCTGAAGGCCGACGCCAGAGCCTGCCATACCCTCGAACTTCTCGGAAAATAGGCAAGGAGAGCGCATCGCCGCTCCCCTTGCCGGAAAAAAAGCGCCTGTCGGAACTTCCTCCGGCAGGCGTTTTTCGTCGGCCGCAGGCTCTCCCCGCGGCCCCTCCGTGCCCCGCTGCGGTACGCCCGGCAGAAGCGGCGAACAGGCCCGGCTTCCCCCTTTTCTTCCGCAAAAAAACGTTTCTCTCCGGGGCCTTTTCCCTCCGCGCCTTTTGCGCAACAAGGCGGCTTTCCCTCCGTTGCGGGAACCGCCCCGCAGAAGGCGGCCAAAAACGGCAAAGGCCTCTTCGCGCCAACACGGCTGCTGCCGCCTTGCTCCCGCCGCTTCAGAATGCTGCGCCCACAGCGGCAGCGCCCGGGCATTCCTTCCGCCGGGCGCACAGAGCCCTTTTCAGGCAGAGCGCGGCCTCACGCCGCCCACACTGCAAAAGAAATGCCCCATGACGGGAGGGGCAGAAAAACGCCCTACTCCCATTCCTGCGCGCGCAAACGCTCCACCAGCCATGTTCCGGCCTCGCCCAGGGAGTTCACCCAGGCCAGTTCCACAGGGGTGGAGCTTGCCCCGTCGTCAAAGTCCAGTTCCAGCACCTTGAGCCTGCCCTCGCGCACCAGCGGCAGGGCAAGCTGCAGGGGAAACACGGCAAAGCCCATGCCGGCAAGGAGCATTTCCCGAAGCTGGTGGAACTCGCTGTAATGCACAAGGCGGCTGCTCAGGCGGAAGCTGTCGTAAAAGGCATCGGAACTGATGACGCCGGGCATGGGCAGAAGCTGGGGATGACGCAGCAGATCATCCAGAGAAAGTTCCCCGCGGATGCGGCTGAGCGGATGATCCGAAGCCGCCACCACGCGCCACACGATGCGCCCCACCACCACGGACTGACCGCCGTGATCGTAGCGCAGGCGCGCCGGGGCAAGCAGCATGTCCACGCCGTGACGGGCGCTGCTGTCCAGAAGGCGCAGCTTGTCGCAGTGCAGCACGGCATCCTCGCCGTCGTACACGGAAAGTTCCAGCGAGGGGAAGGCGCGCTGCAGCCCGGCCAGGGCCTCCAGCACGGCGGGCGTGGTGACGAAGCCGTGCAGGCCCACGCGCAGATGCCCCCCCCCCCCCGGCCCCTATACACATCTAGCTGCGTATAAGAGACAGCCTCCGCCCCCCCCGCTCAAGCCGCAGATGCGCCTCCCGCCCGCGGCCGCGCGCTGCGGCCATGTGTTCCAGCCCTTCCAGCCGGGGAATGATGTCCAGCGCATGAAAGTAGAACTGCCGCCCCAGCTCGGTCAGTTCCGGCCGTCTGCCCGGACTGCGGAGAAAAAGCCCGGCCCCCAGCTCCTCTTCCATGTGCACGATGCCCTGCTGCACGGCAGCCGCGCTTACGCCGAGGCGGCGGCCCGCCGCGGTGAAGGAGCCTGTTTCGGCCACGGCCCAGAGATATTGGAGTCGTTCCGTCGTAATGATCATGCCTTTTTCCTGCCGCACGGGGCGGCGCGGGTCAATGCCTTTTTTCGCGACCCGGAAGCTCAGGCCATTTTCAACATGACCACGCCCGACACGATGAGCATCACCGCCGCCGCACGCATGAGGGAAAAGGGCTCGTCAAAAAGCAGCATGCCGGTCACGAAGGCCCCGGCCGCGCCTATGCCCGTCCATACCGCATAGGCCGTGCCCATGGGGATATGCCGCTGCGCCAGAAAAAGCAGCAGGCCGCTCACGGCCATGCATACCACGGCCATCACCGCGCCCGGCACTCTCCATGCCCCGGACTGCGCCCATTTGAGCCCGAGGGGCCAGCCTATCTCGCAAAGCCCCGCCATGATGAGAAGAATCCATGCGTTCATGCCTTTTTCTCCTTTTCTCTCCCGCATGTTCTGCAGATGATGTCGCGCCTTTGCTTGTGCGAAGAAGCGCGCCTGCCGGGCATGTCCCGGCGCGGAAAGGGGTAGCATAAAAAAAAGGCTCCTGCCTGAAGGAGCTTAAAGCAGGACTTTAAGGTTTCGTCCCCCATTTTGCCTTCCCGGCGCTGCAGCGCAGAACAGCCGCCGGAAAACAGCGCCCGGCCATCGCCCTCCGGTCTTCTCCGCCGCAGGAAACTGCGCTTTCCCTCCGGGCTTTTCTCTCCGCCCTTTTTCGTGAAAAGGCGGCTTCCCCTCGGCAGAACTCGCCGGAACGCGCAGCATGAGTCTCGCCGGACCCTGCCTCCGCACGGGCATGGTCTCATTGCTCGTAAAAAAACTCCTCGCAAAAGCCGGGCCGCCGGGCAGGCTCCGTACCGCAGAAGAACGCAAGGGAGTCAAAGGCAAACGCCGTGCCCTGCCGCCCTCTCCTCCGGCAAAAAGCCCCTTACCGCACATGCGACACGCCGATGCTGTCTGCGGCGGCAATGCCGCAGCGAAGGAAAAAGGCTCTCCGGCAGGCCTTCCCCTCGCCGACGTGCCCTGCTCTTCTCCGGCAGAGCACGGCCGCCTCCCGCCCGATGGAAGGGAAGCACGCCGCTCTTTTGCCCCGCCCCTGTTCCCATCCCGGACTGAAGAGAGAATACCGCAAAAAACGCCCCCACCGTTCAGACGCGCCGTGCGCCCCGGCTCATGGCAAAAAGCGCACGCAAAAGGCCCGCCGGGCTATACCTCGGCGGGCCTTTCTCCTTTCCGGGAGCCTCTTCCACGCCCTGCCGCGTCCGGCGGATGCGGGCGGGCCGGAGAGTCTGTTTTTCTACTTTCTTTCCAGCACCAGCATGGTGAGCGGGGGCAGGTACAGGGTGATGTTCTGCATGTCTATGCCGGTGGCAGCGTCGCTGAAGTGTTCGGTGGCGGGCTTTCCGGGCACGAGGTTGCCGCAGCCGCCGAAGCGCGGTTCATCGGAAGAGAGGATTTCCACATACTTTCCCGGAGGCACGGGGAAGCAGAGTTCCGGCTCCGGCCGCGTTTCGTGGAAGTTGAACGCGAAAAGGAGCCTGCCGCGGCCGAAGGCCAGCAGGCGATGATCCTCATGAATGAAGCGGAATTCCGGGTTCTTCGCGAAATCGCGGCGGTGCCTGTCCACAATATCCTTCAAAAGCGCCCTGTCCCAGCGGGCGAGCGCGGCGTAGAAGGAAACCTGATCTTCCGCAAGCTGCCACTGACGGTGGGCGTGTTCCTCATCGTCCAGCCATTCGGGATGGCCGAATTCCGTACCCATGAAGCTGAGATAGCCCGCATCGGCGGACGTGAGGGTGATGCCGCGCATGAGCCGGTACAGCGAAACGCCCCGCGTCTCGTTCCAGGTGGCGTTGAAGGGACTCATGCGGGTGTACATGGCATCGCCCACCAGCCGCCAGATCATGGCATCGTCGCCGTTGATGCACTGATCGTGACATTCCACATAGCTTATGGTGCGGTCGTAGGGGCGGTGATTGGTCATTTCATACCACAGCCGCCCCATGTCGCCGGGCTTTTTGATGTACTTGCCCCAGAAGTCGGGCAGGCCCATGGCAAAGCGGTAGTCGAAGCCGAGCCCGCCCTGCTCCGGCGGGCAGGTAAGGCCGGGCATACCGCTGAATTCCTCGGCAATGGTCACGGCCGCAGGGTTCAGCCCGTGCACGAGGGCGTTGGCCATGCACAGGTACAGCTCGCCCCAGGCGTTGGTGCGGTGCGTGCCGTCCGGCGCGTAGAAGCAGCGCCCCACATGGGAAAAACTGTCCCCTATGCCGTGATCGGTATAGAGCATGTTGCCCACGGCGTCGAAACGGAAGCCGTCCACATGGAATTCCTCCATCCAGTAACGGCAGTTGGAAAGCAGAAAGCGCCGCGTCATGTCCTTCCGGTAATCGAAGGAAGGCGTACCCCACTGATTGGCCCGCGTATCGAAGAAATAGGCGCTGGAATCGTATTTGGCGAGTCCCTGCTCGGTATTGGCGCAGGCATGGGCATGGGTGATGTCCAGAATGACGTAAAGCCCCAGCCTGTGGGCCTCGTCCACCAGACGGCAGAAGCCTTCCGGGTCGCCGTAGCGGGAACAGGGGGCGAAATAGCTGCTTACCTGATAGCCGAAGGATTTGTAGAGCGGGTGTTCGGGCACGCCCATGAGCTGCACGGCGTTGTAGCCCCCGGCCTTGATGCGGGGCAGCACCTTGGAGGAAAAATCGTCGTAACTGCCTATGGAACCCCTGGTATGGGTGCGCGCATCCTGCGCCATGCCTATGTGTGCCTCGTAAATGCGGGGGAACTTCGGCCTTGCCGGGGCGGCATGGCGGAATTCATAGGGCTTTTCCGGGGCCCACACCCTCGCGCACCACTGGTCGGGGTTGCTCTTGTCCTGCTCCACCCACCGGGCAAAGGCGGGCACGCGGCGCAGAAGCCCGGTATCGCCCTTGCCGTACAGGCGTATCTCGTAATAATCGCCGTGGCAGAGCGCTTCTTCCGGCAGGTAGAGCCGCCAGAGGTCGTGCCCCAGCCGCACGAATTCATATTCCGGGCGCAGTTCGAAGTTGATGCGGTTCGTGGTCAGCCATACGCGGCCTGCGGAAGGCATGTATTCGCACATGCACCAGCGGCGGGAGCCCCCCGCGTCCGTCACCAGCCTGAGGCCCAGCTGCTGATGCAGGCCCGCATACTCCTTCAGGGAACCGTGCCCGCGCAGGATGCGCGCGCTCTCTTCGCGGTAACGGTTCCGCCGCTCTTCCAGAAACGGCAGGTAGTCGGAAAGCTCGGTATCGGTCAACGGATTCAGCAATGCCATGCCGCATTCCTCCTTACGCACTTTTCAGGGAAACGGGGGCGGCGCGCCCCGCGGCGTCCGCCGGCGACCTTTGCCGGAAAAGCCCCGCCGCACGGCTCTTCGCCCGTATTCAGCATAACCAATGATGCAGCAAAAGCACAAGTCCCGCAGAGCGCGGCGAAAAGGTCTCCCCCCTCTTCTTCCGCAAGGAAACGCCCCTCCGCCGCCCGCCCCGGCGGCCGCCTTCCCAAATGTGCGAAACGGGCCTCCTCCTGCGTATTCCGCGCCGCGCAGGCCCTGCGGCGCAAAAAAGCCCCCCGGCCTTCCCAGGCGCGGCCGCGGCGCATCTTCCGGGCATGGGCAGCGGCGGAGCCGGAAACCCGCGTTCGGAAACATTCTCCGCACGCTCCGCCGGGGGCCCTCCCCGCCTCTGCGGCCCGAAGGCCCGTATGCCCCGCAAGGCAGGGCTCATCGTTGCGGAAACGCGGGCGCAACGGCCCGGCCGTGCGGAACACTCCGCTACGCGCGCTTCTTTTCCCCGGCCTCGTCCAGCACTTCGCCCAGGGTGCGCCCGCGTTCCGCCGCAGCCTCGGCCACGAAGCGCACGGCAAGGCGGGCGGCAAGGGCGAGCTGCTCCTCCCTGCCCATGGATTCATCATCCATCTTGGCAATGAGCACCTCGTTCAGAATACGGCCTATCATGGGGCCGGGCTCCACGCCCATGCGCATGAGGTCGTCGCCGTTCACGTCGGGCTTCATCTGGCGGCCCATGTAGATGTAGCGGGTGAGCTTTTCGTGCTGCTCCTCCCCGTCTTCCTGCGCCAGAAGGTAAAGCAGGGTTTCCAGCGGCGCGCGGCCCAGCAGGCGGTGCAGTTCGCTTATGGGGCCGTTCTTCTTCTCCCACTGGTTCATGCCCTGCCGCGCGGCCATGATGGCGGAACGCACGAGCATGGTTTCGCGCTTTCTTCTGTCGGAGAACTGCAGCCTGTCGAGCAGGTTCTCCACTTCCGGCCCCGGGGCGCGGCGGCACAGGGCTATGACCATGAGCATGAGCAGATCCGGCTCTTCGGGCAGGTACATGCGCATGTACCATTCCAGCACGCGGCGCACGCGGTCGGCCATGTCGCGCTTTTCGTCGTTCATGCGCAGAAGCGGATGCACCTCGGCCAGCAGTCCCAGCTCGTCCATGCGGCGGAAGGCGAGGAAGGGATTTCTTTCCTCCATCATGAGTTCCAGCTCATGGCAGATGCGCGAACCGGAAAGGTGATGAATGAGGTGCAGATCGTCTATGGCGTTGCGCATGAAGCGTTCGCACTGCGCGCCCATGCGGAAGCCGTAGCGCTGTTCGAAGCGCACGGCGCGGAACATGCGCGTGGGGTCTTCCACAAAGCTCAGGGCGTGCAGGGTGCGTATGCGCCTGTTGCGGATGTCCTCCTGCCCGTCAAAGAAGTCCACAAGCTGGCCGAACACCTGCGGATTGAGGCGCACGGCCATGGCGTTGATGGAAAAGTCGCGGCGGTACAGATCCATTTTGATGGAACCGCGTTCCACCTGGGGCAGGGCTCCCGGTTCGGTATAGAATTCCAGGCGCGCGGTGGCGATGTCCACCTTGATTTCCGTGGGGTCGGCCAGATGGGTGCGGCGGTGCTTTTCCACATCGGCGCACAGGCTTTCGGCGGGAAACACCAGCATGGCCGTCATGAATTCGCGGTGTTCGCGCACGCGGCCCTTGAGGCGTATGCCCAGCTTGTGGGCAAAGGCCATGGCGTCGCCCTCGACGACGAGGTCGATGTCGATGTCGGGCCACTTGAGGCCCTTGCCGTCCATGACGAGATCGCGCACGAAGCCGCCCACCACATAGGCCGAAGCGCCGATATCCTGCGCGATTTCCCCGGCCATGCGCAGAAAGGTCATGCACGGAGGGGAAAGTCGCTTGCACATGGCGGAGGAAAGGTTGCGTTCCTTGCGCGCCTTGCGGCTCACCGGGGGAATGTGCGCGCCGTTCTCTCCCATGAAGAGGCGTATGATGTCGGTACGCGTGACCACGCCCACCACGTCTCTTTCCATAAGCAGGCCTGCGCGGACATCCTCGTCCGTTTCCGCCACGTCGCCGCCGCCCACCACGGGAATGAGGCGCTGCTGCCCGCCTATCATGATATCCACAAGTTCCTGAATATCCGCGCTTTCGGGCACCACGCTGAAGGAACGCTGCATGTACATGGCCACCGCCACATGGGCCAGCCCGTGGCCGGAAGCCTTGGCTGCGGTTTCCTGGGCAAGCAGGCCCACGCAGCGCTGCGTGCCGTCGGCGAAAATGGGCACGGCCTTCAGGCCGTAGCGTATCATGAGCGCCTGCGCCTCGCCTATGGTGAGCTTTTCCGACACGCCGAGGGCGGGCGCGGTCATGAGCCTGCCCGCGGTTTCATCGGCGTTCACGATGAGCGAGGCCTGCATTTTCAGAAAATCGCGCACCTGAGGCAGCGTCATGTCCTTCACCGAGGCGGAGGCCGCGTAGTGATGCCCGCCGCCGCCCAGCCTGCGGCATATTTCTCCCACGTCCACCAGGGAGGAACGGCTCCTGCCCACCACCTGCACCTTGTCTTCCATGGAGGCGATGGCGAAAAGCACGGAACAGTCCTCTATTTCCATGATGCGCGGGGCAAGGGTGGCGAAATCCTCAAGGAAGGTTTCGCTCTGCATGGAGGATATGGCCATGACCACGCCGCCCACCTCGCGCACCTGCGTGTTTTCCAGCATGGCGGAAAGGGCCTTGAGCTGTTCGCGGCCCATGACTCGGGTGATGAGGCGGCTCACCACGGCAAGGTCGGCCCCCTGCCCCACCAGCCACGCCGCGGCCTCCATGTCTCTCTGCGTGGTGGAACTGTAGAGGAACGAACCCGTATCGCCGTAAATGCCTGCGGCGAGGGCGGTGGCCGTCTCGCAGGTGAGGGAAAGGTTTCTTTTGCGTATTTCCTCCACCAGCATGGTGCTTGCGGCCCCTGCGCCTTCCACGCGCAGAAGGGAGGCGGCGAGCCTGTCCTCCCCTTCGTCGTCGGAAAGGGCGTGGTGGTCCCATACCTGTATGTCGATGCCGGGCCGCTCCTCAAGGAGCTTCTTCACCTGGGGCAGGCGGCTTCTGAGGTGCGTATCCACCACCACGAGGCGCTGCACCGCCTCCACGTCCAGCTCTTTCTGGCTCACGCAGGGAAAGAGGGGTTCCACCACCTCTTCATAGAATTCCTGCACCTGCCGTTCCTGACTGCCGGGGAAAAGCAGCACGGCCCCGGGGTACAGGAAAAGCGCGCCCACCATGGAGGCGAGGGCATCGTTGTCGGCGTTGGTGTGGCAGGTGATGACGGTATCGGCGCTCATCGGTCATTCCTTCATGCTCGGCTCCCCCTGCGGGGGAAGGCCGGTTTCTTCCTGTGCGGATGCGTTGCGCGGGTGGCAGCGGCGGTACACCTCTTCCAGAATGTCGGAACGCACATGGGTATAAAGCTCCGTGGCCGCAAGGTCACTATGGCCGAGCAGCATCTGCACGGTACGCAGATCGGCCCCGCCTTCCAGAAGATGCGTGGCAAAGGTGTGCCGCATGGTATGCGGCGAAATATCGCGGTCCATGCCCGCCTCCAGCGAATAGCGGCGGATGAGCTTCCACACCGCCTGCCGGGTGAGTCCCGTGCCCGAGCGGTTCAGGAACACATGGCTGTCCTGCGGCATGAATTCGGGCCGGACCTCGCGCAGATACCGTTCCATCACGGCCAGCGCCCGCGCATGGATGGGCACGAGGCGTTCCTTGCGGCCCTTGCCGAACACGCGCACCACCCCGCGCTGAAGGTCGATGTCCAGCGGGTGCAGGCCGATGAGTTCGGAAACGCGCAGGCCGGAAGCGTACATGAGTTCCAGCATGGCCCTGTCGCGGCGGCCGAGCTTCGTGCCTTCATCCGGCGCGGCAATGAGCGCGAGCACCTCCTCCCGGCTCAGAACGGAAGGCAGGGTATGCGGCAGCTTCGGCCCGTCCAGAAGGGCGGCGGGGTTGCCCTCCATCATGTCTCTGTCGGCGCACCAGGAAAAGAAGCCGCGCAGGCACGAAAGGCGGCGCGCCAGCGTGCGCTTGCCGTCGCCCCTTGCGCGCAGCCACACCACAAAGAGCAGAAGCTCCTCGTCATCCAGCCTTGCCAGCGCCTGCCCTGCGGAAAGATTCTCCGCCCCGCTCTCCTCCAGAAAGGAGGAAAGGGAGGCGATGTCCTGCCGGTAGGAATCCACCGTGGCCGGGGAAAGGCCGCGCACGGCCAGAAGCTCGTCGAGCCAGCGCTCCCCGAGAGAACGCAGGCTGTCCGAAGGGGCCTTCCGCGCCGTTTTCAGGGCCGAGGGGCGCGGCGCGCGCTCCTTCCTTTCCTGAGCGGGCGCGTCTATGGCGGCCTGCGCCTCCAGAAGCGCGGAACGCTCCTTTCTCGGCCTGCCGCGCCGCGCCGGGCTTTTTGCCGCCTCTTCCGCCATGCCATACCTCCCGCCTTCCGGCTCATGCCATATTCCGGCCTCAGATTAACGGCGCGCGGGCGGAGCGTCAACGCCCCCGCATGAGGGCAGGCTCCTCCGCCTCATGAGAAGCATGAAAAAAGTTCCCTCCCCGCACGGGGAAAAACGCCGCGCCTCTTGCGGCGCAAGGAGGCAGGCGCCCTTCTTCCGCGGAAAAAAAGGAAAAAACAAAGCCCGGCCCGCGCCCTACCGCATTTGTCTCTCTCCTCCCCTTGCCTTTACGCTGCCATACGGGTATTGTGGTTGCGCAAAAAGGAACCATCTCCCGGGCACAACCCTGTATCCCTATGGTAACGGACTGCCGATAATGAAGAAATATCTGCCGATTCTGGGAAAGCTTCTCGTCATCTTCATCTGCGCGCTGGCCTGCTGGCTTCTCTACGACAAGCTCAAGCGCTACAGTATGGAGGAAATAGTCGACAGCATACTCCACATACGGAACAGGCAGCTTCTCATGGCGGTCATTCTCGTGGTGCTCAACTACGCCATTCTCGTGGGGTACGACTGGCTGGCCGTCAAGGCCATACACCGCAAGCTGCCCTTCCCGCGCATCTGCCTCGTGTCCTTCGCAGGTTCCGCCATCAGCTACAATCTGGGCGCGCTTCTCGGCGGCACCACGGTGCGTTACCGGCTCTACAGCGCCTGGGGCTTCCACGCCATCGACATCGTGCGCCTCGTGCTCATGCTGGCCGTCACGTTCTGGATAGGCGCGCTCGGCCTTGCCGGGGGCGTGCTGCTCTTTGCCGACGTGCACATTCCGCCGGAACTTTCCATCGAACCTTCCCACATCCGGCCGCTGGGGGCCGCGCTGCTCGGCCTGTGCGTGCTCTACCTTTTCGTGTGCTGGTGGGCGAGGGGCCGCGCGGTACGCATCTTCAAGAAGGAATTCGCCCTGCCCACCCTGCCCATAGCTCTGGCGCAGACGGCCGTGGCCTGCGCCGACCTTCTCGTGGCCGCCGCCTGCCTTTATGTGCTTCTGCCGGAACACAGCAGCATTTCCTTTGCCGATTTTCTGCCCAACTACCTCCTTGCCCAGGTGGCCGTGGTGCTCACCCACGTTCCCGGCGGCGTGGGCGTGCTGGAACTCATTCTCATGCACATCATTCACGGCGTGGTGCCGCAGCGCCTGTTCGGGGCCATTCTGGTGTTCCGCGTGCTCTACTACATCATCCCGCTGCTCATTTCCGTGCTGCTTCTCTTCCTCTATGAATTCCGCCTCCGCCGCCGCACGCCGGAGGAAATAGCCCGGGAAGAAAAGGAAACCCTCCTTCCCCCCACCGCATAAGCCCGCCTCCCCGTGGGGAAGGCGCGTCGCCTGCAGGGCTCTCCCGTGCCTCTGCGCTTTCGCCCGCCTTTCGTCCGCGCGGTTGCCCGGCATCCTTCGCACCCCTTCGCCCTCGCCTCTGCTCTCCCGCAAAGAGGCCGCGCCAGGCTCCGCATTTTCCCCGAAAAGGGAGCGGCATCGCTCCTTGCCCTGTCGCGCAAAGCCCGGCAAGCGCATCCTGCCTTCTTTGCAACGGCGCGTCGCTCCCGCCGCTCTCCGCCGCGGGTACGGCAGGCCCGCGCTGTTGCGAAAAAGGGCATGCCCGGCGGCCCGCCAGCAAGGATGTCATGCAGGGCAGGCTGCTTTTTTGTGGTTCTGCCCTTGCGGCGGCATATCGTTCTTCCGTTTCCGCCGTGCCGTTTCGGGCGGGGGCTGCGGGAACTGTTCCCGCGCAAGGCCCCGCACGCGGCCTTGCCCCGTTTCTTTCCGGCCTGAACACTCCCTGCCCTCCGCAGGCGCGCATGGTGCGCCCTGCCTGTCCGCAGCACGAGCGGCCCCGGACCTGCCGCGCCTCTTCCCTTCCCACGGAGCGACCTTTTCCCTGTTCCCGACGCCGGGGAAGGAAGGCCCGGCGGAAAGCTCCCGGCCGTGTCCGCCATCAGCAACATTCCCCGCTGTCCGGCTCTATGACGGCCTTCTCCTGCGCGGCACAGGCACGGCTTTCTCAGGAAGGCGCGCCTCTGGCGCTTTTTGCCCCTACGGTACCGGCGCGGGGGAGCCATGATAATCATGGCAGGCTGCCGCAGCCGGGTTAAAAAGAAGGAAAGCGGCCCCGGTTACGCGGGACGCGAGGCGCGGGCAGTCCGCGCGGGGCCGGACAAAACGCCCGGCCAGAGACCCTTCAGCCAAGGAGAAAACTCATGTTCAAGCGAATCGGCATACTTCTTGCGGCGGCCTGCCTCATGCTGCCCGGCACGGCCTCTGCCGCCGACCTTGCAGGCGTGTACGTCGCCCCCAAGTTCGTGCTGAATGTTCAGCATTCCAAGGCGGAACTTTCCTACCTCGGGGAAAAACTCGGTTCCGATTCCAAAACCGCGGCACGCGCCGGCGGCGCGCTGGCCCTGGGTTACGATTTCGCCCCCATGTTCGACGTGCCCGTGCGTGCGGAACTGGAATACGGGGCCTACGGCAGCATTTCCAAAACCTCGGGTGAAGGCGACCATGCCGTGCACGCCAAAATCGGCCTTCAGACGCTGCTTGCCAACGTGTACTGGGACATCACCACCTGGAACGGCTTCACGCCCTACATCGGCGGCGGCCTGGGCATGGCCTTTCTCAAGACGGAAGGCCATGTGGACCATTCCCGCCTGATGGCCGACCTTGTAGGCTCCAACAGCGATACGGACACGGTGTTTGCCGGACAGATAGGCCTCGGCTGCTCCTATGCCTTTACGGAAAACGTGTCCGCCGACATCGGCTACCGCTTCCTCACCATGGACAACGGCAATGTTTCCGGCATCGCCCGCGACATGCGCCTGAATTCCAAGGACAACTACGTCCATCAGTTCATGATGGGCCTGAGAGTGACCTTTTAAGTCCGGGTGACGCCGGGCTCCTTTTATACGGGACACGCTGTACAGGGTGCGGGGCCTGCACGGTGGGCATGGCGTTCAACGCCGGGAGTGAATCCCGGCTGCTTATGCCCACCGGCCCGGCCGCCCGAAGGCCGGCCGGGGGCGACACCATCGCCCGGGCAACGCCGGGGCCCGTCTGCTCCAGACACGCTGTACTGTACACAACGCCTGCACGACTCGGGCCTTGCTTACGGCGGAAGTGAATTCCGCCTGTGACCTTTCCTTCGCCCGGGCGGCACAAAGGCCCGTCTGCTCTGGACACACTGTACAGGGTGCGAGGCCTGCACGACTCGGGCCTTGCTCACGGCGGAAGTGAATTCCGCCTGTGACCTTTCCTTCGCCCGCGTGGCACAAAGGCCCGTCAGCTCTGGACACGCTGTACAGTGTGCGGGGCCTGCACGACTCGGGCCTTGCTCACGGCGGAAGTGAATTCCGCCTGCGCGGCCCTCGCGGCCCGGCCGCCTGAAGGCCGGCCGGGGACCCCCGTGCGCTGATATAAGGCCATCCTTCGCAAACCGGGGAGGCGACACCATCGCCCGGGTGACGCCAAGGCCCGTCTGCTCCAGGCACGCTGTACAGTACACAGAACATGCATGACTCGGGCCTTGATTTCCGCAAACGAAGGCGGAATAAAACGCAAAAAAAAAAGACTTCGCTTTCCGGCAGCGGCAGGACCGAACGCTGAGCAGGCTCCCGCCTTTGTCAAACAAGGTGGAGTACGGCAACCGCCCATCGTCCCGCTCTTTCCCTCCCTCTTGTATGGTACTCCCCGGCAAGGCAGGATATTGCCATCGCCTGTTTCGCGTATCGCACGCTTACGGCCGTATCTCCGCACCGTTGTGGGAAGGGGAAATATGCCGTACACTCCGCATCATGGCCTGCACGCACGTTCCGCCTGCCGGAATGACGGCCGTACGGCGCACCAAAAAAAGCTGCACAACGCCGGGGCAGCCAAGGAGCCTTCTCATGCGGGGAAAAATCATCACTGGCATTTTTCTTGCCGTTCTGGCGCTGATTTTCTGGCACGCAAGCCATACGGGGATTCTTCCCCCGCTTCGAGATTCTCTGATGCAGGCGGCATACATTGCCGCGGCCGCGTTCGCGCTCTCCGTACTGGCGGATTACATCCGGCGCTTTCAGGGCAAGGCAAGCTCAACCAGGTTCATGCTGCGCGTCTTTCTCGGCGCTTTTCTGCTGGGCATGATTCTTTACCTGGGCTTTGCCTATGCGATGACGGCCCTGCCGGAAAAAACAGCAACGCCGCTCCGCCTCGCGCTGGTACGCATATTTTCCCAGATAATAAGCCTGCTTTCCAAGGTATTTTAGCAGGGTGCGCCTTGCCTTTGCTCTTACGCTGCCCAGCTTTTCCTTCGCCCGCGTGGCACAAAGGCCCGTCAGCTCTGGACACGCTGTACAGTGTACGGGGCCTGCACGGTGGGCATAGCGTTTAACGCCGGGAGTGAATCCCGGCTGCTTATGCCCACCGGCCCGGCCGCCTGAAGGCCGGCCGGGGGCGACACCATCGCCCGGGCAACGCCGGGGTCCGTCTGCTCCAGACACACTGTACAGTACACAACGCCTGCACGACTCGGGCCTTGCTTACGGCGGAAGTGAATTCCGCCTGCGCGGCCCTCGCGGCCCGGCTGCCCGAAGGCCGGCCGGGGGCCCCTGAGCGTTGAGAAACGCCTTGATTTCCGCAAACGAAGGCGGAACAAGCCCCAGAAAAAGACTTCGTTTTCCGGCAGCGGCAGGGCTGCACGCGGAGAAAGCTCCCGCCTTTGTCAAACAAGACGAAATAAGGCGTTGAATCTATTCTGCCCGTTCGCCATGGGGAAACGAAACGCAGTTGCGACGGCGTCATTGAAAAGCGGGGGCAGAATAAAGCAAGGCCTGTTTAAGCCTCATGCTCTTTTCCTCTCCTTCCTCTGACCCGTTGCCCGGCGCAGCCGGGAAACGGTCGGCCTGCGTGAGCGGGTCCGAAGGACACGCTCACACGGAGAAAGCAGCCCGAACGCGGCAGACGAAGCGCTCCCACGCCCCCTGCGGCGAAGAGAACGCATTTCCGGGCGGGCAACCTTGCGCAAAACGCATCAAAGCGAGGCGGCGGAACCTCTCCCGCATCATCCTCCAGCCACGCCCTCCGGCCGCGAGTCGAAGGAAGGCTTCCGCCTCCCCTCCCACGGCGGCCCTGCCGAATACGGGGGTTCGGGGGAGATTATCTCCCCCGGCGGGGTGCGGGGCGGCGCCCCGCCTGCCTTTCCTCTCTTCCTGCCTTTCCTTTCTTCCTGCCTTTCCTGCCCCGCTGCCCTTTTCCGGCAGGCAAGGGGCTTTTTTCACAGTATGGACAGAGGGGCCGCAGGAGCCTAGAATCCGGCGCATGCGTATCGTCAAGCCTCTGCTTTTTCCCTTTCTTCTGCTGTGCCTGTGGCAGTTTTCGGCCGCAACGGGCATGGTATCGCCGTATCTTCTGCCTTCGCCGTCGCAGGTACTGGAAACGGGGCTTTTCATGGCGGGGAACGGGGCGCTGTTTTCGCACATCGGGGCCTCGCTTTCGCGGATTGCGGCGGGGTTCGGGCTGAGCATGGTTCTGGCGTTTACGGCGGCGGGGGTGCTTTCACGCTGGAAAACGCTTGACGAATGCCTTCAGGGGAGCCTTTCGTTTTTACGCATGACGCCGCCTCTGGCGCTGACGCCGCTGCTCATCCTCTGGCTGGGCATAGGGGACGCGACGCAGATTGCGATTATTGTTCTGGCGTCGTTTTTTCCCATGTATCTGAACACGCGGGCGGGCCTGAACCGCCTGGAAGCGCCGTTCCGGGAGCTGGCGGCGAGTCTCGGGCTTTCGCGGATGCGTACGGCGCTTTTCTTTCTGCTTCCGGCGGCAACGCCTTCCATCGTCACGGGGCTGCGGCTGAGCTTCGGGTACAGCTGGCGCGCGCTGATTGCGGCGGAGCTGATTGCGGCAGGCAGCGGGCTGGGGTACATGATCATGGATGCGGAGCAGATGCAGCGGGCGGACGAAGTCATTGTGGGAATTCTCGTCATCGGTCTTCTGGGCTGGCTGTTCGACGCGGCCTTTTCCTTCCTTGTTTCCGCGCTGCTTTCGCGGCGTTTTCCCGAGCTTGCCGCATGAACACGCCGCGCAGTCTGCCGCTTCTTGAAGGGGTTCACAAGGCGTTCGGCCCGCGCGAGGTGCTGCGCGGAGCCACGCTTTCTCTTGCGCCTTCGGGCATCACCTGCCTGCTGGGCTCTTCGGGCTGCGGCAAGTCCACGCTGCTGCGCGTGGCCGCCGGGCTGGAAAAAGCGGATGCGGGGCGCATTTTCGTTTCTCCCGAGGAATGCGCCATGGTCTTTCAGGACCCGCGTCTTCTGCCCTGGCTCACGGTGGGGGAAAACCTGCGCCTTGCGCTGCCGCCCTCCTGCCCGGACGCGGCGCAGCGCATGGAAAAGGCGCTTGCCATGGTGGAACTTTCCGCCGACCTCGTTTCCGCCATGCCGCGGGAGCTTTCCGGCGGCATGGCCCAGCGCGTGGGGGTGGCAAGGGCGCTGCTGCGTTCTCCGCGCATTCTGCTCATGGACGAACCCTTCGCCTCGCTGGACGCCATCACGCGCGAAAAACTGCAGATCATGCTCAAAAGGCTCATGCGCCGCGCGCTCTGCCTGCTCGTCACCCACGATATGGAAGAAGCCCTGCGCGTGGCGGACCGCATTCTGGTCATGGCCGGGGGCGAAATCCGCGAAAGCTTCGACATTTCCGAAACACCAGGCCCCGAACGGCGGGAACTCATCCGCCAGAACATTCTCAAGCATCTGAATACTAAGGAGTAATTATTATGAAGATGCCCCGCGTCCTTATGCTTTCCCTTGCCCTTTCCCTTTTTGCCGCGCCCGCCTTCGCCGAAGACGGCGTGCTGAACATCAGCTATGTGAAATCGCCCTTCAACCTGCCCATGATGGCCATGAAGGCGAACGGCATACTGGAAAAGAAGCTCGAACCCATGGGAATCACCGTGAAATGGCACGACATCGATTCCGGCGCGCAGCAGGCCACGGCCATGGCTTCCGGTTCTCTGGACGTGGGCGGCGTGCTGAACACCACCTCGGTGCAGATGGCCAATGCCGAAGGCAACCCCGTGTTCATCATTGCCGGCGCTTCCCGCCCCACGGACGTGTTCGGGCTGGCAGGTCAGGAAAACGGCGCGAAAACCTTCAAGGAACTCAAGGGTAAAACCATTGCCGGGCCCAAGGGCACGGTGCTGCACCAGCTTCTCGTGGCGGGCCTTGCCAGGGAAGGCATGAGCATAAACGACGTGAAGTTCGTGCAGATGGGCATTCCCCAGAGCTTTGCGGCCCTCATGTCCGGCAAGGTGGACGCCGCCCTCATCGCCGCAGGCGCGCTCGTCAAGGCCGAACAGGCGGGCAAGCCCATCATCGCCACGGCCACGGGCCTCGTCACGCCCAAGCTCGCCATGTGCGCCGGCAAGAAATTCATCGACGAAAAGCCGGAACTCGTTAAAGTCGTGGTCGCCGCTCAGGACGAAGCCTACGACTGGGTGATGAACAACCATAAGGAAGCCATCGCCCTCGGCGCCAGGGAACAGGGCATCTCCGAAGCCGACGCCGAACGCCTCTACGCCTGGTCTCACTACAACAAGCGCCTCAATGAAGACGATATCAAAAGCCTCGATGAAGATATGACCTTCCTCATCGAAAACGGCATGGCCAGAAAGCGCGTGGATTCGCGCTCCTTCATTCTCGATTCCGCCATGGAGCAGAAGTAAACGTGTCTGATGCGGGGGGAGGAGGAGGAAGCCCTTCTGTCAAGGGGTTCTCCTCCTTCCCCTCCTTTCTCCTTCCTCAAGCTTCTGACAGGAAAGAGCGCCTCCGCTCTTATGAGGGAGAATTTCCCTGCCCGACATCTACAGGGTCGCCGTCCGGTGCTCCGGTCGGCGGCCCTGTTCCGATATACTTACCAAGGCAGTAAAAAACTCCCCTATACTTCTACGCTCATTCAAAAACCGTATAACAACAAGGATTCTGAGCTCCTCTCGTCAAAGTGATTCTTTTACCTATAAGGTTTTGCTTTTCATGGGCCACTCGCCCGACAAATTCCCATCTGTCGGGATCTATCTTTTGAACATCTGTTACTTTTGTAAATTCCCTAATGGTACTATTACCAGGAATCCATACAACTGGTATAAAAACTTGTTTTATAACACCATTATATACAGAAAAAACATATTTTATTTCCTTATCATTAGGATTTATTCTCCAACATGATCTTGTAATATCATATAACTCCTGCAAACTCATCCCTTCTTTATAAGATTTTTGTATTTTTATAATTAAACTATTTTTTGGAAGATCGCTTATATCTATCTCTTTATTATCTGAAAGCTTCTCTTTTATCACATCTATACCATGTCTACCAAATTTTTTTGCTCCATGACCACTTTGTAAGTTTGTTAAATTTTCTTTTCCTATAAGATCTATTGCCAATGCTTCAGCGGTTAGAGCTTCCTGTTCACTTTCCATTCCGTGCCTAAGAATTTCGATGGTAGGATACTCATTTCTACAGTAAATCTCTTTTATTTTCTCAACTTTTAGACCATTAGTTGATTCTTTATCATAAAGATGCTGAAAACAACGATTACCCTTTCCCTTTCCTATATAAAATGGTACACCATTATCTTTACTGTCATAATAAGCATATACATAATATTTTAATTTTTCACACACATCTTTTGAAAAAAAATATCCATCCTCGACAACCTTCTCCTTCGTTGGAAATCTCATACACATCTCCTTTATAAAGTTCACTTCTATACAATATGTTAACTAAAAAAATTTTCTTTTTTATCATATGAATATTTTTCTTTTCATTATTCTCGTCATAAAATTTAAAAAACAAAAATACATATATTATGTATATAAGATATCAAAATTATAAAAAAAGTAAATTGGTAACAGTAAAAAATATATAATTACTAAAAAATAAAGAATAACCTCTTGTTATTAAAATAGAACTACTTCTATTCTCCCCGCTCATACACAACGCTCCGGCAAAGGCCGGAAAACAGACGGCCAACGTGAAAAGTGTGGACAGGACGAGCCAGCACGGAAACTGCGCCCCCACGGCGGAACATGTTTCCCGGCGCAAAAAAAGGCGGAGAGTCGAAGGAGGATTTTCGTCCTCCTCACGACTTCCGCCCTGATGGATACGGGGGAACTTTTCCGATGCGCGGGGATATCTCTCCACGGCGGGGTGCGGGGCTGCGCCCCGCGTCTTTCCCCGTTCTTTTTCTGCGTTTTTCTCCGCTCCCTGCGCGTTACAGGATGAACTGCTGCAGGTCGACGTCGTTTCTCACGTCTTCGAGGTGTTCGGAGACATAGGCCTTGTCGATGACGATATGCTGCCCCGCCCTGTCGGGAGCCTCGAAGGAGATATCGGCAAGGATTTTCTCAAGAATGGTGTAGAGCCTGCGCGCGCCGATGTTTTCGCTGCGGGCATTGGTTTCCTCGGCAAAGGAAGCGATTTCCCGGAGCCCCTCGTCGGAGAAGTGGAGGGTGACGTTTTCGGTGGAAAGCAGGGCGGCGTACTGCTTCTGCAGGGAGTTATGGGGCTCGGTAAGGATGCGGTAGAATTCCTTGCTGCCGAGGGCCTGAAGCTCCACGCGCAGGGGGAAGCGGCCCTGCAGTTCGGGAATGAGGTCGGAAGGCTTGCTGAAATGGAAGGCGCCCGCGGCGATGAAGAGAATATGATCGGTGTGGATCATGCCGTGCTTGGTATTGACCACGCAGCCTTCCACCACGGGCAAGAGGTCGCGCTGCACGCCCTCGCGGGAAATGTCGGAAGAACGCTGCTGGGCGGCGGAGCTGGCGATCTTGTCGATTTCGTCGATGAAGACGATGCCGCTCTGTTCCACCCTTTCGCGGGCCACTTCCACAATGCGTTCCTCATCGAGCATGGAATCGCGCGCCTGCTGCACGAGAATATCGTAGGCGGCGCGGGTTTTCATGCGCTTTTTCTGCGTTTTGGGCGGCATGAAGCGGCTCATCATGCTCTTCATCTGGCTGCCCAGAGAGTTGTCCATGCCGGGCATGGCGAACATGTCCATCTGCGGGGCCTGTTCGGTCACTTCCACTTCCACCTCGTGGTCGTCCAGGTGGCCGAGCTTCCAGAGATTGCGCAGCTTTTCGCGCGTGGCTTCGCGGCCGGATTCCATGCCGCTGCCGGGCAGAAGCAGATCGAGCAGCCGCTCTTCGGCCTGCGCTTCGGCTCTGGCCGCCACTCTCTGGCCTTCCTCATCGCGCACCAGCTTGATGCCTATTTCCATGAGGTCGCGGATCATGGATTCCACGTCGCGGCCCACATAGCCCACTTCCGTGTACTTGGTGGCCTCCACCTTGATGAAGGGCGCGCCCGTGAGCTTTGCCAGGCGGCGGGCTATCTCCGTTTTCCCCACGCCCGTGGGCCCCATGAGAATGATGTTCTTGGGGGCTATTTCGTCGCGCATGGAAGGATCAAGCTGCTGACGCCGCCAGCGGTTGCGTACCGCCACGGCCACCATGCGCTTGGCCTGTTCCTGACCGACTATATATTTATCCAGCTCGGCAACAATCTGCCGGGGTGTCAGCGTGTTCATGGGCAAACTCCTTTTTTTCAGAACATAGGCCCGATTCTGAAAAAGGGAAGTGCCCCCGCCCTCTCTTTCGGAAAAAAGCGCGGGAAAGAGCCGGAAGAAGGCAGAAAAAGCCCGGCCCGCGCCGCGCTGCCCCGGCGGAACGCCTCCGGCAGCCCTGCCGCCGAGGCCTCCCGACCCCTCTTCCGCGGCAGGGCCGCGAGCTTCCCGCGCCTTGCCCGGCAGGCAGAGCCGGCAAAGGAAAATGAGAGAGAAAAAGAAAGAGAGGGGGAATGGAAGTTCCGGCCGCGGAGGCCGCCGGGGCAGAGGTCGGGCCGATACCTCCCTTTCCGCCGCCGTTCCCGGCCCGAAGGTAAAAAAAGCGCGTTCCCCGCCCTTCCGCATGGTTCGGGGCATCCGCTTCACGCCCCCTTTTCGCCCGCCGTGCAGCAAGGACCTCTCAACGTTGCCGCAGCGCCTGAAGGATGCGCTCCGGGTACACAGGAACGTATCCGCTCCCGGGGCTCCGGCCTCATGACGCGGGCCGGGAACCCAGGCCGCCCCCTTCCCTTCCGCCGGGCCCTCCGTTGCCTCCCCGAGCCGTGCGCTTCGGAAAAAACGGGCCGTTGCCCGAGGGGAGACCACAGAATCCTCCCAAAAACCGCAAGGCAGGTGCGGCGCTTTTCCGCCCCATGCCGCAGGCCCGCAGCGTTTTCCCGCAGGAGGGGCTTCGCCCGGGCGGAGCGTTCCGCGCGCTTCTTCGTCCCCGGCCCGCAGACAGAGGAAACGCCGCGCGTCAGTCATGCTTTTGCATGTGCGTTTCCAGCGGCACGCCGTGGGTGGCGCAGCCGCCCTTCTTCGCGCAGGAACAGTTGCCGCAACCGCATCCGCAGCCCCCGCCCGAAACGGAACGGCGGAAACGGAAGAAAAGATATACCCCCGCAAGGGCAAGAATCACAAAAACAACAGCCGTCTGCATGGCATTATCTCCTTCTGGCGAGTCGCGGCGGGGCCATGCCCTTTTCCGCGTGAACATACGTTAGCAAGAATGAAAATCATTTTCAAGTATTTTTTTCTCATGCCGCGCCGCCGAGCCCCTCTTCCCCCCGCCGTGCGGGCGCAGCCCCCTTCTCCCCCAGCGCTCCGCGCGTTCCGGCCGCCTCCGCACCTGAAACGCCTCCCCTTCCGCGCGGGAGAATCCTTCTTTCCCCGCCTGCGCGGTTCCCTCTCCGCACGGCTCCCCTTCCCTCCCCCGGCGCACCCTGCATGCCGCACGCTCTCCCCATTGCGGGGGTGGGGAAGCACCGGCTGAACATGGTCGCCATGCCCCGCGCCCTCGCGCCTCCCCATGCAGAAGCCGTGATGCCCCCTGCGCGCAGAAAAAGCCGCCTTCTCCACAGCTAATGCATGGAAAAGACCGATTTTCTGCTACATATGCGGTGAGACTCCGCCCCATCCATCGCACGCAGAAAACATGCCTTTTCGGACGGAAACCTTCCCTCTTTCAGGCAGGAGGACTTTCTCCTCTCCATGAGGAAGCACTCTCCGTTCTGCTCCGCGGCAGAAGCAGGGCCCCCCCATACCATGCCGCACCTCCGAAGCTCCCTTCCCCCTCCCCCGGCGCACCCTGCATGCCGCCCCTCTCCCCATTGCGGGGGTGGGGAAGCACCGGCTGAACATGGCCGCCATGCCCCGCGCCCCTCGCACCCACAGAAGCGTTGACCGCCCCCTTCCGGCAGAAGGTCTCCGCAATACGCGGAGCAGAACGCCGGATACGGCAACTTCCGGCCCTGCTGCATGTCCCCCGCTCGCGAAGCAGGGCCGCCCCTCCTTCTTCAAACTACCCGCACATGTTTCCCGCCTGCGCGGAGCAGAAGCGGCCTTTGCACGGGGGCTTGCCCATGCCGTAAAATGCGTATAGTGTAGACCAACACCCAGTTCGCCGGATAGCCAGATGCTGCGTAAGATACTTATTGTCCTTGTTCTTCTTGTCCTCGTCACAGGCGGGGGTCTCATCGGCCTCATCGTCACCAACAGCGACATCATCATCGACAAGTTCAACGCCTATGTGGAAACGAGCACCGGCGCCCCCCTTGTTTCCGAAACGCCGCCCACGCTCACGCTGTTCCCCAACCGCGGGCTGGAACTCGGCGCAAGCTCCTGGAAAAGCCCCGACGGTTCGCTCAGCTTCAGCTTCAGCCGCGCGTCGGTCATGATTTCCTCCCACGCGCTGTTCACCGGCAAGTTCAGCATCAAGCACTTTTCCGTGGACGACCTCGACGTCACCATGAAGCTGAAAAAGCCGGTGCGCGAATACATGGAAGGCATTCCCGCGGGCGTGGAACACCGGCGCGACTTCGACGAACTCATCCAGACCATCCTGCACGCCCTGCGCATCGCGCCGGACAACATCCGCATCAATCAGGGCCGGATATGCTTCATCCAGCCCGACGGTTCCTCGTTCACCATCGCGCCGCTCAGCCTCAACGCAAGCAACGTGCATCCGGGCACGCCCACCAACTTCAACCTTCAGACGAACATCGACGGCACCTCTCCCGCCTTCCATGCGGGGGTGGAGCTGCAGTGCTCGGCCCTGCTCAACAAGGAAAAGGCCTCCTTCTCCATAGAAAAGGCCATGCTCACTCCGGGCATGGGGGTGTCGTTCCGCGAGTATCTCTCCCTTTCCGGCAAGCTGGAATACGGGTTCGACAGCGACGCGCTCACCCTTTCGCAGCTGCATTTCCAGGGGCCGGATCTTTCGGCCACGGCCTCGGGCAGCATCGCCTCTCTGGCGCGCATGTACAGCGACCCCGTGCAGGGCGACGCCACGCTCAAGGTGGATGTGGAAGGCGACCCCCAGCGCATCGGCGAAATTCTGAAGCATCCCCTGCCGTTTGCGGACCACAGCATTTTCAGCGACTGCGCCCTTGCGGCGGAAATGCGCTGGTCGGAAGGCAGGCTCCGCATGACGAGCATACAGGGCAATGCCGACGACCTCACCTTCTCCGGCAGGCTGAGCATCACGCCCGCGCCCTTCGTCATCAGCGGGGAACTTTCCCTCGGCGACCTTGATCTCGACGACTACAAGAGCGAAAACCACGGCAGCACGCCCAAAAAGCTGGAAAGCCGCGACTTCACCCGCTGGCCCCGCGTGAATCTCCAGCTTTCGGCCGAACATGTGCGCTGGAACCGCGTGCATCTGGAAAACGTGCACGCGCGCCTCGCCGGGCAGAACGGTTCGTACGAATTCAACCCCCTGTCGGGCATTCTGGCGGGCAGCCCGGTCACGGCTTCCATGAAAACGGTCATGCTGCCGAGCACGCCCCTTTCCTCCCGCCTGTCCATCAATTTCAGCGTGCCGCAGGCCAACCTTGAAGACATTGCCCTGAGCCTTGCGGAAAAGCCCCTGCTCAAGGGCAACGGGGCCATCAACGCATCGCTCACCTTCACCACGTCGCGGGGCCTGCCCTCCCTGAGCGGCAAGGGCAGCATCACCTCCTCGCAGGTGGAAACGGCCTTCAGCATTCTGCCTGCGGATATTCCGCTGGCGTCGAGCATTCTTTCCACCAACCGCTTCGACAGGTTCTTCCTTTCCTTCGTTTCCAAGGACGGCATCTTCTCCGTCGACAGGCTTACGCTGGATGCGGCCAGGCTTTCCCTTTCCGGTTCCGGCACGGTGGATCTCGTGCAGAAAACGGTAAAGGCGGAAGGCTCCGTGCAGGTGGCGGGCACCTCCGCCCTGCCCGTGCGGCTGGAAGGCGACCTGCGCGATCCGAAATACTCGCTGGAAGGCGGGGAACAGAACCGCACCCTTTCCCCCCGGGCCATAGAGCTCGACCTCAGCTTCTCCAGACAGGTGCGGGACATTCTGGGCCGGTAAACGCCGAAAACACGGCACCGCGCGGAAAAGGCGCATTTTTCCTTTGACACGAAGCCCGGAACGGGCAACATTCTGCGCGGAGCTTCCGCAGGAAGCCTGCACGAACAACCACGCCGCGGCGTTGCCCGCCCCGCGTGGGCAAACGCTCGGGAGAACACATGGCACTGGCAAAAAAAGGCGCGGGCAGGCGCGCGGCGGAGCTGTTCGCCGCCGCAGGGCCGAAAAAGGACGGCAGGAGCAACCTCATCCTCCGCGTGATGCGCGGGGAATACTCCCTCACGATCACGTTCTGGATATGCTGCATTTCCATTCCTCTGGTGGCGCATCTCATCTTCAGCCGCCTTGTCTTCCCGCTGCTCGATCCGCACACCTGGTACGGTTCCTCCATCTTCTTCCTGTGGGCGGCGCTTTCGCTCCTCTACGGGGCGGTGGCCTGCCTCGGCCTGTGGCGCAGCCGCGCAAACTTCACGGGGAAAAAGGCGTGGGCCGACCTTGCCGGTCTTTTCGCCGCAGCGGGCGCGGTTTCGGCCGTTGCCTACGCCGCCATGATTCTCGCCTCGTGGCACATGATGCTCAATCTGTAGGGGGAAGGCCATGTCTCTGGAACGCGCGAAACGGCATCTTGCCGCCTGGGGCAGGGAAAACGACGTGTGCGTGCACGAACATTCGAGCGCCACGGTGGAACTTGCGGCCGAGGCGCTGGGCACCGAAGCGTGCCGCATCGCCAAAACCCTCTCCTTCCTGAACGGCGAACGCACCATTCTGCTGGTGGCCGCCGGCGACGCCCGGGTGGACAGTTCCGCCTTCAAAAAGCGCTTCGGCGTGAAGAAGGTGAAGATGGTTCCCGCCGAAGAGGTGGAGGAACGCACCGGCCATGCCGTGGGCGGGGTGTGCCCCTTCGGCGTGCCGGAAGGGGTGGACGTGTATCTCGACGAGTCGCTGCGCCGCTTTTCCACCGTGTTTCCGGCCTGCGGCAGTTCCACAAGCAGCATAGAACTCACGCCCGGGGAGCTTGAGGAATATTCCGGCGCGCTCGCGTGGGTGGACGTGTGCAGGGACTGGCGCTGAATTTTTTTTGGGGAACGGCTCTTGACAAAGTGGGTGAAGAGGTCATAGTCAAGCTGTCGAAAGGCAAAACATGATGAACAGCGCAACCGTCAGAGTCTCTCTCGCCATCAGGATTCTGCTCCTGATGGTCTGTTGCGCCCTTCTCATGCCCGCCCACGCTCCGGCCGGGGAAAAGAACCACGAGCTGGAAAGCTTCCGGGTCGCCTCGCTCACGCTGGCCATAAGCGGCATCAGCAATCCCGTTTCCCAGCTGAAGACCTTCTCCGATACGGAAGGCACATCGCTCCGTTCTCCCGGCAAACGCCAGCAGAACACCTTCTCCGATCCCGACGACGCCGATTCTCCGGCCGTCCTGCCTTCGGTGCCTCCGCTGCCCGAATTCTTCCTCTGCGCGGAGGAATGTTTTGCCGCGCGCACCTTCCCGCCCGAGTCTCACGGGCTCATTCACTGGTATTCTCTCGCCCCTCCCGCCTCTCGGAACGTCTGATCTCCGGTTTCCGTACCTGCGCCGCCCCCCGCGGCGGCAAGGCCTGTTTCCGCACGTCCGTTCTGTGAGGTTTTCTTATGCGTTCCCTGCGCTGGCGCTGCTGCGTCACGTTGCTGGCGGCTTTTCTCTGCGTCGCCTGCATATCCGTCAATATTCTTCCTTCGCTTCCCGAAAAGGCGGCATGGCTGCCCTCGCCCATTCATCTCGGACTCGACCTTCGGGGAGGCATTCATCTCACGCTCGGTGCAGATGTCGATCAGGCCGTTTCCCAATCTTTGTCCCTTCTGGGGCAGGATATCCGTTCCAGCGCTAACGATGCGGGAATAAGGACCCGCCTCCTCCGTCATGCCGACGGTCGAACGCTGGAATTCGTGCCGCTCAAACACGAGGGAATCGAACAACTCTCCAACCTGCTGCGCGACCGATTCGGACAGATGGCGGTCGGTTCCGTCATCTCGTCCGGATCCGGGGAAAAAATCCTCGTCAGTTTCCGCCCCGAATGGGAAAAACAGCTCCGCGAGCGCATCATGGACCAGACCATACGCACGCTTCGCGGGCGCATCGACGCCTTCGGCGTGGCGGAACCCGACATCCGCCTCCAGGGCGACGATCAGATCCAGATACAGCTGCCCGGCGTCACCGACACCTCCCGGGCTCTTCAGCTCATCGGCCGTACGGCCCAGCTCACCTTCCACCGCGTCCGCCACGACGTCGCCCCGGGCACAGCCATGCCCGCGGGAACGGCGTGGTATCCGCTGGCCACGGGCACGCTCTCGCGGCACGCCTCCGTCTCCCGGGATCTTTCCAGCGGCGTCATCCTCGACCGCGCTCCCCTGCTCTCCGGTCAGGACATCGTCGACGCCCGCCCCGCCTTCGATGAACGCAATCAGCCATGCGTTTCCATTCAGTTCAGCGCGCGGGGCGCGGAGCAGTTCGAGCGCATCACCGGCGAACTCATCCATCAGCAGTTCGCCATCGTGCTCGACGGCGTGGTGCAGAGCGCACCCGTGATCCAGCAGAAAATAAGCGGCGGCAAGGCCACCATCACCGGTTCCTTCAGCACCGAAGAGGCGCAGGATCTGGCCGTGGTGCTGCGTTCCGGCTCCCTGCCCGCCAAGGTTTCCGTTCTGGAGGAACGCACCGTGGGTCCTTCCCTCGGGGCCGATTCCATACGCGCGGGCCTCGTGGCCGGGGCGGTGGGTTCGCTCGGCGTCATGCTGGTGATGCAGCTCACCTACGGGCTTTCCGGGCTTATGGCCAACGCCATGCTGGTGTTCACCATCAGCCTGCTCTTTGCCGGGCTCGGCCTGTTCGGGGCCACGCTCACGCTGCCGGGCATTGCGGGCGTGGTGCTCACCATAGGCATGTCGGTGGATGCCAACGTGCTCATTTTCGAGCGCATCCGCGAGGAGATCGGCCGCGGCCTGTCCATGGCGCGCGCCATAGAGGCGGGCTTCAGGGAAGCGCGCAGCTCCATTCTCGATTCCAACCTCACCACGCTGCTCACCGCGGCCGTACTCTATCAGTTCGGTACGGGGCCGGTGCGGGGTTTCGCCGTCACGCTGGCGCTGGGCATACTGGCATCCATGTTCACGGCCATCTTCGTTTCCCAGCTGCTCTTCGATATCTGGATCAGGAAGAACAACGCCGCAAAGTGCGGCCTTCATCCCCATATTGCCGGGGCTTCCCGATAGGCCCCGCAACCGTGCCTTTCGGGAAAAGGCACGGAGTTACGGACAAAGGGCGGCCCGGGATTCTCTCCACCGGGTCGCCCGCACCAAAAGCCGCAGAACCCGCCCCGCCCGCAGGACGGTTCAACCATACAAAAACGCCGGCGGCGCACGCCGCTCACCCCCCGGAGGATGTCTTATGGATGATTACCTGAAGCAGGCAATCGAACTCGTCAAAGCCCAGTCTTCCGTGCGCGTCATGCAGGAAGAGGAAATCGTTGCCATGATCCGCGCCCTGTCCGCAAGCCTGAAAAGCCTGAGCGAAGGCCAGAGCGCGGAAAACGAAGAAGACGCCGCCCCCGCGCCCGCCCGTTCCATCAGGGAAAAAAGCATCACCTGCCTGGAATGCGGCAAGTCCTTCAAGCTCATCACCAAGAAGCACCTCGCCCAGCACGGCCTCGACGCCGATTCCTACCGCAGAAAGTGGGGCATCAAGAGCGGCGTGCCGCTGGTGTGCAAGAGCATTCAGCGCGTGCGCCGCAAGAAGATGAAGGACATGAAGCTCTGGGAAAAGCGCCACGCGCCCCAGGCCGAAGCGTAAATTTCCATGCGGGGGAACCCGCCTCCCGCGTGTTCGCCGGTGCGCCGTCCCCGGAAGGGGCGGTCCCGGCGTATTTTTTTGCCCGGCGCGGGGCAGCGGCGGCATAAGGCCCGCGGTCCGGCCTTCGCCCGGCGCACCTTCCGGCAATCCCCGGCGGAACCAGGCAGAGGGCTGCATGAAGCGCCCTTTCCGCCCCGGTTTCCCCGGCCATCTCAAACGCCGTCCTCCCTGCGCTTTTTTCCGGCGCAGTCCGGCCCTTGGCGGCAGAAGCGCGCCCTCTTTTCCGCAGCGGCATGGGGAACATGCGCCCGGCTCCCGCGGGGCCGCCGGGCACGGCAAGAAGCGGCTGCGGCGCGAAAAAGCCGGACGGAACCTTCCGTACAGCCGGCACGTTCCCTCCGCCCCGGCGCGGCGGAATACGGCATCGCCTTCTTCCGGCGCGGCGGTTCCGGCCATGGAGGAAAAACGGCCCGCCTGCGGCAGGACGCACGGCATTTCCCCGAAAATTGACAAAACCTGTCCCTGCCTTTTACAAGAAAAGAGAGAACCGAAAGCAAGGAAGGCGTCATGTCCCCTCTTTTCTGGGCTTCCGCAGCCGTTGTTTTTCTGATCATCGAACTTGCCACGGGCACGCTGTTCTGCCTTGCCCTCGCGCTTTCGGCCGCGGTCACGGCCCTTGCCGCGCCGGTCGTTCCGGGCGCCCTGTGGCAGACGGTCCTTCTTGCCGCCGTCTCCACCGCATCGTGCCTTGCGCTCGCCCTGCGGAACAGGCGCCGCAAGGCCGCCGCCATTAAAGACAACAGCCTGGACGTAGGGCGCAGCGTGTCCGTGGAGGCATGGGAAAACGGCCGCGCCCGGGTGAAATACCGGGGAACCCTGTGGGACGCGGTGCTGAAGGACGGCCACGAAGCGCTTCCCGGCCGTTTCCGCATTGCGGGGTTCGATTCCACCACACTCATTCTTGAACCCGAATCTGGGGAGAACTCATGACGGACACCATCTACCTTCCGTACTTCACCATCCTTCTCGGCGTGCTTGCGCTGGTGTTTCTGGCTCTGGCCGTCCGGGTGGTGCCGCAGCAGCAGGGCTGGATCGTGGAGCGGCTCGGCAAATTCCACAGCGTGCTGGAACCGGGGCTGAACTTCATCATTCCCCTCGTCGACCGGGTGGCCTACAGGCATTCTTTAAAGGAAATCCCGCTGGATACGGAAGCGCAGGTGTGCATCACCAAGGATAATACCCAGCTTACGGTGGACGGGCTTCTGTATTTTCAGGTAACGGACCCGAAGCTGGCCAGCTACGGCACGTCCAACTATGTGCAGGCCATTTCCCAGCTTGCCCAGACCTCGCTGCGTTCCGTCATCGGGCAGATGGAACTGGACAAGACCTTTGAGGAACGCGAGGAAATCAACAGCCAGGTGGTGCGCGCCATCGACGAGGCGGCCCGCAACTGGGGCGTGAAGGTGCTGCGCTATGAAATCAAGGACCTGACGCCCCCGGCGGAAATCCTGCGCGCCATGCAGCAGCAGATTACGGCGGAACGGGAAAAGCGCGCCCTCATCGCCGCTTCCGAAGGCAGAAAGCAGGAGGCCATCAACCTGGCGGAAGGCCAGCGGGCCGCGCTCATCGCCCAGTCGGAAGGCGAAAAGCAGTCCGCCATCAACCGCGCCGAAGGCGAGGCGCGCTCCATCGAGGCCGTGGCCGCCGCCCAGGCCGAGGCCATACGCATGGTGGCCGCGGCCCTTGCCGAAGAAGGCGGCATGAGCGCCGTGAACCTTCAGGTGGCGGAAAAGTATGTGGAAGCCTTCTCCAACGTGGCCAAGCAGGGCAACACCCTCATCGTTCCGGCCGATATGGGGAATATGGCCTCGCTCGTTTCCTCCGCGCTGAACATCGTCAAGGCGCAGAAATAGGCAGAAGTCAGGACCGCCCCTTCAAGGGGCGGTTTGATTTGACCCTATAAGGGTCTGTTACCCGGCTGCCCTCTTAAGAGGGCTCTGTCTCGACTCTTGCCGAAGAGTTATTTCCTGCTGCTCGTAAACGAGCTGACGGGCCGTTCTACCAGGCTATACTGGTCTGTTATTTTGTCTCGTTCTTCCTGCTCCCTCACATATTTGATGATGGTCGCCTCATTTACTCCCACCGTGCTGACAAAATAACCGGTACACCAGAAATGGCGATTGCCGAACTTGTAGCGCAGATGCGGAAAACTCTCGAATATCATCAGGGAACTCTTCCCTTTCAAATACCCCATGATCTGCGCCACGCTATACCTGGGCGGAATCTTGACGCACATATGAATATGGTCCACACACGCATTTGCTTCCACTATCTCTATTCCTTTGTATTCACACAGTTTTCTCAGAATTTCGCCGATCGTTCTGCGATACCTTCCGTATACCAGCTTGCGTCTGAATTTCGGAGCGAAAACAATGTGATACTTGCAGCTCCAACGGGTATGGTTTAAACTCTGGTCATTCATTATTGGGTTCCTTTGTGTATAGATTTCGAGTCGAGACAACTGGTTATCTCACAAAGGAACCCCTTTTTTAACTTATGTAAAGGCTTCGCCTTTTTGGAACTCCCCGCATAGCGGGGAGTTTTCAATCTTAAAAAAGCGCCGCCTTCGTCATCGAAGGCGGCATGACACGACGGCAGAGGCGTTTTTTACCGGAAGGGAACTCCCGTCCACGCTCTTCGTCCCTTCCTCATGACGGCCCCCCGCAGGCGCGGATGACGCGAAGGCCCGGTTCCCCCTGCCCTCGCGGGAGACGCGCAAGGCCTTTTGCGCCGGACACGCCGCCCGTATGCGGGGCCTGCACGATTCGGCCCCGGCTGCGCGCAGGTCCATGGAGGCTGCGCGGCCCGGCCGCCTGAAAAACGCCGGGGCGCCGAGCGTTGAGAAAAGGTTCTTTCCTGCCAGGCCGGGCAGCAACGGAAAAGCGGTATGCCTTTGTACCGCGGGCACACGGCAACACAGGCCCTGCGTCAGCTTTTCCGCTGGGCCGTCTTGTCCGGCTGCGCGGCGCAGCGCCATGGTTCAGGCCCATTCCTTTTTCAGAAGTTCCAGAAATTCCCGCTGCTTTTCGGCAAGGGGATGCTGCGGCGCAAGGGCCAGCACCACCCTGCGCCGGGGGAGCATGGGGCCGAGGTCGAACCTCTGCAGGTCGACCATGTCGTCCGGCAGGGCATGGACGCACACAATGGCCGCGCCGAGTCCGAGGCGCACGGCTTCCAGCGCAGCCACGGGGCTTGCCACATGCACGCGCACCGGCCCGGTGAGGGGAATGCCCGCATAGGCATCCAGCTCCGCAAGGCCGCTGGTGCCGGTAATGTAGATCATGGGCAGGGAAAAAAGCTGTTCCAGAGAAGGCTGCGGCCCCAGATGCCGCACCAGAGAAGGATGCGCCACCAGCACCAGCGGGGAGGAAAAGAGCGGTATTTCCTCCAGCGTAGGGAGTATGTGCTCATGAAAGACCATGGCGCAGTCCAGTTCGCCGGAAAGCAGGGCGTGGCAGAGCGCGGGCGCGCCTTCAAAATGCAGGGAAAAATCCAGTCCCGGCAGAGCGGCGCCGTGCCGCGCTATGGCCTTGAGCACCGGCGACTGCAGAAGCGCCAGCGCGCCGAGCCGCAGCACCTCCCTTTTTTCCTGAAAATTTTTCAGTTCGCAGCAGATGGTGAAAAGCGTATTGCCCAGCGCCGGAATGCGCGAGTGGAGAAAACGCCCGGCGGGAAGCAGGCGCAGGGACCGCCCCGCCTTGCGCTCGAACAGGGGCATCCCCAGTTCCTCTTCCAGCTTCTGTATCTGCTGGCTCACGGCCGAAGGGGTAAGGCAGAGTATGGCGGCTGCGCGGCGTATGCTCCGGGTTTCGGCCACATAGTAGAAAGGCCGCAGATATTGAATAAGACTTACGTTGATATCGTTCATGGTTTCAGCCCCGCCCCGGGCGATGCGCCCGCACGGCAATGCTTCAGTATGCCGGATTTGAGGCCGAAGGTCAAAACGTCGCCCGAGTGACGCGAAGGCCCGCCGGCTCTGGACCTGCGGTACGGACTGCGGGCTTGTACGGAGGCTGTTACGCTTGACGCCGCATGTGAACTGCGGCTGCCTGCGCTTCCGGCCCGAACGCCTGAAAGCGCACGGGGGCCCCGGAGCGTTGAAGAACGCGTTATTTCTTTACGGACGAAAACGGAATGATACGTTGAAAAAACATTATCTTTCAGAACGGGAGCAGAATGAAGCAACGGCCCATGTTCAACGCTCCCCTGCTCCAGACATCCTTTCCCTTGACACGACGGCCCGGCGAAGCCGGGACGGAGTCGGCCTGCGCGAGCGGGCACGGAGTGCACGCTCACACTGAGACCGCGGCCCGAACGAGGCGGGCAAGGCCTTTCCGCGCCCGGCGGCCATACGGTACGGCAACGCTTTCCGCGCCCTGCCCAGAGGACAGACTGCGGAGAACCACGCCCTCCGCGCCGGAGCCGTGCCGCGAAGACGCGGCGGAAGCCTGCCCGGGCCTGCCCTTCCGTGCCCGAAATTCTCCCGGAAAAAGCCGTGAGCCGGAGGAGAGCCTTTGCCTTCCCCCACGCTTTCGCCCTGCCGGACGAGGGGGTCCGGGGGGAATCATTCCCCCCGGCGCCTTTCCCGCCTTTCCTGCCTTTCCTGCGGACAGTGTACATCCTCACTGAACACCCGGGCAAATTTTATTGATTGACGAAAGAGGGATAATTCCCTGTGATACGAAAAGAACAAGGGAAGGCGGAGTGCCTTTCCGCAAGTGGAAAAAGGAGGACGTATGCTTAAACACATGACCGGACTGGCTGCGGCTCTTATCGGGCTTTCGCTCTGTGTCTGCCCCCATGCGGAAGCGAAGGGCTTCCGGCATCTTTCGTTCAACGGGGGCTATGCGATTTCGCATCCTTCGGTGGAATATGTGTGGAAGGACTTCATGGCGGAAGCGGAAAAAGCGTTTCCGGGCAAGAACGGTCTGAGCTTCGACTATTTTGCGACGAACGAGCTTTTCCCTGAAACGGAAGGCATCATGGCGGTTGCGGACGGCCGTGTGGACTTCGGGCGCGTGCGGCCTTCGCTTTTCCCGGGCAAGATGAACCTGCTTTCGGTGGTGGACGTTCCGGGCCTCTTCTCCAACGCCATCACGGGCAGCGTGGTGATGCAGGAACTCATTGAAGCGTTCCCCGAAGTACAGAAGGAACTGCCCCCGAACTCTCAGTGCTTCACCTCCTGGGTATCGGCCACCTATCAGGTGCACACCATCAAGCCGGTGAAGAGCCTTGCGGAGCTCAAGGGTCACAAGCTGGTGGTATGGGATGCGGTCACCATTGAAATCGCCAAGGCGCTGGGCGCGAACCCCATCCGTCTGCCTTCTCCCGACACCTATCTCGCGCTTTCCAAGGGCATGGCGGACGGCGTGCTCTGCCCCATGGCTCCGGTGCGCTCCTTCAAGATTTCGGAAGCCACGAAGTATCACCTCATGCTGAACACGGGCGTGACGGGCTTCAACATCAGCATTCACAAGCCGCTGTGGGATGAAATGCCCGCGGACATGCAGAACTGGCTCAAGGAAAAGGGCGGCGTGAACATGGCGCTTGCCATCGGCAAGAGCCTGGAAGACGGCGCGAAGGAAGACGCGGAATGGATGCGCCGGCAGGGGCATGAATTCTATGAACTTTCCGATGCCGACCATGCGGCGCTCATGAAGGCGCTCGCGCCCTTCCTCGACCACTGGAAGAACGAGGTGTGCAAGGACGAATCGCCGGAACTCGTGCAGAAGGTGCTCACCTTCGTGCAGGAAAGAAACAAGTTCCACATGGAAGAACTGCGCGCCGGCAAGTACGGCAACTACGACCTGTAACAGCCATCCGGGGGCGGGCATCCGCCCCCTTTTTTTCCGCCATGTTTCCTTTGTATAAAACGCTTCTTTTCAGCACGCTGTGCGCGGCGTACATGCTGGTGTTCATTCAGAACGCGGCCATTACGGTGCTTGCTCCCGGCGTGATGAAAGACCTTGCCCTTTCGCCGGAAGCCATGGGCAGGCTGAGCTGCGTGTACCTGTGCGCGTATGCGGTCATGCAGTTCTTTTCCGGGCTGATTTCCTCGCGCCTGGGGCCGCGCCTGCTCATGGGGCTGCAGTTTGCGCTGGCGGCAGGGGGCGGGCTTCTTTTCGCCTCCTCCTCGGGGCTGGGCACGGCCCTGCCGGGCAGAATGCTCAACGGGCTGGGCATGGCCGGGGTGATGGTGTCCTCGTTCGTGCTGTTCGGGCGCTGGTTTGCGCCCTCCATGTTCTCGCGCCTGTGCACGGCGTTCTTCGTCGCCGGGGGGCTGGGCGGCTTTCTGGCCACCACGCCGCTCGCGCTGCTTACCCAGACGTGCGGCTGGCGCTTTTCCTGCGCGGCGCTCGCCTGTGCTTCCGCCGCGCTTTCCGCCGCCCTTTTTCTTGTGGTACGCAACTTTCCCCCGGGGAGAGAAGGCGCTTCCGCGTCTTCTGCCCGCAGCCTGAAGGAAGATCTGCGCGCCCTTGCCGCAAACGGGCCGCTGTGGCGGCTGTTTCTGCTCTTTGTTGCTCTGGCAAGCTCGTATTTCGTGTTTCACGGGCTGTGGGGAGGGGTGTATCTGCAGCAGGCGCACGGGCTTTCCCCGGCGCAGGCGGGCAATATTCTGGCCATGGGAGCGGCGGGCCATATTGCGGGCGCGCCCTTCGTCACCTGGCTGAGCGAAGGCGTGCTGCATTCCCACCGCAGAACCTTCCTTCTGGCCGGGCTGCTCGGCGCGGCGTCGTTCGGCGCCATCATCGTTTTCGGAGACATGCTGCCCGTATGGGGGCTTTACGCCGCATCTCTCGGCATCGGCATTGCGGCCAACGGGCCCAACCCCATCGCGTATTCCGCAGCCCGCGCGCTCGTGGGTTCGGAAGCCATGGGCGCGGTGGGCGGACTCATGGCCTCGGGCATGTTCATGACCGGGGCGCTGCTCCAGAACCTTTCCGGCCTCATTCTGGAAAACATGCAGGGCGCTTCGCTCCATGCCGGATTCTCCGCCGCCTTCCTGCCCATCGCGGCGCTCGGCCTTCTGGCCGCCCTGCTCAGTCTGCGACTGCCGGAAACGTGCCCGAAATAAAAACTTCTTCCCCTCGACCGGACACGGCGGAAAACCGGGCATGTTTCCCGCAAAGCCGCCTTCCGGCCGCAGGCCGGAGCCTTCTTTTCCCGTTCCTCCCTGCCCGGATGCGCGGGCAGCGTCCCGGAAAAAAACGAAAGGTACGGGAAGGCCGCGCCCGCCTTTCCCGGCGCTTCATGCATGACGGAATTTCCCCGCGCTTTCCCGGAAAAGCCGTGAAAAACGGCGTCGGCCCCCCTTGCCGTGACGCGGCGTTCCTTCCGTCTGCCGGAACCGTTGCCTCTCCGCCCTGCCGCGGCGGGAAACGGCCGCCCCGTCATGCGCGGGGCTTTTCATGCGGCGTTTTCCACGGGTTCCCATGCGCCCGACAAGGGAAACGAAGGGATGCGCCCTCGCCCCGGGCCGGCAGCCGTTCCGCCCATGGGCCTCTTGCGGAGGAAATGTCAGGTTCTCGGCATGTAGTCCAGGCGAAAGCCGACCTTCGGCACCGTTTTCAGAATGGGCTTGTTGATATTCTGAAGCGCTCTGCGCAGCTGATGAATCGCCACCTGAAAGGCGTTGCTGTTCGGCGGCGTATTGCCGTAAAGACGGGATTTCAGCTCGTGATGGCTGACGACTCTGGGAGCCGACTTCATCAGACAGGAAAGCAGCGTGAACAGCTGGGGGGAAAGCGCGAGTTCCTTCCCTTCGCTGGTCACGGTATGCGCCTCCATGTCTATCTCGATGCCTTCCCACGATATGCTGGTGGAAAAGAAATGCTTCTGCGCCAGGCGTATGCCTGCAAGGAGCCTGACTTCAAACTCCAGCATGTGGATGGGAACGGAGATGACCCCGTCGGCGCCGCCGTCAATATAGTATTGAAAGTGTTCCCATGAAGTTTCCTTAGCCATAAGAAATATGATTCCGCTGTAGCCGTTCAGGCGCAGCCTTCCGTACAAGGGAATACCCTGCCTGTCCTTCATATCGCTGTCAAAGATCAGGGCATCATAATTTGATGTAAGGAGAGCTTCCAAAAGTTCATCACTGTTTGAGCAATTATCGAGATGATAGCCAATAGGCTCCATATAATTAAAAATATTCAACATAAGTTCCCTATTGCCTGTGCAGATAAGGAATTTAAGATTCGGAATGGAAACCTGTCTTCTCAGGGTTTCTATCATCACTTTTCTCCTTGTAAAATTTTTCAAAGAGCGTGATCACTCATGTTATCATAATGATAATCTTTATATATCTTGCTTTTATATTTCATATTCTTTCAAAATTATAATTTATTACTAATAAATTTCATGAAGATATGAAAATGTGGGGGGAGAGAGGTGCCCCCCCCACAAAAGCTTACCACCGAAATACGTTTAGAACTTGTAGCTGAAGGTCAGAGCCGTGCTCCAGGAATCCTTGTCGATGTCGTGGGCGGAGGCCCAGGCCACATGGTCGCCTTCATCATAGTCGGTGATGATGTAGGCAAGTTCGAGGCACGCGCTCAGGTTCTTGTAGATGTTATAGGTGCTAGCCAGGTTGAATTCCACGGCATTGTCGCGGGAGGTCATGTAATGCACGGGGTTGATGTCCGCCCCGGACGTTCTGAGCGCATTACCGGCCTCGTTGGTGCCCTGGAACCAGCTCACGGTGAAGGTATGGCTCAGGCCTTCAAGGAAGCTGACATTCTCGATGCCGGCCTGCAGGCCCCAGGTGCCGGCAATGGAATGGCGGGTATTGTTGTCATAAAGGCCGAATTCGCCGCCGGTATAGGCAATGGTGGGATGGAAGCGGCCCGCCCAGGAAGGAATCCAGTCCTGCCCGAGGTACTGCACGTCCTTGTCGTCGCCGGAAGCATACCAGCCGCCGAAAACGGGCCTGCCCCAGTCGGTGTCATAGGAGGCCTTCGCCTGGACGTACCAGCCGCTTCTGTCGTTGGGGAGCATACCGTCGGTGGTGTCGTAGGCAATCATGCCGTAGGCGCCGGACACCTTGAGCCGGAACGGATCGAAACGGCTCATGATGAAGTTGGTACCCGCCCAGAAGGCATTGCCGTCGGCCAGAACCATGTCGCCGATGAAGTCGCCGTTGCTGAGCTTGTTCTCCCTGGACTTGTCCAGCGCGGCGTACATCACATAGGGAGAGAAGGAGAAGCCGTCGAACCGGAAGTTCGTCATGACGCTGAAGAAGTCGGACTTTCTGGACTGGTCGGTATCGTTGCCGTACCCGAATGCGTCGTCGCCCTCGCTGTCATAGGCGCCGCGCAGCCAGAAGGCGGAAACATCCAGCCAGTCGGCAACAGGGGCGGAAACGGAAATACCGTCTCTGCCCTGCCAGCCGGGATGCATGACCGCGTTTTTGCCGAAGGCATCTTCAGGCAGACCGATGAGCTGACGACCCATGCGGACCTTCACCCCGGTCTGGGGAATCATCCAGTCGACATAGGCCTGACGCATACCGATGGCGGTGCTGTTGCCGGAAGGATCGGAACCCCAGTCATACACGCCGGTGCTGTCGGGGCTGGTACCGGTCTGAACCTGGAAGTAGCCGGACAGGTATTCGCTGGCGGTGAGCGACATGCCGAGACGCAGACGCTGACCGGCGTTGTCGAAATTCTGACCGGTACCGGCGCGTTCGCCCGTAATGAAGTTGATCAGGTATTCGCCGTCCACCTTGACGTCGACGGCGGACGCAGGAGCATACGCCGAAACGGTAAGCCCTGCCGCAAGAAGAAGTGTGGCAATTTTTTTCATGGTGTTCATTCCTCTGAAAAAAGTTCTGACAATCGGAAAGGATCCCTCTTCCTTTCCGGTGTCACCTTAGCGCAGAGGGTGATGAGCAACTTTTTAGGAATCGCTTACAAAACCATTAAAAATCATCTCCAATATTCCGGTATTATTGATGTATTTTTAATTTTTCCCGCAAGCCCGGGGGATTTCGCCTTTCCGGCCGCAGCCTGCGGAACAAACGGCCCTGCCCTCTTTTCCGCGCCCCGCCATGCCCTTCCGCCTCTTCCGCCCTCCCCGGATGTTCTGCAACGCGATGCGGGAAAGGCGGGCCCGAAGGCGCACGGCTTTCCCGTTCTTTTCCGGCGCCGCCCGCGCACGGCGGGAAAAAGAGGGTATTTCCGGCAAAAGTCTTGACAGAGGGGGAGATTTGCTTCCTTATGGACGCCATACCGGGGCCTGTTTCAGGGCTTCGGTTCGTGTTTTCCGGCAGGCGCGGCACCCCGCGCAAGGCAAACGTTCTTCTTTCGCACCAGGGAGCGCGGCATGACCTTTGCCCAGCTTTTCTGTATTGCGGCCGTGTGGCTGCTCGGCGGCTTCATTCACGGGGTAACCTCCATAGGCGGCGGCATGATAGCCATGCCGGTGGTGACGTTCCTCACCACGCCGAGAGACGCCATTCTCATTTCCTGCCTTACGGGCTTCATTATTCCGCTGGCGCTGGCCATCATTTACCGGCGGCATATCCTGTGGCGCGAGGTGCTTTTTCTCACGCTGGGCTGCATTCCGGGCATTCCGGCCGGTCTTGCGCTGCTCACCACGGTTTCCGGCCCCGCGCTGCTCTTCGGCGTGGGCGTGATGCTGATATTCTTCGTGGCGTGGCAGTATCTTTCGCGCAAGGTGCGGCCTTCGCTGCCGTATCATCCCCTGACCGCCTTCATCGCCGGTGTGGCGGGGGCGTTCCTCACCTCCTGCACCAGTCTGGGCGGGCCCGTGCTTGCGGTGTACGCGGCCTTCCGCGGCTGGGAAAAGGAAAAGGCGCTCGCCTCCACCAGCATGTTCTTCAACTTCCTCAACGTGGGCCTCATTTTCGGCCAGTGGCAGGCGGGCCTTTACTCCGAAAGCCTCATCAGCGCGGTTTCGGTTTCCCTGCCCAGCGCGGTTCTCGGCGTGCTCATCAGCATTCCCGTGGTGCGCCGCATGCCGCAGCAGGCCTTCCGCAAGCTGCTGCTCGGCATGATTCTCCTCTCCGGGCTCGTGCTGCTCTACCGTTCGGTGATGTAGGCCCGGCCTGAAATGTTCCGCAGCCCGCTTTTGTTCCGGCAAAGGCGGGCTTTTTTGCGCCCTTCCCCCGGCGCGTCCGACGGGAGCCTTTCTTCCAAAGTATGACAAACTGTTACGCCTCCTTGTTTGATGAACCGGCACACTATACCATAACTGTATAAATCCTTTTCCCTTACAACAAGGATGGTCTTATGAAAATGTCCCGTCGCGATTTTCTTGCGCTGAGCTGCTGTGCCGCAGGCGCGGCCCTCTGCCCCGCGTTTCCCGCCTCCGCAGCCGCTGCGGATATGAATTCCGCCGAAGTGAGCCGCCTGTTTCAGGAATTCGGGGCCACCCGACGTATGCCCGAAAAGCTGAACGCATGGCTGAACGACCCCGCCTGCCAGAAACGCGCGCCGTACCGCGCCTTCGACAACGTATGGCAGGTGGGGCTGACCTGGGTATCGGCCTGGGCCGTGAACACGAATGACGGCTGGGTGCTCATCGACACCACGCACGAACCCTTTACGGACTTTCTGCTGGAAAACCTGAAAACCGTGGGCATAGCGCCGGAAAACATCCGCTATGTGCTCATGACGCACGGGCACTTCGACCATGTGGGCGGACTCGCCCGGCTGAAGCCTCTTCTGAAGAACGCCCGCTTCGTCATGACGAAAAAGGGCTGGGAGGAATCCTTCCGCTATGCCGAGCAGAGCAAGGGCACGAAAAACGCCTGGATCATGCCCGAAGGCATCGACATCGTTGCCGAAGACGGGCAGCAGATTTCCTGCGGCGACAACGTGTTCACCGTGCTGGACACGCCGGGCCACACCTGGGGCACGGCATCGTATGTCTATACGGTGCGGCACGGCGGGGAAAGGCGGCAGGCCGTCACCGTGGGCGGGCAGGGGCTGAACGCCATCGAGGGCCCGGAGCAGGTGCGCGCCTACATCGCCAGCATGAAAAAGCTGGGCGACGCGGCCCTGAATATCGAAGTGGACCTTACGGCCCACCCCTTCAGCACCGGCCTTACGGAACTCATCCCTGCGCTGCGGTCGCTGAAGGCCGCCGACCCGCACCCGCTCATCAACAGGCAGAAGTACCTTGCAAGGCTTCAGGGCATGATCGACGGAGCCTCCGCCCGGCTTGAGCTGGAGCTGAAGAAAGCCGCAAGCTGAAGCGCCTTTTTCTCCCGGTCTTCGCCGGACCTTGTGCGGATGCCCTGCCTTCCTGAACGGAGGGCGGGCGTCCGCTTTTTTCCCTCCGCGGCCCGGCGCAGCCGCGCCTTGCCTGCCGGTATGCCGCCGGAAACTACAATCGCCCTCCTCGCCGGGAACCGGCAGGGGCCTCTTCCGCCTTTCCGCGCAGGCGGCGCGCCTCATGCGCTTCTGCACGCAGAACGCCTTCCGCACCCTCCTCCGAGACAGTTGAACCATGCAATTTTGTAGCGGAAGTTTGAAAAATCACTCCTTACGCTCTTTTCTTTTCTTCAAAAGCCTTGCCGCACAAGGAAAAGAATAACCTTATACCTTTCTTTTCCAAGGGCCGTCGCAAGGTTTTCCTCTCTTCCGCAGGAAGCCTTGCCGCAGCTTCGGAACAATCGCGGAGGGAACTTCCCCACGCCCTCTTGCCGGAATGGCGCAACCTCGTTATAGTGTCTCTCCCCAAACACGGAACTTTGCCGAAAAACGCAAGGCATTCCACGGAGCAGCCATGAATCAGAACCCGCTTTCCCGGAAAAACCATGCCCCCGCCTGCCTGCACGAAGTGCTGGGCATGGAACTTGCCGCCTCGCAGCCGGGCCTCGCCACGGCCCGCATGAAGGTGGAAGACAAGGTATGCCAGCCCTTCGGATTTCTGAGCGGAGGGGCCTCTCTGGCGCTCATGGAAACGCTGGCGGGCTACGGTTCCCTGGCGCTCTGCGCGCCCGGAGAAGTGCCGCTCGGCATTCAGGTAAGCGCCAGCCACATGCGCGCCGTCCCCCGGGGAGGCGAAGTGACGGCCACGGCCACCCTTCTCCAGAAGACGCGGCACATCCATGTATGGAACGTGGATATTCACGATGAGGAAGGCAGGCTCGTTTCCTCCGGCCGCGTGACCAACTGCATCAAGGCGAACGCACTCCCGGCATAGCCGCCCGCAGACCTTGACCATGAAAACGCGCTTTCTCCCAAAAGCGCGGGTCTTCACGCCGCGCCGAAAAACGCCCTCCGCCCTGCGACGCCTGCGCGCGGGCCGAACACTCAACCAAGGAACACGCCATGAACAAACGCGAATGGACTCCCATCAGGCAGTACGAGGACATCCTTTTTGAATTCTATAACGGCATAGGCAAAATCACCATCAACCGCCCGCATCGCCGCAACGCCTTCACGCCCGTGACGGTGGCGGAAATAGGCGACGCCCTGCACCTGTGCCGCGAATCCGGGGATATCCGCGTGGTGGCGCTCACCGGCGCGGGGGACAAGGCCTTCTGCAGCGGCGGCGACATGAACTTCAAGGGCCGCGGCGGTTATGTGGGGCAGGACGGCGTGCCCCGCCTCAACGTGCTCGACGTGCAGAAGCAGATCCGTTCCCTGCCCAAGCCCGTCATCGCCATGGTGAACGGCTACGCCATAGGCGGCGGCCATGTGCTGCATGTGGTGTGCGACCTTACCATCGCCTCGGAAAACGCCCGTTTCGGCCAGACCGGGCCGAGGGTGGGCAGCTTCGACGCAGGCTTCGGCGCATCCTACCTCGCGCGCGTGGTGGGGCAGAAGAAGGCCCGTGAAATCTGGTTCCTCTGCCGCCAGTACGACGCGCAGCAGGCCCTTGCCATGGGCCTTGTGAACGCGGTGGTTCCGCAGGATGCGCTGGAAGACACCATGGTGGAATGGGCCGAAACCATGATGCAGCACAGCCCCCTTGCCCTGCGCATGATCAAAGCCGGGCTCAACGCGGAACTGGACGGTCAGGCGGGCATTCAGGAACTGGCGGGCGACGCCACGCTGCTCTACTACCTCACCGACGAAGCGCAGGAAGGCGGCCGCGCCTTTCTGGAAAAGCGCCGTCCCGACTTTTCCGGCAACCCCCTCTTCCCGTAGGCCGCCCATGAACCGCCTCACGCTCTACGGCCGCAGCATCGGCCCGGAAGATGTCGCGCATCTTCGCACGCACGAAAAGCGCTGCATACGCGAAGACCTCGCGGACTTTCTCGAAGAATGGTACGGCCCCTCCCCCACGGTGACGGTGCAGAGTTCCGGCTCCACGGGCGCGCCCAAAATCATGCATGTGGAAAAGGAACGTATGCGCGCAAGCGCCCGCATGACGGTTTCCTTTCTCGGGCTCAGGCGCGGCGACACGGCCCTTCTGTGTATGCCCCTGCGCTACATAGGCGCGAAAATGGTGGTGGTGCGCGCGCTGGAGGCCGGGCTCGACCTCTGGTGCGAGGAGCCTTCCGGTCATGCCCTGCGCGGCCTTGCCGAAGCGCCGCGCTTTCTGGCCATGACCCCGGCGCAGGTGTTTTCCACACTGGAAAGCGAAGAGGAAACCGCCCTTCTGAAAGAGACGGCGCACCTCATTCTGGGCGGAAGCGCCGTCACCGGCGCCCTTGCCCGCACGCTCCGGGACTTTCCGAACAACGTATGGTCCACCTACGGCATGACGGAAACGCTCTCGCACATTGCGCTGCGCCGCGTCAGCGGGCCGGAAGCCTCGGAATGGTACACGCCCTTTGCCGGGGTGAAGCTGCGCCTCACGGAAGAAGGCGCTCTGGCCATACACGCGCCCGCCGTATGCGGAACGGAAATCGTCACCAACGACCTCGCGCTCTTCGACGAGGCGGGGCGCTTCCGCATTCTGGGCCGCAGGGACAACGTCATCAACTCCGGCGGCGTAAAGCTGCCTATGGAAAAGCTGGAGGAGGAACTCGACCTGCCCCGCCCCTTCCAGATCACCTGCGTGCCGGACGCGCACTTCGGGGAGGCCGTATGCCTGCTGCTGGAACCGGGAGGGGAAGACCCCGCGCCCTTCCTTGCGCGCCTGCATCCCTACGCCCGGCCCCGGCATGTTTTTACGGTGGAAGCGCTGCCGCTCACCGGTTCCGGCAAACCGGACAGGGCCGCCGCCCGCGCCCTGGCAAAAAGCCTCATGCCGCCTTCCGCGGCAGAGGCCCCTTCGGAGGTGCACGATGACTGACGCTCCCCTCTCCCCCGGCAGGCCCGAGGCCCCGCTCCCGTTCAGGGCCTGCGCGGCCCTTGTGCTGACCATACTCTTCTTCTCCGGCGCGTTTTCCGATGCGCCGGGCTTTCTGCGCTGTCTCGATTTTTCGCTGCTCAGCGGTTCCTTCGGAAAGATTGCGGAAGAGTTCACCTTCCTCGGCAAAGGCGGCGACGGGGCGCGCTACGGCTTTCTCTTCGCCCTTTCTCTGGTGCCCGGCATCATGCTGGCCCTCAGCGTGGTGGAAGCCGCGGAACGCATGGGCGCCCTGCGCGCAGGACAGAAACTGCTCACCCCGCTCATGCGGCCCCTGCTGGGGCTGCCCGGCTCGGCGGCGCTTGCGCTCATTTCCAGCCTGCAAAGCTCCGACGCGGGCGCGGCCATGACGCGCGGACTCTCGGAACAGGGCCTGATTACGGAAAAGGAAAAAACGCTCTTCGCCGCCTTCCAGTTCTGCTCCGCGTCTTCCGTTACCGTGTACCTCAGCATGGGCGTGGCGCTGTTCCCCTTCCTTTCCGTGCCGCACCTGATGCCGCTCGGCGTCATTCTCTTCTACAAGGTGGCAGGCGCCAACTTCATGCGCCTCTACCTGCGCGCCGTGGAAAAAAAGGAGGCCTGCCATGACGCATAGCCTGTATTCCGCCTTTGTCGACGGCGCGGTCAAGGGCTGGAAGGTCGCCACGCAGAACATGCTTCCCAACGTGGTGCTCGCCTTCGCCTTCATCAAGCTGCTTCAGACAAGCGGCCTGCTCGACGCCGTGGGCCATGTCTGCTCCCCCGTCATGGGACTGTTCGGACTGCCCGGCGAGGCCGTCACCGTGCTCATCTCCACCTGGTTTTCCGCCGGCGGAGGCGTGGGCGCGGCCGCAAGCCTGTATTCCCACGGCATCATGAACGCAGACCATGTCAGCATCATCATGCCCGCCATCTTCCTCATGGGCGCACAGATACAGTACGCAGGCCGTATCCTCGGCGTCGCAGGCGTCAACCCCGGGCACTACCCCGTGCTCTATGCCATCGGCATCATCAACGCCGCCCTCGCCATGCTCACCATGAAGTTCTTCTTCGTGTAGCCGCAAGGAAAGAAGAGGAAAGGCAGGTCGGGGCAAAGCCCCGCACCCCGGCAAAGGCACCGGGGCTCCGCCCCGGCCCCCGCCGGGGGAGATAATCTCCCCCGAACCCCCGTATCCGGCAGGGCCGAAGCGTGAACAGGCTGCCGGGGCCCTCCTTCGACTCACGGCCGTGACGGATGCATGTCGGGCAGGAAGGCGCAGGCCGGAGAGGCATAAACGAAAAGGTCTGTCGTACCCGCAGAAAGGCTTTTCCCGTCACGTTCCTGCCCCGTACTCCGTGCAGGTGTGCGCTGCCGCGCCCACCTGCGGCGGCCGACTGTTTTCCGGCCCGCGCCGGAAAACAGTGCCGGAAGAAGAGATTTCACGATGAAGGAGCGTTGTACCGGACCTTTGCCTTATTCGGGCCTCTGTTCAGGCACAATGTCTTCCCCATGCTCCGTCCGGCCTTTGTTCAGGAAAGAAAGCCCCTTCGCTTCATTCTGTTTTTGTTTACGAAGGAATAACCTTTTCTCAACGCTCGTGGCCCCGGGTGCTTTCGAGCGCCCGGGCCGGAGCTGTAAGCAGCCGCAATTCACCTGCGGCGTCAAACGCCATGCCCGCCGTATGCGCAACGCAGCCTGTACCGCGTATCCGGCAGGCAAAAACCGCTTGTCCCCCTCTCCAGAGAGGGGAAGACATGTGCGCCGTTATTTGCGCCCGAGCAGCTCTTCCGGGGCCAGCTTTTCCAGTTCGGTAAGGGCGTCTTCCAGTTCGTTGCTCAGGGTATTGGCGCGGCGCGGGTCCCATTCCGCAAGGGCGGAACGCATGGCGGAAAGCCTGTCCGACACCTTTTCCACCCCGGGCGTAAGAGCGGCGCGCGTTTCCTTATTCATATCGGCAAAACGCACGGCATCCGGCAGATATTCGGCAAGTTCCGTCACGCCGTGCTTCATGCCCACGGGGCCGAAACGGTCAAGCTCGCCCCATACCAGCGTGCAGAGCTTCGGCCATGCCGCCGTTACCTCATCTTCGTCATACGTCCATGCGCCTACGCGAATCTGCAATATCCTGCCCATTGTTCTTTCCTTTGAAGTGGTTAACGAAGGCCCGGCCTTTCCTTTCCTTCGCCCGGGCGACACGAAGGCCCGTTTGTGCCGGGCACACTGTACGGGCGCAGGGCCTGCACGGCGGCTGTTACGCTTAACGCCGCCAGTGAATTGCGGCTGCTTACCGCCTCCGGCCCGGCCGCCCGAAAACTCCCCGGGCCCCCCGGAGCGTTGAGAAAACGTTATTCCTTCGCAAACGAAGGCAGAATGAAGCCCATGCCCCGATACAACGTTTCCCTTCTTTAAATCCCTTCCTTTGACACGACGGCCCGGCAACGCCGGGACGGAGTCGGCCTGCGTGAGCGGGTCCGGCAGGACACGCTCACACGGAGATGGCCGCCGAAACGCCGTACGCCGGGCCTTTCCGCGACCGGCGGCCATACGGTGCGGCAGTCCTTTCCGCGACCTGCCCCGGCTTTCCGGCGGAAAGACGGACTCCGGGGAGAACACTCTTTCCCAGAGAAAAAACGGCGCAGCAGAGATTCCGCAAAAAAACTGCGCGTTGCCCTGGGACAACAAGCACATCCCGCCGTGAGTCGAAGGAAAAGCGTTGCGGCTCCGCCGCCTTCCGCCCTGCCAACTACGGGGGTTCGGGGGAGATTATCTCCCCCGAGAAACGCTTTCTTCTCCCACTTCCCTCCCCGGCGGGGTCTGGGGCGGAGCCCCGGCGCCTTTGCCGGGGTGCGGAGCTTTGCCCCGCCCGCCTTTTCCGCCTCTCCCTCTCTTTCCGTGCGGGGCGGGAGCCTGCAAAAACGCCCGGCCGCAGACAGAGCCGGGGCCGGGCGCAGGGATTGCTTTTCGGTTACGGGGTTATTCGCCTTCGTTCCATTCGCTCTGGACGCGGGCGACGACGTCTTCCACGGCGGACTGCTGTTCGGGCGGGCAGACGACGATGAGGGGGCTGCCGGCGTCGACGTTTCTGGTCTGGTCGAAGTAGACGTCGTAGATGATGCCTGCGGGGCCGCTGTAGCAGAGGGGAGCCTCGCGCTTCATGCGGGACACGATGAACAGCTCCATACCGTCGTGAATGGACACGGTACGGCAGCCGAGGATTTTAACCTTCTTGTCCACATCGGGCACGAAGTAGTACTTGGCGCGTTCCGGCGCGCAGAAGGCGTAGAGGCTTTCCTTGAGGAGCTTGCTGACGACTTCCTGCCGGGTGAGGTAGTGGCGGATGACGCCGAGGGGGGTTCCTGCCTCGACGAAGGAGCCGTCGAGTTCGCGGTAGAGCTTCTGGAGCACGCCGCGTTCGGAAGCCAGCACCTTGCAGGGGTTCTTTTCGCGCGTGATGGTGGCGATATGGGTACCGGGGATTTCCTTCCAGGTACCGGTAAAGCCGGTCACACGGGCGCCTTCCTCGATTTCAGCGAAACGGATCACGCCGGTATGCGGCGCGCGGACCTCCCTTTCCGTATAGGGGGCGGCCTTGAGTTCCTCCATGACTTCGGCAATGTCTCTCATGCGTTCACCCTAGCGATAGTAAAGGTTGCGGCCGCCCATGGTTTCGAGGGCCTGGCGCAGGTTGGCGCGCACGTCGCGGCGGTCCCACACGCCCTGAATGTGCCCGCGGGAAAGGGCCTTGTAGCAGTTGTGATGATCCGGCGGAATATCGAGTCCGGTGGTGTTCTTGATGACGCCCGGCCCGGCGAAGCCGATGTCGGAAGAACGGATGGCGAACTGGTAGAAGGCGCAGCCGAGGAAGCTGGCCACCGGGCCGCCGTAGGACTTGGTATCGTACAAAACGAGGTACAGGCCGCCGGATTCGATGTAGCGGCGCACGGCCACGGTGCAGCGCGGCATCTGAATGACGCCGTGCGTGCCTTCCTGAATGCGGATACCCGCGGTGCCGTGGCAGTACACGATGAAGGGGTAGCGCTTGCGGCGCGCGCGGTCGGCGGCGGCCACGAACTTGGAGCCTTCGGCCACGCCCACGGAACCGCCGCGGAAGGAGCCGACCAGAATGGCGACCACCACCTGCACGCCGTCGATGCGTGCCTCAAAGGTGATGCAGCCGCTCTTCAGGCCCGTCTTCTTCTTGGCTTCGGCGATTTTTTCATCGAAACCGGGGAAGGACAGGGGGTTGCCCGCCTCCACTTCGGTATTGAACTCGTAGAGGGAGTTCTCATCGAAGCAGTTGTTCATCACCCACTGGTATTCCATGGGGAAGTGATGCCCGCAGGTGGAGCACACGCCCGCAAACTCGTTGTAGAGGTCGGGCGCCCACATGTCCATGCAGCCGCGCTTGGCGGAATAGGGGCAGGAGATGGCGCGGTCTTCCTTGGCCTTGTCGCTCACCCATGCCCAGCCGGAACGGTCGGTCTCTTCCCATTCGGAAAGGGAGGTGAGTTCCTCTTCGGCGGCGGTGTTTTCGACCACGGGCCTGCGGCGCAGCCTGTTCCAGGGCTTCATGGCGCGCAGCTTCACCATTTCCCATTCGGAACCGAGTTCATCGAGCAGGTTGGCGAAGGTGCGGCGGTTGCGATGATAGAAGTCGTAAATGAGGCGGTTGTAGATTTCCCACCACTGTTCCGACCAGGCGTCGCCGAGGCGGCCCATGATGGAGCGGCGGTTCTGGCATTCGCGGTGCGAAGCCTTGATGAACTTGTTCTGCCGCCTCTCCACGAGGCGCTGGCGCGCCTTGCGGGAAAGATCCCAGCGCACGGAGATTTCGTCGAGGTTCAGCTCTCTGTCGCGGAAGCGGCGGAGCGTGGCCGCGCGCAGAGGCGCAAGCCCGCGGGCGGCGAGCACCACTTCATCGGTGGCGCGGATGACTTCCTGACGGATGGTGCGGAAGAATTCGTAATGATACGGACGCGCGCCGAGCACGGGTTCCTGAATGATCTTGTCGATGTAGCCGAACTTCAGGTTGTCTTCGGCGGTGAGGTGCAGGTCTTTGGCGCAGCGTTCCACAAGGTCGGCGGAAGCGCGCGCCCCGCCGCGCAGGCGGCCTTCGATGGCGGCCGCGCCCTCGGGGGAAATCACGGAATAGTAACCGTGGGAGAGCATGAGGCGCTTGTCGGCCAGGGAAATGGCCTCGGCGCCGCCGGAGCCGCCTTCGGAGAAGATGGCGATGAGCGGCACGGTGAGTCCGGCCATTTCGTAGATGTTGCGGGCGATCTGCTGCGCCGCGCCGGGGTAGTCTTCCAGCGGATAGCCGCCGGGAGTGAACACATAGGCGTGGATGGGGATGCCTTCGGTTTCGGCCACGCCCATGTAGTGCTTGGCCTTGGCATTGCCCCAGGGCTTGGCGGAACCGCCGTTGCGGAATTCCTCGCCGTGGCCCTTTTCATGGCCGATGACGAGCACGGGCTGATGGCACACCTTGCCGTGACGCTTGCGCGTGATGTAGGCGCGGGCAATGACCATGGCCGGGTCGTTGGTATGTTCCCCCTGACCGCCGATTTCCGTGTAGTTGTCGTACACGTTTTCGAGGATGTCGCGCAGACAGATGCGCTGGGGGTGACGCACGATGCGCACCTTGTCCATGGGGGTGAGCTTGTCTTCAAGCTTGCATTCGATGAAGAAGAACAGATCCTCCAGCGAAGTCATCTCCGCCTGGGCTTCTTCCTGCGAGCAGCTTTCCAGCTTGCGGCGGATACCGTCGAGCCGGGATTCGAGGAGCGCAATGTCTTCCTCATGCTTGCCCGGAAAAATGTCCTTGAGGTAGCTCAGCCTGTCGGAGAGCTGATGCAGTTGCTTTTCCCATTCCATCATATATCGTTATCCCTTCCTGACGAGGACAGGAAATTAGAAACGCAGCATACGCTCCGTTTTTTTCTTCAGAAATTCCACATTGGACTTCAGGGCCTCGCCCTTTCCGTCGTGCCCTTCGAGGTGCATCTTGTCCAGGAAGGCAAGGCCGTTGGCGCTCACTTCGGCAAGGTCCTTGCCCCAGATGATGGCAAGCGCGAGGTTGGGGTCGAACTCCGTGGGAATGGTATAGGGGTTTTCCGGGGAAACCGGGGGCACATGGGTGTGCACGCGGCACCAGTCGTGTTCTTCCCAGTCGAAGCGGTCGATGTCGCCCACCCAGGGGGCGAAGCCGTTGTCCGGGTCTTCTGCGATGATGCGGTATTCCACGCCCACGCCGTGGAAGGTGATGTCGTCCTGCGTGTAGCCCAGCGGATCGCCGAGGCCGGTGCGGATCTGTTCGGCAATGAGGTCGACCTCCTTGCCCTTCACGCGGCTGATGGCGGCGGAAACGCCGTTTTCCACCTGAATGCGGGTGTTCACTTCCATGAGGAAGGGGTGCCCGTCGCGCGTGACGATCCATTCCCAGGTGCCCACGCTGTCGTAGCCCACCTTGCGGGCCATGTTCAGCGAATGCATGACGATTTCGTCAAGCAGCGCCCTGGCGTCGAAGTCGTAGTGAATGGAGGAAGGGTCGAAGCCGGGAGCCACTTCAAGGCGCTTCTGGCGACCGGTGGACTGGATGGAGCAGTTGCGGGTGCCGAAATGCACGGGATGACGGCCGCCGCGGTCGGAAAGCACCTGCACTTCCAGATGGTTGAAGTCCTTGATGCGCTGCTCGATGAGCACGCCCTCATCCTTGAACTGCCGCATGGCGTAGTTGCGGATGCGGCGGTACACCTGGCGGAACATGTCGATGTCGTACACTTCCTCGATGCCCATGCCGCCGCCGCCCGCGGAGGCCTTCACCAGAACGAGGGGGCGGGCGATGCCCTGCTGCATCTGAAAATCGAAGAGCGAGCGGGCGATCTTTTCGGCCTCGAGTTCATCGTACACGGGCCTGTCGGAACCGGGCACGGTGGGCACGCCCAGAGAACGGGCGAGGCGCTTGGTATTGATTTTGTCGCCGAGGTCGCGGATGACGCGCCACGACGGCCCGAGGAAAACAAGCGGACGGCTGCGTTCCGTCACGCGGCGGGCGAAGCGGAAGTCTTCCGCAAAGAAGCCGTACCCGGGGTGCACGGCCGTGGCCGAGGATTCATCGGCCACGCTCAGAAGTTCGTTGGCGTCGTGATACGACGAAATGCGGTACAGACTCTTTTCGCCGCCCAGTTCCCGGGCCAGCGAAACATGGCCGGAGCAGGAGTCTTCCGCGGTGTACACGCACACGAAATCAAGCCCCAGCTTCCTGCATGCCTGAATGATGCGAACCGCGATTTCACCGCGGTTGGCAATAAGCACTTTATGCTGTTTGTTCACGCCATTTCCTTGTTGCAAAGGGGAAAAGGCCCATAAGACCGTGATGATAAAGAAGGGGCAGGCGATCCTCTCCTCCCGCCTTGCCCGGTATGTAACGCTCTGCGGCCGGAAGGAAGCCGGGGCCTTTTCCGGCGGAAAAAGCGCGGAAAACAAGGCACCGGCGGCTTCGATGCGGCCGCCTTTTGTGGGGCGATTATACCTCGCGGACGGAAAGAATCAAGCCCCCTCCTTTTATGCCCTTTTTATTTACGGATAGAGACGCAAAAAGGCTTCGGGAAGGGGGAAAATTCCCCTTTTCCCGGAGGGGAACACGCCCGCCTTCTTGACTTTCCCCGAGAAGTACCTATCGTTAAACCGACGGCATGACCGCCGTTCCGGCGTATCCTGCTGTCAATTCCGAGGCCCACTTCATGTGGGCTTTCGCGTTTTCGGAGCCCGCGTGCACTACTTTGCCTATCTGGACGAGTTCGGCCATATCGGCCCCTTCATCTCCCGCGATGACCCGCGCCACAATACAAGCCCGGTGTTCGGATTCGCCGGAATCGTCCTTCCCGTGACGGAAGTACGAAATTTCTCCATGTTCTTCTATAAATTGAAGTGCACTCTTCTGAAGTGGGAAATCGAAAACGACCCGCGGAAAACGCCTTCGTACGAATGGGAAAAAAAAGGCTCCGCCCTCTATTCCATAAGAAATATAGAAAAATATTCCGAGTTGCGCCAGGCAACATTCCGGCTTATCAATAAAATCAAATCTACCGGCGGCTTTGTTTTCTACAGCGGCATAGAAAAAGAACCTCCTCATGACGCGCATACCCCCGAAGCCCTGTATACTTCCGTACTGAGAGACTGCATTCGAAGGCTTGATCGTTATTGCACCCATAACGCATCCACATTCAGCCTGTTGCTGGATGCCATAGACAGCGACGAAGCAGGGGCAAAACGTAAATTCAGGATGGCAGGAATCCACGCCGCAAGCAGTGAAATGTTCGGTCATCACTATGGGAATACCTGCGCCGCTCTTCTTGAACCACCGTACCAGCTTGAAAGTCATTTGTACCAGAATCTTCAATGCGCCGACTGGTTCTGTGGTCTGCTGAACAGATATATCACATATCAGGTACTTCCTGAACAGTATAACGATTATAGTATCATGGAAACCTACTTCGGAGATCGCCTTAAAAGCGTTCTGAAAGCCCACAGCCTCCGGCGGAAGACATCGCCGCCCCCGGAAGACGACGATACGACAGAACTCACGCCTTCCTCATGACTCGCGTCCTTCTCATGAAGGAATACTCCGCAGCCCGGCCGATCCCCCCTGTGCAGTACACAAAAAACTCCACGAAGTTGTCCTTTCTTTCAGGACACTCCCTCCCCGAAGACCCCGGAAGGGAGAAAAGATGCCGTCCCTTCCGGGCAGACACGGCGCGCGCCGTGCCGGGGGGCCGGAGGAAATGTCCGGCAGGCGCGCCGCGCAGGGGTAAGGGGGAAACGCTGCCCGCCGGAAGGGCCTGAAGGAAAGACTTCCGGCAAACGCGTGGAAATCCTGATACGCACGAGGTGTTCCATGAAGGAAAGACAATGGGGACAGCCCGCACGGGCATCGACGTCACGCGGAGCGTGATGCGCGCGGTGCAGCCTGTGAACCGGATGCCGGAGACGCGGCCGGATGCCGGAGACGCCCTGCCTGCGGCGAAACCCGGATTCTGGAGCATGGCGATGGCGGCCTCCGTGCTCTTCCTCCTGCAGGGCTCGGCAAAGCGGCGCGCCTGCATCGCTGCCGGAGCCTGAGCGGCGGAGAGCCTGCGGCATGGAAAAGCGCCTCCCCTGCGGGAGCGGCGCAGCCGGAAAAGGCCGCGGCGCACGGCATTGCCCTGTTGTTCATCCTTCATTCTCATGCCGGTATTTCCCCTTGTTTTTCAGGGAGAAAGCGGGAGCATTCCCTATATCGTTAAATTTATCACATGAAAAGTGTTTTTTTTCTCATGCGGTGCCGCGCTCTTCCGGAGCTCAACTTCCGGGCACAAAAAAAGCCCCGGACACATCCGGGGCCGGGCCGGGGCAAGGCCGCACCGGGCGCAGGCGCAGCATACGCCGCCCAGAAAAAGAAAACGCCCCGCCTGTTCCCGGGCAGGGAGAAGCCCGGCGAAAAACGCCGGGGCAGGCCCGCCTCACGGGAGCTTTGCGCCCGCGCACCCGCAGGACACGCGCTAGCGCCGGTGCAGCAGGTAGAGCGCGAGCAGGCCGGGCAGAAGCACGGCTGCGCCGGATGCCATGTCGAAGCCTTCGGGCAGGCGGCGGGAAACATAGCCCGCCCCCACGGCAAGGCAGAGAAGCAGCGCGGCCGCAAGCTGACGGGAATGCCTGCCGGCTTACGTCTTTCTTATGAAGATATACTGGCAACTCAGCGAACACACGTCTCGAAAAGACATCTTTCCTGCTATCTTTAATATTCTTCCCCAACAGGCTTCTGTTATAAAGACTGTACCTGCAGCAATGCCAGTCTGGCCTGCTCTACGGCATTTTCCCAGTGTCCGTAGTCGGAATTCCGGGAACAATAGTCTTTGAAGCAGGTCAACATATAGGAAAGACGATCACGGGAATCATTCTGAAAGCTGTTTTCATAAAGAACATTTTCAGTTTTTACCGGAAGTCCGCCGTCGGCATAGCGATACCGGTTGATTTCCTGAGCAGGCTTTCCCCTGCACCAGGAAAGGAGCGCAAGTGCGCTGCGGAAGAGCAGCAGAACCTTGCGGCGTCCTACCTCGGATTCATATCCTCCGAATAAGGATATAGGCATATTGTGCGTATAAAAATACTTCTGAATATGGGCAATCGTATCCGTCACCCGCCTTTCATTCATAAAATCCAGAAGCATGTCATGCAGTTCCGCACGCATTTCCTGTTCCTGCTCGTCCGTCTTTTCCAAGATATGACGTTGCAGATCGGAAAGTCTGCCCTGAGCGTTATTTTTTCCCCAGCCGCTTTCCTGAAGAAAAGGCAAAAATGTTCGCCATCCTTCCTGAGTCATAAGAAGAGAAAGAAGTACAAGTACGACATATTCCGAAGAGGTGTATGAATCCAGAGTCCAGGTATTCAATACGCTCTTGATTTCTTTAATCACACCAAGAGAAACCCCGGTTTTACTCACCATGAAGCAGAAAGGCAACGGCCATATCGTTATTTTGCCGTCGACTTCTGAAACTCTGACCATTTCCGGAAATTCCTCCTGAAGGAACCCATAGAAAAGCTGAATTGCGTTTTTCCACACGTCATCATTATGATGCTCCAGAACATAAGCCCAGGCCCATGTGGATTCGATAAACTTCTGAACCTCCGTCAGTTTTCTTTCCTGGCCGTTTTTCATGACTGGAGCATGCAGCAGGGCGTTTATCAAAAAAGCCTGTTCCGCAGGATGAAAATCTCCCAGACATTTCGGGCAAAAAGCTCCCTTCCGCAAAAGTGCGGCTGCACAGGTACTGGTTTCAGGCAGACTCAGCATCTGCACGACCTGACGACATTCCTTGGAGTACTCCCAATATACCCTCTGCCATCGGGGGGGCCTCTGTCCGCACAGGACTATGGTCGGCGTCACGGAGGCGCTGCTTACGCCGTATCTTCCCACTCTTCCGGTAATATTGTGCATTTCAAAGGAAGAAAGATACGTAAAGTCGAGTTCTCCCCATTTGTCCTTAAACCTCGGCCACCGGAGATTGCCGAGAATCAGCAGATCGGCGGGCAGGTTGACTCCGTACATGATGGTACTGGTTGCAAAGGTAATAATGGGGATACCGGGACGGGCTCTCATGGATTTATACTGCGCCGTGGACATGGTGCGTGCTTTCTGCCCCATATCGGAAAAATTGAAAAAAATTCCCTTGCGAGCACACTGGATAAGCTCGTTGCAGCAGATGTCCTGAAATCCCTCCCTGTGCAGACTTTCATAAAAGTCTGACAACCATGCCTCATCACAGAACATCTCGGGTCTGCCGGAGCAAAGTTTCTGGGCCAGAGATATCATGAAAAACTGCGTATAGGAAACATAGAGAACCTTTTCGTGTCCCCACATCCATTCCTGCAGCCAGTTGTTCATGTTTTTTTTCCCGGAAAGAAGACACACCTGCCACTTTCGGTTCATCATGCCGTCCATCTGTCTCTGCTGCGACAATCCAAAGTACAGCGGCAATGACGAACCTTTTCTCGAAACATATTGATACCAGGTGCTTACAGGAATAAATCGCCTTTTATCCGTAAGCACGACAGGAGGCCTTTTTTTCGGACTGCCGGATCGGGACGGCAGAATATCCATGCTGAGCTGCCGTTCAAGTTGAAAAGCTTCCGTCGTGCATATGACAAGACGCAGCAGATCTTTTTTCCGACTGAGAGCGACACGGTTTGCCGCTTCCCGGCAAAGACCGGTTAAAAGTACGTCAAGAACACCGCCCCGCTGGGGATCGCAGATCATCTGCACTTCATCCACCATAACGCAGGTGAGTACCGAGCACAGCGTTTTTTCATGAAAAAAATTGTTGAGTTTTTCATAAACGATAAAAAGCGCTTGGAATGCTCCATCCCTGATGCGCTCATCATGTTCGATACGTTCCCCGGTGGAAATCACAACGCCGTCGGGATCCAGGAACTCAAACCCTTCACGTCCCGCCAAGCCTTCCACCATGGCCCTGAACGTGGCGTAGGCTTCCTCCACCAGCATACGGGTAGGTCCCATATATACCACATGCGGGGTCGATTCATACAGCAGGTTATGAAGCAGGATCAGATAGCCCAGCGTACTCTTCCCCGTTCCTGCAACACCCTGAAGAACAATATGAGCAAGATGCTCCCTATCTCCAATATGCGTCCCGGGGAAAAGCATCTGCACAACATCAGGGGTAAACGCCTGCTCAAGCAGGCTGCCGGAAAGAATGGCCGGCACCTTTGCCATTACTTCAGGAAGCTCTTCCGCTCCCGTTACCCTTTTGAAGACCTGCTTCCAGGTCAGGTGTGAAAAAGCGGCATTACCGCTGCCTTTTTCCCCGGCGAAAAAATGGTCCAATGCCACAAGGTGAAGCGCTCCGGCCACATCTTCCATCCAGTTCTTTCCGGACGGCAAAGGCATACAGCGGCTGCTGAAGTCCCTTCTCTCCTGCAGACGGCACAGACGATCCTCAAAGGAAAGGGAAAGGTTCCGAAGATCTTCCAGAGAAGAAAAACGGTCTTTCCTCAGCACTTCAGGCAGATCTTCACCACAGGCGTATATCAGCGCCCGGTCATTTTCCCCATAACGTCTATGCCAGTATTTCAGCAGCTCCGGCCGGCGCATGGGTGCGGGAACTTCGTTGCCGAAAGCGGCAAAGAGAACGGTAAGATCATCCATGCCGTCCAGAGAACGATATTCGGCAAGCAGGCGCAACGGCAGAAGAAAAGGGCATCGCTCCAGATGAGAAAGAAGGTCGTCTTCTCCCCCGTTCAAAAGCGTTCCGACCTTCAGAACAAGATCTCTGTCCTTTTTTAATACGGACCGCACAAGACTCCAGAACACATTTCCGTCACTTTTTTCCTCCACCTCTCGTAAATGTAAGGTAAAAGAAACACGGTTCGGATTGGACTCCATCTTCAGGCAGGGGCCGTCCGGCTGTCGCGGGGGTACAGTGCAACAGCGTATGAGAGGACTTCCCTCTTCAGGATATAAGGGAAATGCAAAATACATACTTTCTCCACCTTATTGTTTATCGGGGAAGAATGCTTCCTCCATCTGAAGAACGCCCTGCAGCACCTCACCGGGAAGATAGTCCCTCAGATCCTTGATGGCATCATCCGTGTCGCCTATGAGCTGCTGAATACGGAAAAACCTTTTTCCCGCCTTCTTCTGTCTGGAAAGCCATTCATAGATGTTCTCCACGCCCATATTCCTCGGATCCATCATGCGCAGGATCAGCATGGCGCTCATAATGCCGACGGCAGGTACGTCGGGATCGGGCAGGTCATGACAATTTTTCCACGGCATCCATACGCAGAGAACGTCTTTCCCCTTCAGGGAACTGATGTACTTGACAAGCGCTTCCTGTCCCTCCTTTATGAAGGAAACATTCAGAATGGACAGAACCAGTTCTCGGGCAACACCGTTCTGCCGGATGACGAGTTCTCTCCCATCATTCGTGACTCTGCAGTCAAAACCATTACCGGAAACGATATCCCTCAGAGCACCGGCGACCTTGTCATTGGAAGCTGTTTCGGGGTTTTTCAGACAGGATTTCAAGCTCTTCCATGCATTCTGTGCAGCCATATTGCCCCGTTTCATGAGTATCCAGCCGAAGTCCTCGGCAGCTCTCAGATAATAGAGCTCGGCATTTCTCTTGAGCTTATCAAAGTCCTGCACATTAAGAAGTCTTATCCCCCTTTCTTGAGCATATTCCATAAAGGAAAGCTGCATGACCTTCTTCAGGGTGATGGCATGAAGGCGCATGTATTTAAGCACTTCCGTTCTTGAAATACGCGCATTCCCCATACCCATAAGGGGAATGCAGTCCCGGGGGACGCCGTAGCGCATCCGCAATGCCAGGTTCTGCAGGGCGCCCTCATGCTCGGGGCATAATTTCACCCCTTCGGTTTTGCTGAAAAAGCGCAGGCACAAAATACAGAGCCAGCTGGCGCGGTCGCCGTAACGGGAGGAAAAACTGAGCGAGAAATCCGCCATGCCCTCATAGGGTGAAGCAAGCTTCTGTATCTCGTCGGAAGAGGCTCCGCGTACCCAGCGCAGCAGCGCGGCCAGAAGCCGGAAAAAACTGCTGCGTCGCGCGGCATGACTGAGCGGCTCACTCTGCTTTTTGTCGGAAAGCTCCAGATTCCCACAGCACTTTTCCAGATACTCATCAATCGTCTTCAGCAGCTGCTCAACGGGAAGAGACTCGTCAAGCAGTTTCAGCTCTCCCGCAAGAGCGCGCCTGGCCCAGTCCTCACTTTCCGGAGAAACGGAAACGGTGAATTTGCCCGCCTGCTGATCAAACCTGCGGATAAGCTCCCACAACTCCCCTACGGGAAGCATTCCCACAAGAAGCAGTTCCACCGGCAGCTTTCTGTAAACATCCAGCCTGCTGATACGCTCCAGCCACCGGATCATCGGCTGGATGGCCTTCCAGCTGGTGCCCGTATCAATAAGGGCGGAAGCAAGCTCCGTACAACTGAAGCTTCCGTTCTCTTCGCAGACAAGCTTGTTCTTTTCAAATCCCGGCGCATGGGCAATAAGCTCGTAGAGCTTCTGCAGAACTTTTTCCATCTCATCGTTCTCTACATCCTGCCTGTACCGCTGATACCAGCCGAAGAAGGAACGGGAGAGATGGGCACGCACATGACGCGGCGCAGCCATATTTCTTTCCTTCCGGGCAACAGTAAAACGCAGAGCGTCCAGTGAGGAACGGAACGTCGGAAAGGCGATGTCGTCCAACGCTTCGACGGCATCCCTTTCGGGCATGAGATTGAAAAAATCCTGCTCATTGAAGGTCTGCGGACGGAATTCATCATCATCGTTCTCATAGAGCTTCAATGCTTCGGAAAGTTCCTGCTCCGCCCGGGCGGCGTCCTGCTCCATGGAAACAATATAGGCACACTGATGCGCGGAAGAATTTTTTCCCAGGCGTCCCACGCGCCCGAGCAGGTTGAAAAACACGTTCTTTTTAAGAATATTTCCTTCAAGATCACGGATATAGGTAAGATACACGGCATCGGCCGGAAGATTGACGCCGTAGGCCAGTGCTTCCGTCGTCAGCAGAACCTGCGTTTTTTTCTCACTTCCTCCGCCGTCCTCTCGGAAGGCCTCCGCCATGACTTCGCGCAGGTCGTAATCCATGGGAGAGTAATAGACAAAAATACCGGCATGAGCTCCCTTCCAGAGCTTTTCCCTCTCCTCGGTGCTGACAAGGCTGACGGCAAGTTTTTCATGAATCCTGTCCAGCGTCTCTTCATCGCAATATGCCGTGCCCTTACTTTCCCCCGCATCCTTACTTTCCCCCGCATCCTTACTTTTCTGATTAGCCTCGCCGTCCGTCCACTTCACGTTTCCCTGTTTGCGGGAATCAATCAGTTCTTCCATGACGGAGTATATGTGTGCGATGGAATTAAAGACGGCGAGCACCTTGGCATGAGGTTTTTTATCCGGACCGCGTTTCTCAAGCATATCGACATAGCGGAAAGGCTCGTTGTCCTCTTCCTTATACTTTCTGACAAGCTGCTGAACCAGCGTTCTGCCTTTGAAGTGGGAAAGAACGGGTACCTGCTGACTGTCAAACACGGCGATCCGGCTCTCACAGTGCCCAAGAAGCAGATAATGCTCCACAGCACAGGGACGATACGGAATGGATATGATGGAGGGAGCAGGACGACGCTGCGCATCTCCCTCCCCTGCCGTATGAAGAAATTCCCTGAGCGTTGCGGCGCCCTCTTTTTCCGTGGTAATGCCGATGATCCGTGCCGGTCTGGCGGAGTCCTGCACTTTGGCCATGAACAGGTCGAGAATCCCTCCTCGCTGCTCATCCATGAGCATGTGCAGCTCGTCGATCACAATGAGTCCCGGCTGCCTGTCTGCTGCCTTGTCCAGCATGATGTTCATGAAAAGATTGGCTTTTTCATACACGGAAAAGATAATCCGGTATTCGTCTCTCAGAATCTGTCCGTCCTGTTCCCCCCTTTCGCCCGTGGAGCAAAGTATCCACCCATCGTCAGTTTCACTGTGGATAAAATATTCCAGAAGATTCCTATAGTCGCTTCCAAGTTTCTCTGCCGCTTGCCGCATGTCTTTCAGCATACGCATGAAGTCCTCATACACTTCATACACCAGAGCCCTCGTAGGCGATATGTACACGGCCTTGACACCCATAAACAACGCATTGAGCAGCAGGGCCTTGGCCAGAGTCGTTTTTCCGGTACTGGTGGAGCCCACGAACAGAAGATGCGGCTTCTTCGCACTTCCCCGCTGGAACACTATGTCTCTGCAGGGGCGTCCGTCCTCATCCTCACCATCCAGAGCCTTGCTGGGAAACGTATTTTCCTTCATTTCCCTGTCGTCGACATGACTTTGACGGAATATCTCCCGGAGCATCGTCATTTCTTCTCCCTCTTCCCCCGAAGAAAGCGCCTCCAGATAGATTTCATACAGACGACGAGTGTCTTCATGAGAGGTCTGCTCATCGGCAGTCGTCTCCCGCTCCCCACGGGGGGGCACCTCCAGCAGTCGGGCAAGCTGCTTGGTCCACCCCTCTCCTGCCAGCAATATGAGCATGTTCCTGTCACTCATATTTTCGGGAACACCGTCCATATCTGACAGACGCGTCGCCTCAATATCCCCAGGGAAATTCTTTTCGGGAAGCAGAAGAAGATCCATGCCCTCCTTCCGGCAGAATTCTATTTTTGCCTTGACATCACTGACTTGTTCAGCGTCGTTCCAACATTCGGAATGAATGCTGACGGCAACATTCAGGTTCTTTTTGCTGCCGTTGCAGTCGTACTGACGGAAAAACTCGGCGCACCCCGAAGCGGAACTGCCGGCAAGCTTCTCCTTGTAATCGACGCCTTTCACCCCCCTGGCAGTCAAACGGACCGCCCCGCATTCAGCGGCTCTTTTGATGGGGTTCCAAAAAGTTTTGTTTCTATCAGGAATGTCGCACAGCTCTTTATCAAGATAAATTTCACCCGGCTGGCCATCCTCACAGGAAGACAACTGCCAGAGGATATTGGGTTCGGAATCTTTACCGATGGTGGGGAAGTAAAGTCGTATGGACATGGTCAATCCTCAAAAGCGTTGACAGAGAGTACTCTCAAGCGTCAGCGGTATGAAAAGCCGGATCTCCTGAGATGCTCGCAGGTTTCATCAGAAACATTATTCAGAAGGGAAGGCGTACACCTGAATGTCGCAAGCTTCGAACTCCTCCTCGCTCAGGCGACAGAAGCGTTCTTCTTCACCGTCGCTCTCGACCACCACATGATTGTGCCAGTTCCCGTCCTCATCCCTCACCTCCACAATGTCGCCATCCATGCGCAGAACAACGACATATAATGTACCGTCGGGGATATAGTTGAAACTATAGTACAGGATTCCTTCCTCATAGCGCACCGTGCAGGCGTTTTCTTCTTCCGGCATGTCCACGACCCGCGTCATGGAAGCTGCCGCAAGCCTGCTGCTCATGCTTTCATAGTTCGGAAGAAGTTCGTTCCAGTCAGGCGTGTTACGGTCTTTCACAAAAGCCGCGACAAGGGACTCGTATCTGACGCGCTGTTTTTTCTGCCACGCTTCCGCCCGCTCCATGACCTCTTCCATGGCTCCCAGGGCGAAATGAACGCTGTGGTACAGCTCCTGCTGACGAAAGACATCCACGGCGCTCCCTTCCTCCGGCGACTTCCAGCCCTGTTCCTTCAGAAAGGCGCAGGACATGGTTGTTCCCGAAACCTCTCCCAGATACCTGTCCAGCCAGTCTTCCGGCACGGAATAGACGTTCCACATTTCGGCAAAACTGTCCCAGGGCGACGTTTCCAGCACCACGTCGCCGTCTGCTGCGAGCGACATGAACGTGCCTATATGGGCGACACGGGCCACGCCGTAAGGATACACGTCCAGCACCAGTACCTGCGGGGAGTGGTAGTAGTAACCGTCATCGCCCCACCCCCCATGCGTATGGGCCAGCTGCCATATCTGGCCGGGACGAACTTCATGGGGAACATCACGCACAGGCAGACTCTCATTCACCAGCTCCGCAAGCTTGTCCCAGGCCTGTTCCCCCTCAAGCTCCTTCATGCGTTCGCGGCAGAACTCGCACTGCTGAAGATGACGCACCACATGGACGGACTGTTCCTTCTCCATGAGAAGCGCCGCCTCGGGGCAGAACCTGTCCTGACCGGCCAGCACGGCATCCTCATAGCGTTCATCACTGTCCATAATCATGTCCTTTTATCCTCTTCCGAAAATTTCGTTCCGGCAGCTGCTTTGAAGATGGCCCAACATCAGATCAAAACAATACCTTTCCAAAGAAAAATCCACACCTTCCAACCGGAACACTCCGGGGCCGGAAAAGAAAGCCTTCCAGTCGTTTTTTTCGAGCATCGTATTGAGCCGATTATAGATATTATTCTTCACGGAATGAAAATAAGCTGTACTTTTCTTATACGTTCTGCCAAGCTCCGACAGCGTTTTCTTTTCCTTAACGGCAAGAAGCACAATTTTCTCATCACGCTTCATGCTCTGGAAAAATACATCAAGAGTGCGCTTTCCGGCGGAGCTCAACCAGATGGTGTCCCGAAAGCTCATATCAGAGACCATTTCGGAGGCTTCGGCGTTCAGCGCTTCATCCCCCACCGCCTCATCTTCGTCCTCCGCTCCGGCATCCAGAGACAGCTCTCTGACCGGGGCAAAAAAAACACAGCCCTTACGCAGCAGATCCATCACGATATCCACGGAAAGAATGCGCGCAGAGCCGAGACGCTCCGCAACATGATAAAAAATCCTCCGGCACAGCTCATCCAACTCCTCCCCGGAAAGGCCCTCCTTCATGCCGCTCCCGTCGCTGCCAGCCGGTTCCTCCCCCTGATAAAACTTCGGAATGAAGTCTTCGACGGGCAATCCGCCGAGAAGTTTGTCGCGCATGGACAGATATTCATTGTTTCCGAGGATCGGAAGCTTGTCTCCGACATAGGAAAAATACACTTTTCCCTCTTGAACCCCCGCCGTTTCCAAGGGGAGTGAAACACAGCGGCCTTTCTTCCTGAGCACCTCATTGATGCGCTTTTGATAATATCTGTCAGGTGAATACGTGCCCGACAGGGAAGGCCATCTTCTCAGCAGATCCTCTCCATCCTTCAGTCCGCTGTCCTTCCGCACTGTCCGTGCGCCGCGGGTACGACACCTTTCCCCTATCCAGAGGGAAAACGCCTTCTCCAGAAGTTTGTGCGAAGACAGCATGTCGGCGACCGACTTGCCCTCCGTCCCGTACCGCCGGATGCGCAACAGAACAAACTCGCAGAGTTCGCTGACATAATCTTTTTCGTCAAGCAGACTGTTCGCCTTTACGCTTTCTTTCCCCATATAACGCCGGGCAGCCTTTTGCAGCAGCTCATGACAGACCTTGGCCAGCCCCTGAATTCTCTCCCGGGTGTCCCGCAGCATCCTCCTCAGAAAAAGTGCAGGAGTACACCGCCCTTCTTCCCGTTTTTCTTCTTCCGGTTCATATCCCATGAACGCCCTCCCTGTTTACGCCTCCATGAACCACCGGCCCTTTCGGATATCCTTCTCCCGCACCACGCCCAGGCAGAGAAGATCCCGCCCGTACGGATCGCCTTCCCTGGTAAAATCCTTTCTGAACGCCATTCCGCGAGGCACGGAAAAATCATTCTCCAAGACAAGATATGTCGCATTTTTAATAGTCAGGTTACAGTCCGTCACCGTTCCCTGAGGAATATACGGCCTGTCTTCTTTATCAAACCAATTTTTTGTACTCCCCGGGCAGACTCTGGGGCCTTCCTTCTCAATGCGCAGAACAAAAATCGGATGAGTTCCGACATCATCGTCATAGTCTTTCCTGGGAAACTGGCCGTCCGTGTACCGAAACAGCGTCGTATTGCGGACTCCGATGAAATACATATGCTTTTTCCACGCCCCGGACATCAGATTCTTAGGAAAATAGGAACGATACATACAAGCCTCCACTCACGGCTCAACATACAGAATTTTCCTTTGTAACATACCCTGTTATCGAGAGAAAAAAAAGCGTTGAAATCACCCTGCAGCGAATTTTCCCTTTTTTAAAGGGAGGAGACATGCGGAAGCCCGCAAGCCCCTCCCCACAAGTCCTCAAGCGGCATTTTCGCCCGTATCGCGTCCGCACACGCCGCAGGCCCCCGCAAGGTTCCGTTCAAGCTTTTTTTCAAACAAAGTAACGCCGCTTAAGAAGTCATGCTGCCACAGATCGAGAGGAGCATCTCCCAGCCCGGCCATACGCTTCTGGACTTCCAGCACCAGTGCACCCGCCGCCACGGCATTGAGGGACATCACAGACGGAGAAGGCTCTTCAGGGATGTAACCCTCAGCCCTCGCCCGTTCCAGAACCGTTCCCCCCACATAACGGCGGGCATCCACAGAAGCCTGCGCGGAACTGAGCCTGCCGGAGCACAGCGGACAAAAACGCCCGTTTTCCGCACCGGTGAATTCCACTGCCAGGGCATCAATACTTCCGTCCTTCTGTCCGATGCGCACCCCCGCCTGCAGGTATTCCACACCGTACTGTAGCGCCAGCTTCAGACATGCGATGCGGGAAAGCTCGTCGTCGGTAAGCGCAAGAATCACGTCGCACCCAGCAAGCGCGGTTCTGGTCGCACGACTTGCAAGGTTGATATCCTCCGTACAGGCTTTCACCTGAGGTCGCGTTCCCACGGCCCTCCCGGCCATGCGGATGACCGACCGGCACAACTCCACCTTGTTTCTTCCCAGATCACGGCGAAACGCATGACCAAGACGGTTGAGATTGGTGATTTCCACCTTGTCGAGATCTACCAGTACAAAGTGCGTAACACCGCTTCTGGCCAGCATCTCCGCCACGGGCATACCTACGCCGCCCACACCGACAATTCCCACGCGAAGCTGCGAAGCGGCATGAACGAACACAGAACCGAAGGCCCTTTGACGATCCAGAGCCTGAAGCGTACACGTATCCGTGCGGGGAGGGACGGCCTTCCCCTCCATCTCGCAGGGCATGACAATACGCCTGAGACCGATGCGGAGACCGCAACCGTACCAGGAGCCTTCACGCCACAGACGGACTACGGGTGCAGCCCCGCAGGCCTGCACCACGCTGAGAAGCCAGGGTTGCCCCTGCGCTCTCAGCCAGTGATGCGCGACCGCCTCGGCATCGTCGTCATACGGACTGAAGTCATTCATGCCACAAGGATGGGAGTGAATATGCACGGGAACCAGTCCCAAAGAGGCGGCCTCCAGTCCCAGCATATTCAGGCGGGAGGAAGCCTCGGTGGTCAAGGTAAGGCCGGCACTGGCCCGGTGGGCATAGTCATCAGGCGCCGGCCGAAGGATATGTTCCAGAATGAAACGCAGATTCCGTCCGGCCCGTACCGGCCTTGCCAGCCCGAACACAAAGCCCTCCTCTCCCCTGGAAGAGAAAAGCTCAGCCTCAGCCTCCTTCCATATCCCCTGCCCCGTGACAAGCTCCAGTTTCATGCCGCGGTCCTTTCGTTGAGCAGGGCAAGCACTGCCGCCACATACCCAAGCAGATTGTGGCGATAAGGAATCCAGTTCTCCGCCAGACCGCAGAACCAGTTCCAGCCTTCTTCCGTCAGGTCGGGAGCGCCATGATAGCTGCGGGCATACAAATGGGAGGTGTCCAGCCCGCCCACGTTGGCATTCTTGCGAAGAAAGAAGCCTATGGGGCTGGCTTCAGGGTATGCTTCGGGCAACAGCACCATGGCATCGGTACGGCTCCCTCCGGGAAGAATCAGCCCTTTCATACGGATGGCCCAGCCCCACCTGGTCAGTACGGGATCAGGCACGCCGCCGAGGCCCGCGGCCCTCAGCTCTTCCATTTCCCGACGCAGAATGACAGGAACTTCGCTTCCCTGTCCCTTTCCAACGGGGGAGGGAACATTGTCTCCGCCGCCGGACCGGTTGAGCAGATCGCCGAACAGCCCCGCCGCCTTGGTGATGGTGGGACCGGCCACAAAGCCGGTACCGGGCTTATGGGGCACTTCCTTCTCACGACTGTCCACAGAGCGGCTCACCCGCACGCCTTTTTCCTGGTAAACGGAGTACAGCGTCTCCCCCTTTTTAAGGCCGAGCTGATCCGCCAGTTCCTTGTAGGAGGTCTTTCCATAGTCGCGGGCCCTGACCAGCATACCGTATTCATTTCTTTTGAGCGCCATTGCTGTCTCCTTTTTTCTTCACTTTCAGAGGTTTTCTCTCCGGTTCCCGGCACGGCTTCCCGGGCGAGACTTTTCTTCCGCCCGGGAAGCTCCCCGTCAGCGCCTGATGGACTGCAGCATCTCGTCGTAGTCCACGGTATTCACCGCCTGACGGATGAGTTCCGAAGCCAGCATCGTGGGACTGGCCACCACTTCCGTGCGTATGCCTTCACCACGGAGGATTTCCACCATGGGAGCAAAGTCTCCGTCCGCGGCAAACAGAAGAACGAAGTCAGGACGCAGCTTCATGGCCAACATGAGCGTCGTCAGCATGAGCCGCTGATCGTCACTCTGCTTGAAACCGCTCGGTGAGTTCTGGCTGCGTTTGGAAGGACACTCGATGACACGGGCTCCAGAGCTCTGCAACGCGTTACGCTTGTTGATGTACTGGGTGCGAACCTTCGCCAGCGCTTCAGGGCTGTCATCTTCAGGCTGCCGCTCAGGAAGCGTGACCAACATTTCGATGACGTCCACACTATCAGCCTCGCATACTTCGCGAATTTCACGAAGAGGGATGTGAGGAAAACCAAGTTCTTTGGCGCGGCGCTCCATGGGCAGCAGATCAACGGCAATAAGTTTTCTCAGCATATGTTCTCCTTTTCCGGGTAAGTCCCCTGTTGAGATTATGAAAGGGCTTTTCCCTCCCTATCAGCATATACGACTTCCTGAACACGGATTTTCACAATGTTTCGCAATTTTTCTTATTCACCGAAAAAATCCTCGCTGCCAAAGAAAGTCAGGACCACCCGTAAAACGGGTGGCTTGTCCAGCTCTGTAAGTACTTGTTACTTACTCGCGCCTTAAGGGCGCCGGCTTGAACTTCTCTGGTCGGCGCCCTGTTTTTTTTCAACAGTTCAAGCCCCCATGTACTTTGACTCGTAGCCTGCTCCTAGAGCGTGTTAACACTATTCTTTTTTATATTCATAGGGTAAATGGTCCCCATGAGTATAACCAAAGAACAATATCAACGCATTGCCGATTGCTTTCCACGCCAGCGTGGAAACGTTTCTCTGGACAATCTCAATGTCCTTAATGCGATACTCTATGTCGCAGAAAATGGTTGCAAGTGGCGGCGTCTCCCAAAAGAATTTGGCAACTGGCTCTCCATTTATACTCGAATGAACCGATGGAGTAAAAACGGCACTCTTGCAAAAATTTTTGAGCGATTGCAACGCGAACGGCTCATTTTCGTTAAAATTAACGTCATTTCTCTTGATAGCACATGCATCAAGGTTCACCCCGATGGAATGGGGGCTTTAAAAAAAACAGGCCGTCAATCCATCGGAAAATCCAGAGGAGGGTGGACAACCAAACTTCATCTGGTTGCCGCGTCCGCTGAATGTCCCCTGATATGGTGTCTGTCTCCCGGAAATGCGGGGGATGCCCCTCAAGGGAGAAAACTTCTGGAAGCTCTCGGCCCCACGCCTGTGCCCTGTAGCCTCCTTATGGATAGAGCGTATGAAGGCAATGAGACACAACGCCTGAGTCGTCGCCTGGGCTATGAACCCGTTGTCCCTCCCAATCCTTTGCGGCGCAATCCTTGGAATTATGACAAGGAGTTATACAAGAGACGCAATGAAGTGGAAAGGTTGTTTCGACGTCTGAAGGGCTACAGGCGCATAGCAACACGTTACGACAAGCTGGACGTCTTGTTCCTGGGGTTCATCATGTTTGCCTTAATCGTTGAGTCTCTTAAATAGTGTTAACAGGCCCTAAAGGAGCTTTCCCTGCTTCGGACTGAACGGATCCGTATATTCCTTGCACGTCCTCTTATCGAGCATAATATCTTCTCGATCCTGCTTCCGTATATATTTCCTGATTGTTGCTTCGTTCAAACCTGCTGTGCTGACGTAATATCCCACACTCCAGAATCTTCGATTGCCATATCGGTATTTCAGTTAAGAAAATTTATCAAAAATCATCAGAGAACTTTTACCATTTATATAACCCATAACCGAGGATATCGCATACTTTGGTGGTATAATGATAAGCATATGCACATGGTCTATCATCATATATCCTTCAATAATTTCAATTCCCTCGTAATTACAAAGTTGTCGTATTATTTTTCCTGTCTCTTCACGGTATTGCCCATAAATTACTTTTCTTCTATACTTGGGAGTGAAGACAATTGGTACCTACATAGCCATTTCGTATGTGCCAAATTTTGTTCTTTCGCCATAAAAAAACACCTTTTTGATGTGGACGGGAGCCTGAACAACTCCGTCTTATCGAAAAGGTGTTTTTTTAGGTATAACCGTTTTGTGATCTACACGCTAAGCGGGTGGTTTTCTGTTTCGGTCGCGTCCGCTCCCTCAACTGCCTGAGGGCATTAATCTTCCTGCCTTGTGCCAGCAGGAAAATATTCTCAACATCCTTATACAGCCCATATTTATCTTGTGCCATCTCAAAATAAGTCAACGCCGGTGCAGCAGGTAGAGCGCGAGCAGGCCGGGCAGAAGCACGGCTGCGCCGGATGCCATGTCGAAGCCTTCGGGCAGGCGACGGGAAACATAGCCCGCCCCCACGGCAAGGCAGAGAAGCAGCGCGGCCGCAAGCTGACGGGAATGCCTGCCCCGCCGCGCGGAACGGAGCTTTTCCTCCCCGCGTTCCCTCACCCCTGCTTCCGGCTCCTTCAGGCCGCGCCGCGCCGTTTCCTCCCGGTAGAGTTCCCGCGCTTCGGGCGTGAGCTTTCTCTCGTCGAGGCGCAGAAGTTCGTCGTCGCGCATGGCGGCGTAGCGTTTTTTCACCATGTCTTTCGTGATGTTCAGCATCGTTTTCCTCAATCTTCATGCACGCGCAACCGGAGCGGCAGGCATATGGCACAGGCTCCGCAGCGCCCGCCGCTCCGGCAGGGCGTGCCTCATGCCCCGGCGCACGGGGCGCAGCACATACGCTTCCCGCCCCCTTCCGTCGTACCGGCCGCCTGCTTCTCCGCAGGAACTGCCCGGCGCATACCGGCGGCCGCGCAAAAAACGCCCTTCCCTGCCGGAACAGCCCCAGAGCGTCCGGCATTTCTGCCGGGGCGCGGAGCTTTCCGCATCCCCCAAAAACGCAGTCCCGCCCCTTAAGGCGCGCCCTTTTTAAAGAAAACGCGCGCCGCCCTTTCTGCGCGCGGGAGGCGCAGGCTTTTCCTCTTCAAAAAAATCTCTGTGCGGCGGATAGATGCGCTTCGTTTCCTCCAGCAGGCGCAGACTGCGATTCCGCGCGGCCGTAAACTCCCTGAGGGAAAACGCCAGATACACGGGAGAATCGGTTCCTATCTTCATTCTGAGCACGGAACCTTTCTCTCCTTCCCTGAGAAGCTGCCGATGGAAGTCCCCGGCAAGCCGGATGACCACGCACCCGTCCTCCAGCGAAAAATGAAAGCTCACCGGATGCGTCTTTTCCCTGTCCACGCGGATCTTCCCGCTCAGCACAAGGGGAAGGAACGCCTCCAGCTCCGCGCTTTCCGAGGCGGACACGCTTTTCACCAGCTTGACCTCACAGGCCCCCGGGGATTCCCCCGCAGCGTCGGGGTACAGATCCAGCGCAAGTATGGCTCCCTCTTCTTCCGTGGCCATGCGTACCGTGGCCTCTCCCGTGGAGGCCAGCACAAAGGAAACCCACTTTTCATGATACTGCATGTCCCTGATTTCCGCCGCCATGGCCCGCAGCGCAAAGCTCAGCAAAAGCGCGGCCGCAACGGCCGCACGCGCCCACACTCCTGTTCTCCCCATAGTTCCTCCTTACAACACTGCGCCGCGGCATGATAACCCAAAAAGCCCCGCGGCAAAAGGCCCGGAAGGGAGCTTTCCCCCGCAGTCTCTCCCGTGCTTCGGCGGCGAGGCGGAGCAGCCCCGCTTCGCCCCCTCAGGCAGCCCATGCCGGATTCCAAACGCCTCGTTACAGAGCACGCACAGAGCAGGCGCATCCCCGGCCCCGCAGAGCCCGCAGCCTGTGCCCGCCTTTTCCGGCCGCCGCGACTCGCCCTGCCAAAGCCCCACGGCCTGCCCGCGCCCGGCACAAGGCCACCCTTTCCGCAGAAAGGCGCACGCCCTTCCGCCCTCCGCCCGGAACCGCCTTCGGCCTTCCGCACGCCGAATAATGAAACGGGCCTTTTTTTCCCGCCCGTACTGGACAGCAGGGGAAAAACGGATATAGCTTAAAGTTTCGGTTTAACTTTTCACGATTCCGGCCTTTGCCGCCGGAGGAGGGGCTTCATGGGCGATGAACTCCGGCGTCTGTATCTGGAACCCACATCACGCTGCAACCTGAACTGCGCCATGTGCTTCCGCAAGAGCTGGGTGGACGAGCAGGCGGGCGACATGGAGGAGGCCACCTTCCGCGCCGTGCTCTCCCACCTGCCCGAAAGCGTGGAGACCATCTTTTTCGGCGGCATGGGGGAACCGCTCTTTCACCCGCGCATCATCGACATGGTGCGCGCCGCCTCCGCGCTCGGCAGGCGCACGGAACTCATCAGCAACGGTTCCCTGCTTACCGAAGAGCGTTCCGCCGCCCTGCTCGACGCCGGGCTCGACATGCTCTGGCTATCCGTGGATTCCCTGAAGGAGGAAAATTACGCCGCCATACGCTGCAACGGCAGTCTTGCCGTGCTCAAGGAGCATATTCTCGCCTTCAACCGCCTGCGCTTCGCCCAAAAAAGGGAAGTGCAGCTCGGCGCGGCCTTCGTGCTCATGAAGAGCAATATTTCCTCTCTGGCGGAACTGCCCTTCTTCGCCTCGTACTACCATGTGAACGAGGTGAATGTTTCCCATGTCGTCCCCACCAGCGAGGCTTCCGCCAAGGAGGCCCTGTACACGGGCGTGTTGCAGAGCGATCTCGGCGGAGAACAGGTTCCCCCTGCCGCCCCGCGCATACGCCTGCCCCTCATGGACTGGACGGCTCCCGGCGTGGCCGATGCCGCCGCCTCGCTCCTGAGCGCAGGCATGTGCGAAATCTTCCTTTCCGAGAGCCGCATCCGCCGCCCCGCACGGCAGTGCCGCTTCATCAACGAAGGCATGGCCTTCGTCCGGCACGACGGCATGCTCTGCCCATGCATGTCCCTCATGCGCTCTTCTCGCCTCTACTGGGGCGGAAAAACGCGCCTGAACCGCCATCACTTCTTCGGCAACGTGCGCGAAACGCCCCTCGACACCCTGTGGGCGGCCCCCGATTACGCCGACTTCCGCCGCCGTGTCCGGGAATTCGAATTCTCCCCCTGCTGCCGCTGCACCCAGTGCGACAACTGGGAAAACTCCCTCCCCGACTGCTACGGCAACAACACCCCCACCTGCGGCGCCTGCCTCTGGTCCGAGGGGATTATTTCCTGCCCCTGAGAAGAAAAACGCAGAAAGAGAGAGAAAAGGCAGACGGGCGACGCCCCGCGGGTCCTTCCTCTTTTCTGCGGCGCTTGCGCCTGTTCCCGGCCGGTTGCGGGAAACGGCGCTTCCCGCGGCGGGGCATGGGGCACGGCGCTTGCAATATCCGCCTTCTTTATTTATACTTCGCTGTTTCCAAGAGCACACACGGCCCCTGCGGGCCGTTTTTCACCGGACCGGGGAACCGGCCGGGGCCGCAGGAGTACGCCGCGGGCGCGGGCGTCGGGAACGGCGCAGCGCATACGGCGCCCGCGCGGTGCGGCATATTAAAGTTTTAACCCATGAGGAAGCGAACGTGAGTTCTCTCGCCCGTAACGAATCTCTGCGCAACATCGCCATCATTGCCCACGTCGACCACGGCAAGACCACGCTGGTGGACGGGCTTTTCAAACAAAGCGGCATGTTCCGTGCCGACCAGGTGGTGGACGACCGCCTGATGGACAGCATGGANCGCTTCCAAGGTCGATTTCGAAGCCGAGGAAGGCGAAGCGGAAAAGGCGGAAAGCGATATGGCCATGTGGCAGTGCCAGGTGGGCAACTGCGGCTATATCTACCGCCCCGACAAGGGCGACCGCAAGGACGCCCGTCCCGAGGAAGTGCTCAACGAGGTGTACGACCTGTTCATCGACCTCGACGCCAACGAGAACCAGCTGGAATTCCCGGTGCTGTACGCCATCGGCCGCGACGCGGTGGCCATGAACAACCTGAACGACGAACGCAAGGACCTTTCCCCGCTGTTCGACGCCATTTTAAAGTACATTCCCGCGCCTTCCTACGACCCGGAAGAACCCTTCCACATGCTGGTGGCCGACCTTGACTATTCCGACTATCTGGGCCGCCTGGCCGTGGGCCGCATCCGCAACGGCCACGCCCACACCAAGGACGCGCTGGTCTGCATCGGCGAAGACGGCAAGCCCCGTCCTCTGCGCGCCACGCGCTTCCAGGTGTATCAGGGCAAGAACATGGTGGACGTGGAGGAAGTGGCCCCCGGCGACATCGTGGTCATGGCGGGTCTTGAAGAAGTGACCATAGGCGACACCATCTGCACGGCGGCCGATCCTTCTCCGCTGCCCCGCATCAAGGTGGACGACCCCACGGTGTCCATGCGTTTCGGCATCAACACCTCGCCCCTTGCCGGACGCGAAGGCAAGATCGTGCAGGCCAGAAAAATCCGTGAACGCCTCGACCGCGAAGCGCTGCGCAACGTGTCCATCCGCGTGGAAGACACGGAAGACCGCGACGCCTTCCTGGTGAAGGGCCGCGGCGAATTCCAGATGGCCATCATCGTGGAAACCATGCGCCGCGAAGGCTTCGAGCTCACCGTGGGCAGGCCCGAGGTCATCTTCAAGGAAATCGACGGCGAGAAGTACGAACCCATTGAAGAAGTGGCCATCGACTGCGACGAAATCTACATGGGCGTGGTGACGGAAAAGCTGAACTTCCGCAAGGGCCGCATGACCAACTGCGTGAACAACGGCACCGGCCGCGTGCGCCTCACCTTCTCCGTGCCTGCGCGCGGTCTCATCGGCTACCGCGACGAATTCCTCACCGACACCAAGGGCACCGGCATCATGAACTCCAACTTCAGCGGGTACGAACCCTATCGGGGCGACTTCCTTACCCGTATGACCGGTTCCCTCATCGCCGACCGCGCGGGCAACGCCGTGGCCTACGCCCTCTACAACCTCGAACCGCGCGGCCGCCTCTTCGTGGTGCCCGGCGATCCGGTGTATGAAGGCATGATCGTGGGCGAACACAGCCGCGACAACGACATCGACGTCAACGCCACCAAGGAAAAGAAGCTGACCAACCTGCGCGCTTCCGGGCACGATGAAAACATCATCCTCACCCCGGTGCGTCCCATGTCTCTGGAACAGTGCCTCAACTTCATGCGCGAAGACGAACTGCTGGAAGTGACTCCCCAGTCGCTGCGCCTGAGAAAGGCCGTGCTCTCCTGTGCGGAACGCTACCGCATGGGCGGAGGCCGCAAGCGCGTGTAACGCATTCTTCCCCGGAGCCGAAAGCTCCGGGGATTTTTTTTCAGCATTTTTTTCCTCCGCAAGCTGACGGAATGACGCGAAGGCCCGGCAGTTCTGGACACGCTGTACAGGCTGCGGGGCCTGCACGGAGGCGGCTGCGCTTAACGCCGCAAGTAAATTGCGGCTGCTTACCGCTGCAAACGAAGGCGGAATGACGCGAAGGCCCGTCTGCGCTGGACTCGCTGTACGGCCGCAGGACCTGCACGCTGCGGCTCCGCGCGGACGGCGGAAGTGAATTCCGCCTGCGCCCGCCTTGCGGCCCGGCCGCTTGAAAGCGCCCGGGGGCCCCCGAGCTTTGAGAAAGCGTTATTCCTTCGTAAACGAAAGCGGAACGGAGCTCAGGAAAGGATGCTCCCTGCGTTGAGAGATGCTTTTTTCCTTCGTAAACGGAGGGAATGGCGCGAAGGAAGCCGTCGCATCCGGCATCTTCCCCTTGTGCAAGGGTTCCGCCTTCCGCAGCTTCCGCATGAGGACGGATTTTTCCTCTTCAGGCAAAAGGGGGGGCGGATACGCTCCGCCCCCTCTGCCGGGATACCGCCGGGGCGGCATCTGCGCCCCGGCTCAGACCTTCAACCTTCCACGGAAAAGCCCAGCCCCTTCAACCATTCGTCCACATCCTTCCGCGCGCCGGAAACGCGGCGGCCGCGCACTTCAAAGCCCTTCAGCAGACGCGCCCGGGGGCAGAGCCGGCGCAGGTCGTCTTCGCTGCGGCCGAAGCGGCTCCCCTCATGGGTGCAGAAGGGAATGACGGTTCTGTCGCCGAGGTCGTACTTTTCCAGCAGGGTGAAAAAGGCCATGGGCATGGTTCCCCACCAGTCGGGATAGCCGAGGAATACGGTACGGTACGATTCCAGACGGGGGAGTTCCGTGCTTATCTCCGGGCGGGCGTCGCGCCGCTGTTCCTCCTGCGCCATGTCCACCACGGCGTCGTAGTCTTCGGGATAGGGGGAAACGGTTTTCAGCTCCACCATGTCCCCGCCCACGCGGTCGTGAATCATCCCGGCAAGCCTGCGCGTATTGCCGGAGTGGGAAAAGTAAAGAATCAGCACTCCGTTTCCCGCTTCCGCCGCATGCGCGCTTCCCCGGAAAAGCAGCGGAGAAACCGCAACGGCCGCCGCGCCCAGGGCGAGGCATTTCAAAAAGTTCCGGCGCGCAGGCCGCGCGCCCTCTGCGCCCTCAACGGCCCGCAGGATAAGGGAAAAGGCGTTTTCCTTCGTCTTCATAAGGCTTGCTCCTTTCAGAAAAATTATTCCGCCTGCTGCTTTTCCGGCAGCACGGCATTAACGCAGGCCAGCGCGTTCAGCGTGCGCGGAAAACCGATGTAGGGCAGGCTGCAGGCCAGCGCGTCGATGAGATTTTCCTTGCTGTTGCCCACGGCGGCGTTGCCCTGAACGTGAGAGCGCACCTGACTTTCGCAGCCGCCGAGGGCGGCAATGATGGAAAAGGTGAGCAGTTCCCGCGTTTTCAGGTCCAGCCCCTTGCGGGTGTACACGTCACCGAAGCAGAAGGCCGAAAGGTAGTTCTGCATGATGGGCCGCTGGGATGCGGGCGCGGCCTCGTGCATCTTGTCGATGGCGGCGCCGAAAATGGATTTCTGCACCTTCAGCCCTTCGTCGTAACGGTTTTCTTCCGTCACGGTGCTCCGGCTTTCCACAGGCAGGGGAATGTTCCGCGCCTGAAACACCTCGTTCACCCGGGAAAGCGCGGCTTCCGTGCGGGGAAAGCCGATGTACGGGGCGCACTGGTACAGCGCTTCCTTGATTTCCACGGGCGTGGCCCCCACGCGCAGGGCCGCTTCCACATGCGTGTTCAGGTTTTCCAGCGTCTGGCCGGAAGTCAGCACCACCAGCGTGATGAGAGAACGCTGAACATCGTTCAGCGTGCCGCCTTCCGCGATTTCTCCGTACATGAGCCTGTCGCGCAGGGTCGCAAAGTCCGGGTCCGTGGCGGAAAGCGGCGTGGCCGTGCTCCCCAGAAACTTCTGCATGTTCCTTTCCGCCGTCGCCGCCCTGTCCGGGTTCTGCCCCGGCGCGGCGGCAAAGGCTGCGGCAGAGAATATCAGCACGCCGCACAGGGCGGACAGTATTCCGAAACAGGGGACGGCTTTTTCTCGAATCAGTCGCATACGGTCTCCTTTGGGTTGCATGAGGGGATGGACGGAAGCCGGACCTTCCGACCCCCGTCATGCAAAAGCATACGCCGCCCCGCAGCCGCCGCCAGACATGATCGTCGCAATTTCTTGCCCGATTCTGCAATTCCCGCCTTTTTTCGGAAAACACAAGGCTCCCCCCACGGGCATCTTCGGCCATTTCCCCGGCAAACGCCGCAGGGCCGGAAGAAAGGCCGCCGCGCACGCCCCCCTTCCCCGCCGCCACGCCGAAGGAATACGCGCCCTTTTGCTGCAAAGGCGCACCGGGCCTCATGGTCTCGGAAGAGCACGCCCCGGCGCAGAAAGCCCGGCAGGCACAGACGCACCCGCCGGGCTTTCCTCACGCAGGGCGAAGGGCCCGCCTTCGCCGCGCTTTTCTTCTCTATCCGTTATGTCCGCTTCCGCCCGCCATGCCCGTAAGCACGATTTCCGCCCGCGAATCTTCGTCGTCGCGGATGATTTCCTCCACGGCGGGGGCCACGATGCGCCCGGAACGGGGGTTTTTAATGCTCTCCACCGGCGCGGTGAGCACGGCATCCACCTCCGACTTTTCAAAACAGAGGTCGGTATCCACAAGTTCGCAGTCGATGAGCCGGAGCGCGCTGCAGTAACAGAGCGGCTGGGAACCGATGATGCGGCAATGGTCGAGGGTGAGGTGGTCGGAATACCAGCCGAGGAATTCCCCGCGCAGCACGCAGTTTCTCACGGTGACATGCCGCGCGTGCCAGAAGGCGTCGCGGCTGGTGACCTCGCCGTTTTCAAATACGGCATGATGCAGGTACTGCAGGGCGTACCTGCCCTTGAAACGCACCTGGTCGAAAACGGCGTCTTCCGCACGCAGCATGAAATAGTCGCTTTCCACCGTGCACCCGTGCATGTCCACATGACGGGAAAACCAGCCGAATTCCGCCGAGTTCACGTCGCACCCGCGCAGGACGGCCCCGTCGCACTCGCGCAGCGCCTTGATGCCGTGCAGCACGCTTTCCGTTATGGTGATATCCCTGGAATACCAGAGCGCGGCGCGGCAGCCTTCGTTCATGCGGCAGCGCCGTATGTCCAGCCCCTGCACATGCCAGAAGGGGTAACGCAGGCGAAAATCGCACTCTTCCGCCACAATGTCCGAAGCTTCCTTGACGGCGCTTTCCCCGTCGGCGGGCCCGTCGAAGGTGCAGCGCTTCAGGTGCAGGCCCTTTTCGCCGTAAAGGGCGCGTTCCTCATCAAAAGTCTGATTCTCTATGGTTCTCATGGCTTTTTCCGTCGATGCGCGGGAATTTCCCGCAAAAGGTGTATGCCGCGGCCTACCCCGGCCGGAAAACCGCCGTGCCTGCGGCGCAACTGCGGCCTCCTGCCCGGATGCCGCCCGGGAACATCTGTTTTCATGGGCTATTCTCCGGGGCCGCATGTCTCATGCGCCGTCCCCCCTCGCGAAGGAGGACGGAAACCACGCCCCTCTGCGCCCGGCCCATGTTTCTCTGTTCCGGGGGCATTATAGGCGGCCATGCCCGGGCAATACAGTGACAATCCTCCCATCTTCTTGCCTGATTCTCTCACGCTGCACCTGTTTCATTCCTTCGCCTGTGTACCACGACTGCCCGTCTGCGCTGGTCGCACTGTACGGACACGGGGCCTGCACGCTTCGGGCCTTGCTTACGGCGGAAGTGAATTCCGCCTGCGCGGCCCTTGCGACCCGGCCGCCTGAAAGCGCCCGGGGGCGACACCTTCGCCCGCGTAACACAAAGGCCCGTCTGCCCTGGACACGCTGTACCGGCTGCGGGGCTTGCACGGAGGCGTTGCGCTTAACGCCGCAAGTGAATTGCGGCTGCTTACCGCCTCCGGCCCGGCCGCTTGAAAGCGCCCGGGGGCGACACCTTCGCCCGCGTAACACAAAGGCCCGTCTGCCCTGGACACGCTGTACCGGCTGCGGGGCTTGCACGGAGGCGGTTGCGCTTAACGCCGCAAGTGAATTGCGGCTGCTTACCGCCTCCGGCCCGGCCGCTTGAAAGCGCCCGGGGGCCCCGGAGCGTTGAGAGATGCTTTGTCCTTCGTAAACGAAGGCGGAAGAAAGCACCGATGAGGCTTCCACAAGCAAAAGCCGGATGAAGCTTTGAGAAGACATTGTGCCTGTAGCGAGGGCGGAATAAGGCAACAGCCCGGGTACCACGCTCCGCCATCTCTTAACCATCTCTTCCTTTATACCTGTTTTCCGGCAACGGCCGGAAAACAGGCGGCCTGCGTGAGCGGGTCCGGCAGGACACGCTCACACTGAGGAAGCAGCCCATGCGCGGCAAGTCGGGACTTTCCGCATCCGGCAGCAACACGGTACGGCAGAGCTTTCCGCGCCCTGCCCTTCCGACAAGGCCCCGGACGGGTTCTTTCCCATAAAAAGCAACGAAACGACAAAAATCCGGCGGAAAGGCTTCCCCTCCGGCAACGGGAACGACCGGCAGCGAGTCGAAGGAAAACCTGCGTGCCGGGAAAGCCTTCGCCCTGCCTGCCATGGGGGTTCGGGGGAGATTATCTCCCCCGAAAAACGCTTTCTTTTCCCGTCCTCCCCCGCTGTCCGGCTACGCGCAGGCGCAGGCGCATCCCCCAAAAAGCTCTTCCGAAGCCTTTTCCGGGGTTACGGGACAGCGCCGCCTTGTTCTTCCGGTCCTTCCTCCGGGATTCGTATCGGCGTGTTCCGCCTTGCGGGCATTTGCGGCGCGGCATCTTGCTCCGCGGGACAAAGGCCGTTATGTTGGCGGAGGCGCTCCGGCACAGAGAAGCGGGGCACGGGTTCACGTTCTTCCGGGGGCACGTCCTCCGCACAGGGGGATGGGCATGGATGATTCGAACCGCCGTCAGCAGACGGTGCTTATTTACCTTCTGGCTTTTGTCTGCGCCATCGGCAACCCTGTGGTACTGCCGAGTCTGCCCTTCATCATGCGGGATTTCGGGCTTTCTCCGCTGGAGATGGGGCTCATCATTTCGGTGTTCGCCCTGCCGGGCATAGCGGTGATTCCGCTGTACGGGGTATTGAGCGACCGCATCGGCCGCAGGCCCCTGCTTCTGGCCGGGCTTACGCTGTGCGGCGCGGGTTCGCTGCTGTGCTACACGGCTCCGGGCTTTTCCTGGCTGCTTGCGGGGCGCGCGCTTCAGGGGCTGTCGCTCACCCCGCTGGAAGCCATGTGCAACACGCTCATCAGCGACCTTTACGAAGGCGAGGAGCGGATGCGCTTCGTGACCAAGGCCACGGCCATGCAGTATTTCAGCATTGCGGTCACGCCGCTCATGGTTTCCTGGCTGCTCAGCATGGGAAGCTGGAGACTCAGCCTGCTGGCCGCGGCGGCGCTCTGCTTCGGCGCGCTCCTCTTCTGCCTGCCCATCCGTCTGCCGTACCGGCCTTCCCGTTCCGTAAGCTTCGGGCTGTACGCCTCGCACATCAAAACCATTCTCGCCTCGCCGCGCGTGCTTTCGCTCTTTTCCGTGCGCTTCGGCGCAGCGCTTATTCTGTTCGGCGCCATTTACCCGCATATTTCCCTGCTGGCGGAAGAAAAGCTGCTTCTGCCGCCGCAGCAGGGTTCCCTGCTCTTTGCCGTGTACGCGGCGGGCATGTTCCTGGGCGCGCTGTTCTCCCCCATGGCCATGCGCAGCCTGCCGCCGAGGCTCGTCGGCTTTCTCGGAGGGGCGCAGGTGGCAGTTTCCATGCTGCTGCTCCTGTTCTGCTCCACCGTATGGCAGGCCCTGCCCGGCCTGCTCTTCGTGGGGACGGGCGCAGGTATGCTCAACGCCTGCTGCGCGGGCCACGTTTCCCTTTCTTCCACGCCCGATACCCGCGGCTCCATCATGTCCGCCTATTCCACCATTTTCCGCATAGGCCAGTTCTGCGCGCCGCTGCTCTTCGGCCTGTTCTATCAGCAGTGGAGCTTCTCCGGCGTGTTCGGCGCAGGTTTCTTCTTCGCACTCGCCGTCACCCTCGCCGCCGCGCTTTCCTTCGCCTATGCCCATAGGCTGGAACATTCCCATACCGATATATGAGCGCAGCCGGGGATATTTTCCTTTACGCCTTTGCGCCTTTGCGCCTTCGCCCGCGTAACACAAAGGCCCGTCTGCGCTGGACACGCTGTACTGGCTGCGGGGCTTGCACGCTTCGGGCCTTGCTTACGGCGGAAGTGAATTCCGCCTGTGACATTGCCTTCGCCCGAGCTGCGCAAAAGCCCGTCTGTTCTGGACACACTGTACGGACTGCAGGGCTTGCACGGAGGCGGTTACGCTTAACGCCGCAAGTAAATTGCGGCTGCTTACCGCCCCCGGCCCGGCCGCCTGAATGCTGGCCGGGGGCCCCGGAGCGTTGAGACAAGGTCTGTCCTTCGTAAACAAAGGCGGAAGAAAACATCAGAGATACGGCGCTCTTTGCTATACTCCCCTTGCATGGCGTTACCAGAAAACCGGCCGGTAAACATGCTAAAACAGCGCGTGAAAAAGCGTCGTCTCTGAAAGCGAGGGCAGAATAAGGAACAGCCCGGGTACAACGCTCCGCCATCTCTTACCCGTCCCTTCCTTTATACCTGTTTTCCGGCAACGGCCGGAAAACAGGCGGCCTGCGTGAGCGGGTCCGGCAGGACACGCTCACACTGAGGAAGCAGCCCACGCGCGGCAAGTCGGGACTTTCCGCATCCGGCAGCAAGACGGTACGGCAGAGCTTTCCGCGCCCTGCCCTTCCGACAAGGGCCCCGGACGGGTTCTTTCCCATAAAAAGCAACGAAACGACAAAAATCCGGCGGAAAGGCTTCCCCTCCGGCAACGGGAAGCTCCGGCAGCGAGCCGAAGGAAAACCTGCGTGCCGGGAAAGCCTTCGTCCTGCCTGACATGGGGGTTCGGGGGAGATTATCTCCCCCGAAAAACGCTTTCTTCTCCCCTCCTCCCCCGCTGTCCGGCTACGCGCAGGAGCATCCCCCAAAGCTCTTCCGAAGGCGCTTCACGCTCTTGCAGCATGCCGAAGAAGCCGGGAGCTTACCGCCTCCGGCCTTTTTTGTTCCGCGCCTGACTTCGTGCCTTTGCCCTCCATCCCACGGCATGCACAGAAACTTCCGACACGGCGCGACGACGGCGGCGCGGCGCGGCTATTTTTTCTTTGCCTTGTCCGCGGGTTCCGGGGGGAAGAGAATGTTGTAGACGGCGCGGGTCACGGGGCCTGCCACGGCGCCGCCGCCACCGCCGTGTTCAATCATGGTAACGACAACGACGCGCTTTCCGTCCTTTTCGCCCCAGGAGCCTATCCAGGCATGGTCGCGCTGGCGGAATTCCATTTCCGCGCTTTTGAGGCGGCGGTTGCCGTCCATCTTGATTTTCACCACCTGCGCGGTGCCGGTTTTGCCGCCGATTTTCATATCGGAGCGCTTGAGCACCTTGGCGGTGGCGCCCTGGGCCTCCACGGTCTGCACCATGGCGTTTTTTATCCATGCGCGGTGAGCGTCGGAAATGGGGCTGCGGCCCGTCACCTCGCGCGGGGCGTCGGCAATGAGCTGGGGCTTGAGCAGGTAGCCGCCGTTGATGAGGGAAGAAAGGAACACGGCCGTCTGGAGCGGAGTAACGAGCACATGGCCCTGCCCGATGGAGGCGTTGACGGTATCGCCCTGCTGCCACGCCTCGCCGAAGCGGCGCTTCTTCCATGCGCGGGAAGGGACGAGGCCCGTGGTTTCATAGGGCAGGTCTATGCCGGTTTCGCGGCCGTAGCCGCAGGCGCGGGCAAAGGCCTCCATATTGTTGATGCCCAGCTTCACGGCCATGCTGTAGAAGTACACGTCGCAGGAATAGATGAGGGAATGCTCCATATCCACAGAGCCGTGGCCGCCTGCCCTCCAGCAGCGGAAGGTATGGTTGCCGAGCTTGAAATGCCCGGGGCAGAACACCTTTTCCTGCGGGGAAATGCCGTGTTCAAGGAGCATGCCCACCATCATGAGCTTCCACACCGAGCCTGCGGGGTAGGCGCTCTGTATGGCGCGGTTCTGCAGCGGGTAGCGCGGGTCGCTGCGCAGGGCGTTCCAGTCTCTGACGGAAAGGCCGCCGATGAAGATATTGTTGTCGTAGGCGGGCCGCGTGACCAGGGCAAGGAGCCTGCCGGAATCGGGGTCCATGACCACGACGCTGCCGGGGTAGTCGCCCATGGCCTCCATGACGGCGTGCTGCAGGCGCGAGTCGATGGACAAGGTCACGTTCTGGCCCATGTGCGGGGATTCGATGAGCGTGCGGCTCAGGGGACGGCCGAGCACGTCCACTTCCAGCCGGTACAGGCCCTTCTGCCCGCGCAGGCGGCGTTCGAGCACGCTTTCGAGGCCCTGACGGCCCACCATGTCGCCCAGGGAGAGGTCGGGGTCTTCGGCCAGTTCCTTTTCGCTGGCTTCGGCCACATAGCCGAGAATATGGGAAAAGGCCTCGCCTTCGGGGTAGTAGCGCCGCGAATGGGTCACCACGCGCAGGCCCGGCCATTTGTAGAGTTCCGCCTCGATGGGGGCCACCTGCTCGAAGGGCATGTCGGTAAGCAGGAGAATGGGGTCGAAACTGCGGCCCTTGCTCCTGTCCTGCTCGTAGCGGGCCTGAAGGCGTTCCAGCGGAACGCCCGTCCACGCGCTCACCTGAGCGAGGGCGGCGGGGATGTCGGGGCAGTATTCGCGCACCAGAGAAAGCCCGTAGGCCGTGCGGTTCTCGGCCACGAGTTCGCCGGAGGCATCGTAGATTTCGCCGCGCGGGGCGAAGATGCGTTCGTCGCGCAGGCGGTTTTCCTGCGCCATGCGCACATAGTCGGCCCCGCGGTGTATCTGCAGGTACCAGAACCGCGCGCAAAAGAGCGCGAACAGCAGCACGATGCAGCACTGCAGAAGCAGAAGTCCGCTTCGCGGCGGCTGATATTCATCGTTGCTGGTTTCTATCTTCATGGAGCGCCCTCTTGCGCAGCGTTGCGGCCACAAGCCACACCCACGGGGTGAACAGTGCCTGGAAGAGGCATTCGTCGAACAGCAGGGAAGGTTCCCACGGAATGTCCTGCAGCGTGGTCAGCAGCGCGAAAATGACATAGTGCACACAGGAAAGCAGTATGCCGAAAAGGGTGACGAAAAGAAAGCCCGTGCCCTGCAGCAGCCCGCAGCCCACATGAAAGGCGATGGCCGCCAGCGCATACCACAAAAGCGTGCCGCCGAAGGCCATGCTGCCCATGCCCTCCTGAAGAAGCACGAAGCACGCGCCCACGGCAAGAATCTGCGCATAGCGCCGCTCCTGAAGGGCAAGAATGAAGCCGGGCAGAAGAAAATCCAGCCCGGGCATGAGCGCCTGAAGCGTGATGCCCGCAAAGGCATAGCAGAGCCACCAGCCGGCATTGATCCAGCTCATCGCCCGGCCTCCGCCTCCGGCGCGGGTTCTTCCGGCTTTTCCAGAAGAGGCGTGCGGCGGGTGTACACGGCGTCGCTTTCCGGGGTGATGAAATCGGCGGGACGCTGCAGAAGGAACACTTCCTCCAGACTGTGGAAGTCCACCAGAGGTTCGGCCTGAATTTCCAGCACCGACGCGCCGGAACGCGAGGCCCCGCCCGTGGATATGGCCGTTACGCGGGCCACGGGTATGCCCTTGGGGAAGCAGGAATCCACGCCCGAGGTGACGAGCAGCTCGCCCACGCGCACCGGGGCGTTCTGCCGCACGAAGCGCAACTCCAGCGGAAGGCCCGGCCCGCCCCCGGCAAGGATGCCCTGCACCCTGCCCTCGGAGGTGACGACGGCCACGCGCGAACCGGTATCGGTGAGCAGAAGCGCCACGGAAGTGCTCGGCCCAGCCTTGAGCACGCGGCCCACCACGCCTTCCCATGAGGTGACGGGCGTGCCCGGGGATGCGCCGTTCATGTAGCCGCTGGAGAGCATGACCGTGGAAAGGGCCGCGTTGGGGCCCATGCGCCAGGCGAGCACGCGGCTTGCGCGGGCCTGCCAGGAAGCGGGGTATTCCAGGTGCATGAGGCGGCGCAGCCTCTCAAGCTCCGCCATGCCCTCGCGCGTGTCGGCAAGGCGCTGTTCCAGAATACGCATGCGTTCCTTCAGCGCCTTGTTCTCTTCGCGCACGTCGCGCAGATCCACATAGTCGCGCCATGCGCCGAGCACCATGTCTTCCACGCTGGCGAAACCGCGCATGATGCCGCCCGTGAATTCCAGCCCCACGGCGGCGCACAGCCTGTCCCACTGGCCGGTGCGCTGATTCCAGGTATAAATGCCCAGAAACAGCAGCAGCGTGCAGATGATGAGTAGGATGATGCGGCGGGGCAGCAAGGCGGAACCTCCCCGGAGGAAAAAAAGGGCGTTGATCCGGCAACGTCATGCCGGGCAGAAGCGGCGGCGGGAACGAAAAAAGGAACGCGGGCGGATGCCCCCATGCCCCCGCCGGGCACGGCGGAAAAAGACTTCTCCGCCCGGAAGAAAAAAAACGGGCCGGAAAACGGCGCGGAAAAGGCGCGCCCTGCCTGTGCAGCCGGGGCAGGCACGTTGCCCGTGCCTTTGCCTGCTCCTTCCGGGAAAAGACCGGAAAGGAGCGGACAAAACGCAAAGAGCCCCGGCGTACCGGGGCCGCAGCGCTAGTCGATGCACACCTCGCGCATGGTGCGCATGTTGTCGAGAGCAATGCCCGTACCCATGACCACGGTGGCGAGCGGATCGTCCACGCTGAAGATGGGCAGGGAGGTATCTTCCCTCAGAAGCTGGTCGAGGCCGCGCAGCAGCGCGCCGCCGCCGGTGAGCACGATGCCGCGCTCCACCACGTCGGCCGCCAGTTCCGGCGGGGTCTGTTCCAGGGCCTGACGCACGGCCTGAACAATGGCGTCCACCTGTTCGGCAATGGCCTTGCGCACTTCTTCGGAAGTGATGATGATGGTCTGCGGAATGCCGGTGACGAGGTCGCGGCCCTTGACCTCGATTTCCTTCTCTTCCTCCATGGGATAGGCGGAAGCGATCTGAATCTTGATTTCTTCGGCCGTGGATTCACCGATGAGCATGTTGTACTTGCGCTTGACGTGGCGCAGAATGGCTTCGTCCATCTTGTCGCCGCCCACGCGCACGGAACGGGAATACACAATGCCCGAAAGGGAGATGACGGCCACTTCCGTGGTGCCGCCGCCGATGTCCACCACCATGTTGGCGGTAGGTTCCTGAATGGGGAGGTTCGCGCCGATGGCCGCGGCCATGGGTTCCTCGATAAGGAAGACCTCGCGCGCGCCCGCGCTCAGAGCCGATTCCTTGACGGCGCGCTTTTCCACCTGCGTGATGCCCGTGGGCACGCAGATCATGATGCGCGGACGCACCAGACGGCGCTGATTGTGCACCTTGGAAATGAAGTAGCGCAGCATGGCTTCCGTCACTTCGAAGTCGGCAATGACGCCGTCCTTCATGGGACGGATGGCGCGGATGTTGCCCGGGGCGCGGCCGAGCATGCGCTTGGCTTCCGAGCCGACGGCGAGCACCTGATTGTTGCCGCGATTGTCCTTCTTCACCGCGACCACGGAGGGTTCGCGCAGAACAATGCCCTGCCCCTTGACATACACGCAGGTGTTCGCGGTACCAAGGTCGATGGCAAGGTCGTTGGAAAAAACGCCGAGTATGATATCAAAAATCTTGGCCATGGAATGTTCCGGTAGAGGGAGTGAATGGGTGGTTCTAGGCATAGAAAAGGCGGCCTGTCAATACGACGCGGCCCAGCCCCGTGGCCTGCACAGGAACCGGAAGGGAAAAAGTTTCCCCCGCGAGGGGCCTCTTGTCAATCCTTTTTTCCGCATTCCGACCAGCGTTTTTTTCCGCTCCTTCCGCAGGGAACGGCAGAGGCCCCTTCCCCCGGCTCCGCCGCTGCAACAGACCGCAACTCAAGGATGCCCCATGAACAGAAACAACGCCCCGCGCTACTTTTCCCTCGATGAACGGCTGCGCGCCGTGTTCGGCGAAAAGGTGCGGAAAATTCCCCTCGACGCGGGTTCCACCTGCCCCAACCGCGACGGCACGCTTTCCACCGGCGGCTGCGCCTTCTGCAACGCCGACGGCTCCGGCACGGGGCGCGCATCCCTCGGCCTGCGCGGCCAGTGGGACTACTGGCGCGAACGATTCTCCCATTCCCGCTCCGGCGCAGACTGCCGCGTCTTTCTCGGCTACCTGCAGTCGTTCACCAATACCTACGGCCCAGCCTCGCGCCTCGCCTCGCTGCTGAACGAACTTTCCGCCCTGCCCGGCATTGCCGGAGCGTGCGTGGGCACGCGCCCCGACTGCGTGGACGAGGAAAAGCTCGCCCTCATGGCCGCCCTGCCCTTCAGGGAATTCTGGCTGGAAATAGGCGCGCAGAGCTGCCGCGACGCCACGCTCGAACGCATCAACCGCGGCCATACCGTTGCCGATTCCGAACGCGCCGTGCGCCTTGCCGCCTCCTTCGGCGTGAACGTGTGCCTCCACCTCATGGCAGGTCTGCCCGGAGAAAGGGAGGAGGACTTCCTCGAAACCGTGCAGTGGGCCGCCTCCCTGCCGGTTCAGGGCGTCAAGCTCCACAACCTCTATATTCCCAGAGGAACCGCCGTGGAAAAAGAGTGGAAGGAAGGACGCCTCGTTCCTCTGGAACAGGAACAGTACGCCGCCCTCGCCGCCAGAGCCCTTACCTTCCTGCCTTCCGCCGTGGTCATGCACCGCATCTGCGCCGACCCCGCCCCCGGCGAACTCGCCGCACCCTCCTGGGCCGTGGACAAGGGCGGCACCCTCCACCTCATCCGCTCCATCCTCGAATACAACGACTGGTGGCAGGGCAAAGCCTGCGACGCCCCGGAAAAGAACCCCTTTGCCTGAAAAAGAAAGGAAAGGCTGAAAAGGCAGGCGCGGCAAAGCCCCGCACCCCCGCAAAGGCACCGGGGCTCCGCCCCGGCCCCCGCCGGGGGAGATAATCTCCCCCGAACCCCCGTATCCGGCAGGGCGGAAGGCGGCGGGACTGCCGGAGCCCTCCTTCGACTCACGGCCGTGACGGATGCATGTCGGGCAGGAAGGCGCAGGCCGGAGAGGCATAAACGAAAAGGTCTGTCGTACCCGCAGGGCCGCAGGGCGCGGAAAGGCTTTTCCCGTCACGTTCCTGCCCCGTACTCCGTGCAGGTGTGCGCTGCCGCGCCCACCTGCGGCGGCCGACTGTTTTCCGGCCTGCGCCGGAAAACAGTGCCAGAGGAAGAGATTCCACGATGGGAGCGTTGTGCTTGAAGCGGGAGCGGAATAAAGCCATGCCCCCGGCACAACGTTCCCCTGCTCCTGCAATCCCTTCCTTTGACACGACGGCCCGGCAACGCCGGGACGGAGTCGGCCTGCGTGAGCGGGTCCGAAGGACACGCTCACACGGAGCTTGCAGCCGAAACGCCGTACGCCGGAACTTTCCGCGACCGGGGTCATGCGGTGCGGCAACGCTTTCCCCTCCCTGCCCCGCTTTCCGGCGGAAAGACGGACTCCGGGGGTAAGGTACCCAATCATGCAACGAGCCGCGAAACGGCGGAAAACCGGAAGGAACGCTGCTCCCGCCTTCAGAGCGCGACGAAAAAACGGCCGGGAGTCGAAGGAAAAAATTCGCGCCGGGAAGGCCTTCGCCCTGCCCATTGAGGGGGCCCGGGGGGAATCATTCCCCCCGGAACATGCCTTCCACGGGGCCGGGGCGCAGCCCCGCCCGCCTTTTCTGCCTTTCCTGCCTTCTTTCTCTCTCCCTCTTTTTCCCGCTTCCGTTTCGGCCGCGACTTACGCCTGTTCCTGTGTTTTTCCGGCCCCGGGTTCAACCTGAGGGAGAGGGGGAGCGTTTTTTGCGCGTTCGGGGGTAAACTGCGGCAGGCGGGAGAGGGCCTCGCACTGGAGCTGACGGAGCCTTTTGCCGGAGGCTTCGCCCTTGTTGCGCCAGGCTTCGGGCAGGCGGACGGCGCGGATGGCGTCGAGGTCGCGGGAGGCCATGGGTTCCCAGTTCCAGCCGCCGTCGGCTCCGGCGAGCACCCAGAAATCGTGGAAGATGCGGGTCTCCTGCAGTTTGCAGAGCATGTCGCGGCGGGTACCGGCGCGAAGGGTTCCGTACATGCCGCCCTTCATGTGCAAAATGGTACCGGCCACACCGGCGCGGGCGTAGCGGGAGGAGAGGCGCAGGCGGGAAGCGAGGCTGCGGGCGAGTTCCGCGCCTTTCAGCTCGTGGCCGTAGTGATGGGGCAGGATGGAGGCGTCGGTTCGGATTTTGCCGAGGTCGTGGCACAGGGCCATCCATGCGGCAAGGGGGTGGCCGGCGCAGCGGTCCACGACTTCGAGGGTATGGTCGAGCACGGAATTGTCGTGCCAGGGGCGGGGGCCTGCGGGGATATCGGCGGCGGGGGCAAGTTCGCGGAACCAGGGGGAGAGGCACTCCGCCTCGCGCAGCACGAGGAAGAAGCGCGAGGGCGCAGGGGAGGAAAGCGCGCGCAGCACTTCGCGCCCCACCCTTTCGGCAGGCAGGGCGGCCAGATCTTCGGGGTTTTCGCGGGCAAAGGCGCGCATGGCCTCAAGGGTGGAAGGTTCTACGGAGAAACCGGGAAGCGTTGCGGCAAAGCGCGCCACGCGGAACACGCGGAGCGGGTCGCGGGCAAGGGCGTCCGTCGAGGCGAGGCGGAGGGTTTTGCGCTCAAGGTCTTCGAGAAAAAGGGGATGGGCGACAAGGCGGCCTTCGGCATCGAAGGCGGCGGCGTTCACGGTAAGGTCGCGGGTGAACATGTCCTGTTCCGGCCCGCCTTCCAGCGCGGTGAATTCGTCCGGCCCCACCAGCCAGATGGAAAGGTTTCCTCCGGCCTTGCGCGCCCCGGGGAAGCGCTGTAGAAAAGATTCCGCACTCCCGGAAAAGGAAATGTCCACATCGTGCACCTTTCTGCCGAGAAGAAGGTCGCGCACCGCGCCGCCCACCACATACCACTGCGTCATTCGCGTCATCCATGGCCGCCGCAGCCTGCGCGGCAGGCGGGGCTTCCCCAAGGGAGAAAAGTGAAGGGAGCCGCGCACTCCCCGCCCCGAAGGGGGCCGAATCCATCCTGCGGGCACCGCCCGCCGTGCGGCCGGTCCGCCGCAATCCCGGCAGGGAAAGCGCCGTGCCGGAATCTTCCCTGAAGGAAGAAAAAACTGCTTCTGAGGACAGCCCATGAACGAACCTTCCGTCGTCCGCCTGCTTTACAGGGGCCTGCCTCCCGCCGGAAACGGCGGCGAGCCTTCCGCCCTGCCCTTTTCCCCGGAAGAGGCAGCCGCCTCCCCCCTTGCCCTGCCGGAAAGCTCCGCTCCCTGGAAGGAGGGCGGATGCGGCGCGATTTCGTGGCTGGAAAAAGCCGAACCCGGACTGCCCGGGCCACTATACATCACGGGGGCGGCCACCTCAACCCTTGATGCGGCGCGCGTGCTGCTCGAGGCCGGGGCGTTCCCGGAATGGGCCTCGCTGCTTTCCCTCTGCCAGAGCGCGGGCCGGGGCCAGATGCGCCGCAACTGGAGCTCGCCTTCCGGCAATCTCTACTCCGCCCTGCGCCTGCCTTCGGACGGGCCCTTTGCCGGCTTTGCCGCCGCGCCCGCCTGCGGCGCGCTGGTGGCCGAGGCCCTGTGCGGGGAAGGCTGCCCCGTCATGCTCAAGTGGCCCAACGACATTCTTCAGGCCGCGCCCTCGTTCCGGCCCGGCGTCATGCCCGGAAGGGAAGACTGCCGCAAGGTGGGCGGCATGCTCATCGAAGAACGTCACGGGGCGCTCATTGCGGGCATAGGGCTGAATGCCGTATCCTGTCCGNAAAAGTTGAAAAGCGGCGGGGAATGACTATAGTTAAAAGGCACAAGATTATCTGAGGCCGCAGCCCTGCATGGGAAGCGCGGCCCCGCCCTCAACCCCTTTTCAGGAGACACGCATGATACACCCCGGCTGGGGCTTCGCCTCGGAAGACGACAGCTTCCCCCGCAAATGCGCCGAATCGGGCATCACCTTCATCGGTTCCACCTGCGAATCCATGAACCTTCTGGGCAACAAGGTGCAGGCGAGAAACCTCGCCATGAAGATCGGCGTGCCCGTGGTTCCCGGCTCCGACGGCGCGGTGGATATCGAGGGAGCGCGCAAGATCATCAAGAAAATCGGCCTGCCCGTCATGCTCAAGGCCGAAGGCGGGGGCGGCGGCCGCGGCATTTTCGTCATCCGCACCATGCAGGAGCTGGAAGACGCCTTCGTGAAGGCCTCCACCATGGCGGAAGCCTCCTTCGGCAATCCGCGCCTCTTCGTGGAACGCTACCTTGAACATGTGCGCCACATCGAAATTCAGGTCATCGCCGACCAGTACGGCAACGTGTTCGCCTTCGACGAACGCGACTGCACGGTGCAGCGCAACCATCAGAAGCTTGTGGAAATCACGCCTTCCCCCTGGCCGGGCATGACCGAACAGCTGCGCGAACAGCTCAAGGACTACGCCCGCCGTCTGGTCAAGGCCGTGAACTACTACTCCGTGGCCACGGTGGAATTCCTCGTCACGCAGGACGGCACGCCCTACATGATCGAAGTGAACACCCGCCTGCAGGTGGAACACGGCATCACCGAAAGCCGCTACGGCATCGACCTCGTGGGCGCGCAGATCGCCATCGCCTTCGGCGCGAAGCTCCCCTTCGACGAAGAGAACACCAGGCCGCAGAACTGGGCCATGCAGGTACGCATCAACTGCGAAGACCCGCAGAACAACTTCACGCCCAACTGCGGCCGCGTGGTGCGCTATGAATCGCCCGGCGGCCCCGGCATCCGCCTCGACTCCAACCTCTGCTCGGGCTACGACTTCCCCTCCAACTACGATTCCGCGGGCGCGCTGCTCATCGCCTTCGGCAGAAGCTGGGAACGCATCCTGAGCGTGATGGACAGAGCGCTGGAAGAATACACCATCTCCGGCATCAAGACCACCATTCCCTTCTACCGCCACATCCTGCAGAACGAACAGTTCCGTTCCGCCGTGTTCGACACGAACTTCGTGGCCAACACGCCCGAGCTGTTCGACTATCAGGACATCGCTCCCGAAGGGGAACGTCTGAGCCATCTGGTGGCCGAAATCTCCGCCCGGGGCTACAACCCCTTCGTGCAGCTCGGCCAGTACCGTTCCGTGGATACGCCGCGCCTGCCCGCCTTCGAGCCCGCGCTGCCGCATATCTCCGGCGCGGACCGCTACGCCCCGAGCCCCTACCCCCACGAACGCGATCAGCTGCTGGAATTTCTGCGTGATTCCAAGGCGGTGCACTTCACCGACACCACCACCCGCGACATGACGCAGTCCAACACCGGCAACCGCTTCCGCCTTGCCGAAGACGCGCTCATCGGGCCGTATCTCGATTCGTGCAACTTCTTCTCTCTGGAAAACGGCGGCGGCGCCCACTTCCATGTGGCCATGATGGCCAACATGACCTACCCCTTCACCGAGGCGCAGGCCTGGAATCAGTTCGCCCCCAAAACGCTCAAGCAGCTTCTCGTGCGTTCCACCAACGTGCTCGGCTACACCCCGCAGCCGCGCAACATCATGAACATCACGGGCGAAATGATCTGCGACAACTACCAGATCATCCGCTGCTTCGACTTCTTGAACGACATGCGCAACATGCGCCCCATCGCCGAAGTGGTGCTCTCCCGCAACGACGTGGTCTTCGAACCCGCCCTGTCCATTTCCGTGGCCAAGGGCTTCGACGTGGACCACTACCTTGACGTGACGGCCGCCACCCTCGACATGGTGGGTCAGATTGCGGGCTGCAATCAGAAGGACGCCTCGCGCATGATCATCCTCGGCCTCAAGGACATGGCCGGCATCTGCTCGCCCTCCTTCATCGCAAGCCTCACCACCGCCATCAGGAAGCGCTGGCCCGACCTTGTGCTCCACTATCACCGCCACGCCACCGACGGCCTGTTCATCCCGGCCGTGGGCGCGGCCGCCAAGGCCGGCGTGCAGATCGTGGATACGGGCCTCGGCGCGAGCGTGCGTACCTACGGCCAGGGCGACATCCTCGCCACGGTGGCCTACATGGAAGGCGAGCTCGGCCTGAAGACCATGGTGAACAAGGACATGATCGCCCAGGCCAACTTCGTGCTCAAGCAGATCATGCCCTTCTACGACCGCTACTGCTCGCCCTACTTCCAGGGCACGGACTACAACGCCGTGCATCACTGCATGCCCGGCGGCGCGACGTCCTCCTCGCAGGAAGGCGCCATGAAGCAGGGCTACATCCAGCTTCTGCCCTACATGCTGCGCTTCCTCGCCGCCATCCGTCAGATCGTGCGCTATCACGACGTGACGCCCGGTTCCCAGATCACCTGGAACACCTCCTTCCTCGCCGTGACCAACGCCTTCAAGCGCAGCGGTGAAAAGGGCGTGCAGGAACTCATCCGCGTGGCCGAGCTTGCCGCCGCCACGCCCGAAGATCAGGTGGACGACATCCTTCGCGAACAGCGCCTCGACATCTACCGCGACTGCAACGACGCCTTCAGGAATCTCCTGCTCGGCAAGTTCGGCCGCCTGCCTCTGGGCTTCCCCGAAGACTGGGTGTACGAGAGCGCCTTCGGCAGCGCGAGCTACCGTTCCGCCCTTGCCTCCCGCACCGAGGATTCTCCCCTCGAACACCTCAAGGACGTGAACATTGACGCCGAAGCCAGGGCCTGCGCCGACATCATCAAGCGCACGCCCAACGACGAAGAGCTGGTCATGTACCTGAACCACCCCGGCGACGCGGTGAAGACCATGCAGTTCGTGAAGAAGTACGGCGATCCCAACCGCCTGCCCCTGCATGTGTGGTTCGAAGGCCTCAAGCAGGGCCAGGAACTGCAGTTCACCGATTCCAGCGGCAAGCCTCACAAGATGACCATCTTCCGCGTCAGCCCCGTGAGCGACCACGGTACCGTGAGCGTGCGTTACAGCTTCGACTCCATCATCATCAGCCATGAAGTGAAGGTGGCCGAAGGCCGCATGGCCGCCGCCGACACCACCATGGCCGACGAAGACAACATCTACCACATCTCCGCCCCCTCCAACGGCGATTTGTGGGTGGTGTACGTCAAGCCCGGCGACATCGTGAAGGCCGGGGACGAGCTGTTCAACATCTCCATCATGAAGCAGGAAAAGGCCGTGCTCGCGCCCACCGACGGCATCGTCAAGCGCGTGCTCAAGACGGCCGACTACCAGACCACGCGCAAGATGATTCCCGTGCGCGAAGGCGAGCTCATCGTGGAACTCGGCCCCTGCCCCACCGTGTGCCCCAACCCCGAATGCGGAAAGCCCCTGCCTTCCGCAGCCATGAAGTTCTGCCCCTGGTGCGGCAGCGCCGTTTCTCAGGAAGAACAGAACTAAGCGCGTATAAACGCTGAATCATCCCCCGCCGGTTCATGCCGACGGGGGATTTTTTTTGCCCGGAGGGAGATAAAAAAGAAGGCCCGGAACTCATAAACCATGTAAGAATACAGGAACAGAAAAATCTCTATTCTTCAGCCGTCTTAAAAACATTCATATAAGCCGGAAACATCTTTTCTTGATCAACAGAGAACAACGGGATATCCCAAAAACAACAGCAATGCGTCATCCCTTTTATCCTAAAAAAAAGGACATATTATGAGTCAATGCATAAAAAACTTTGAAAAAGATCAGAATGTCATCAATTATTCCAAAAAAAACAACATCTTTGATTTTATATCTCTCAACGAGCTCGGCACATCTCAACTGATCGCATGGCTTCTTGATCCCGAAGAAAGCCACACGCTGGGAAATGCCTTTCTGAGAAAATTCATCAAGATGGTGAACCAGGCCCTGAAAAGCAACGCCTTTCTTGGCTCCGCCCGTCTGAGCGCCGAAGACCTCAAGTCCGCCACCATTCTTACGGAACAGAACATCGAACAGAGGGGAAAAACAGGGCGTCTCGACATTCTCATCGTCAACGACAAAACGTGCATCGTCATTGAAAACAAATTCGGCTCAAAAGAGCATAACAACCAGCTTTCTTTCTATAAAAAATATTTTTCCAATACGCGAAAAAACAAACTTGAAAAAACCTTTTTTGTCTATCTTGATATCAACATGAATATGTTTGAGATAGAAAAAATTGCTAAAATGGGCTGGATTCCCCTTGACTATTCTTGGATATCAGAATTTATTTCTGATCAAAAAAGCCATATTAAAGATCATAAAATAAAATATATACTAGAATCATTTTATTATGCCATTACCGATGAAAGCAATCTCGACAACTGCATAGACAAGCTATGCCTTAAATATTCAAACCTCATCGAACAAGTAAAAGAAATATCTGAAAATGACATTAAAGAATTCATATCAAAGAAAAAAGAATTTGATATTTCATTATATAATGCATATATAAAACATAAATACATTTTTGATATGTTAATAAAAAGATATAAGTATATCAACGAGATAAAAATCATAGACAAAATAAACAACCTTCACTTTCAAGGAAAAAACGGCTTACCCTATTATATACAAAAAAATTCGTGCATTTTCACAAGCGAAAGGATATCCGCTCATTCGGACAAAAACGACACATACTGGCCTGCGTACATAAAAATCTCGCTCTGTGAAAACAATACATATTCCGTACGGCTTTATGTCTATACGGCGGACATACGAAAGAATAAAAGAATGTCGCGCCTGCTTCTTGATGTCATCAAAGACATAACCAATAATCCGTCGTTTTCGTTCAGGGCATGGAATACCTATTGCATCATGTCTTACTCGGAGATTTCCTCACGGAGGCTGATGCCCGTTTTTGAAAAACAATGGAATGTCCTCATGATCATGCAAAAACTCTTCCTCAGGTAATTTTCCTCCGCTCTCCCTTCCTTTTGCCTGCGGAAACAGCTTGCGCCGGAAGTTCGCTCAAGGGCAACACAGCGAGAGACGGCGGAGTGTTCCGCAGGCACGCCGCAAGGGCATTCCTCCTTTGCCGGAGGAATATCTTCCTTTTCGGGAATGCGGAAAGACATACCGCCCCATACCTGCCCGCATGGAAGATATGCCGCACATGTCGCGGCGGGAGCGTCGACTCCCTGCACAAGGGGAGGGGGTGATGCCTGCCCTTACCGGACGGCCGCAAAGCGTGCCCCGTGCTTCGCCCCTGCCATGCAGACCTCTGAACAGCCCGGGAGGAGAACTCGTTTGCATCTTACGCCCCCCTCCTTCCGGGAGCGCCCGGCCCTACCCCTCGCCATGAGGTCTTTCACCTTCCCCTGCCCATACCTTCCCTGCGACCTTGCGTTTTTTGCTGCCGCCTTTTCCGGCAAAGAGAAGTTTCACCATGATTTATGCATAACACACGGTCATGATACCTTATCATGCAACGCGTGATGCGGGCGGCAAAACGCAGCCCGTTGCTCTGCCCGGGGCATGAACCTCCCTCCCGAAAGGCCGGGGCTTCGCGCAGAGGATACGCCGGCACGCAAGGCACGGAACACGCCCGCGAGAGCCTGAAAAGGCTCACGCGACTGCAGGGAAAAGGCCGCGCATCACGTTCTTCTGCCGAACGGCTTGAATATGCTGATGAAAACAACGGCGACAAGCACGCATATCTGCATAAGTCCGCCCAGACAGTACGGAAGCAGCACCGCCCGGTATTCCGGCGCAGCCATGGCCTCTTCCCCCAGCGTATGCGAAAGCGCAAGCATGGCCTGCTCTTTTCCGCCGAGCCATATGCCGAAGCCGATACACAGAAAAAGCACCACCCACTTCAACACTATCCAGCGATGCCGGAAAAATCCCCACTTCGTCAGGACGCCGTAGGCAAGCCCGGTCATAAAGCAAAGAAAGGCCCCCAGATTCACCACCACCCAGCGGTCGATGACATGGGCCGCGAGATCGGCTCCGTAAACGGCCTGCCCCGTAATCCAGCCCTGATACTTGGCTGCGGACAGAAGAAAAAGAGCCGTTCCTCCGCCCAGCCAGCAGCAGACGGATATGAGGTGCACGGCCTTGAGCACTTTTTGCGCAGCGGCACTCATGGTGTACATGGTCTTGCTCCTTTTTACGCCACCCTAGCACATCCGGCCCGCGCAGCGCAAAGGCCCATTTCCGCAGAAGACAGACGCCTTGCCGGGCATCGGAAACTCTGCCCGCCGGGCATCCCCATGAATTTCCCCAGGAAACGGCAGGCGTCCCTTCCGGCAGCAAAAACATTCCCCGCATTGCCCTCAGTCCTCTGCCCCTCTTCGACAGAACCGGCCGGACCGGCCCCTTCCCCGTTCGCGAAGTCAGAAAGCCCGCGCCGGAAAGCGGCACAACACATTGCCGCCATGCCCTCTTCCCCTTGCGCAGTGCCGGTTCAGACGGCACGCTGCCGCCCATTGCCCTTCACGGGAAATACCAGAGCCTGCCATGGGCCGAAGCTGCGTCACGGGGCGGAGGCGACGGCTTTTTCCAAAGCATACGGCGTTCCGCCGGGAAGCTCCCGCGCGAGGCGTCGTCCCCCTGCTTCTCCGGCGCACCTTCACGGCCGGGGCGCATCCTCCACGCGGACGGCGTAACGGGCAATGTGGGTTTCGCCGTTATCCTCCCACAGCACATAGCTCATCTGCGTCAGGGCGTACACGTCGCCCGCGGGGGTGAGGCTGCGGGCCTTCACGTCCTCCATCATGCGGGCAAAGGCCCGGGCATGGCTTTCCAGGTCGCCCTTATGAAACATGCAGGCATAGGTTCCGGCAGGAATGCGGCGCGTATCGCCCCTTTCCCCCTGCGTTGCACGGCGGAACACATACGCGGGCCGGAAGGCTCCGCGCAGGGCGTCCTCATGCGGAATGACGGAACCGAGGGGCAGGCCTGCGGAAGCGCCGTTTTCCGCCCACGCCCGCAGGGATTCGGAATAACATGCCACCAGCGAGGCGTGGCGGAGCATCCTTTCCGGTTCCACGGCATGGAAAAGCGCCCGTTCCGCCTTTCGCTTCTCGAAAAAAAGCGTGTCGAAGGCGGCGCGTTCCGCTTCTTCCGCCATGTCCACCATACGGCTCAACATGGCTATGCGGTCTTCGAGTCTTTTTTTCTCCTCCCGCAGCCGGACGAGGCGTTCCTGAAGAAAAGGAATATACCCGCCCCCGGCTTCGCGGCACCGCCGTATTTCTTCCAGCGAGCAGCCCGCATCCTTGAGCAGGGAAATCATGTCGAAATCGAAATACTGTTCCGCCCCGTAAAGGCGATAGCCGTTTTCCGCCACATGGCGCGGCTTGAGAATACCCTTTCTGTCGTAATGCAGCAGGGTTTCCCTTGTCGTGAGGCAGAGCCGGGCAAATTCCCCCGTGGGAAAGACGTTCCTGCTTTTCATAACTTCTTCTTGACCCTTGTCTTACCCCAGAGTTTATACTGAACGATGAACCCGTCAAACCCTTTTCCTGAAGGTCACCGCAAGGAGGTCGACTTCATGTTTCCATCCGCCTATGGCCCGCAACACGCGGCATGTGCGTATTTTTTCCTCTGCCCCGGCCTTGCCTACGGCATACTCACTTCCCGTATGCCCGCCCTCAAGGAACAGACGGGCGCAAACGAAGCGCAGATAGGTCTGCTTCTGTTCTGCATCGGTCTTTCCAGTCTGGTTGCGCTGCTTTGCAGCGGCAGAATCATTTCCCGGTGGAGCAGCCGTACCGTACTGCGTACAGGTTCGCTCATGCTGCTTCTTGCCGTGATTGTCGCCGCGCTGGCCCCCGATCCCCTGCTGCTCGGCGCGGCCTTCATCCCCGCAGGGCTGGGCATGGGCATGACAGATGTGGCCATGAACACGCAGGGCATACAGCTTGAATGCCGCTACAGACGCCCGTGCATGGCCTTCATGCACGCGGCCTACAGCCTGGGCGGCGTGGCGGGCGCCCTCGGCGGCGCGCTGTTCGCCGCCCTGAACCTCGGAGCCTTCATCAACGCCGCCTGCGTGCTCGGTCTATACGCCTGCCTGCGCCCCTGGGCCATGCCGCGGCTCATGGACGATATGCCCCCCGCGGACAACACGCCGCAGAAGGGCGCTTCCCCCGTGCCTCTTTTCGTCGTGCTCTGCGGGGTCGGGGCCATGTTCGCCTATGTGGCGGAAGGTTCCGTCGCAGAATGGGGAAGCCTGCTGCTCTTTACCGTAAAGGGCGCGGAAGAATCCACGGTGGCATGCGCCTTTGCCGTGTTCTCCGCCGCGACCGTGTGCTGCCGCCTCTTCGGCGACGGACTGCGGCGTCGCCGGCCCGATTCCTCCATCGTCTTCTTCGGCGGCCTGCTGGCCACGGTCGGCATGGCTCTCGTGCTGTTCTGCAAAAGCCCCCTGCTCTGCCTTGCGGGCTATGCCTGCATGGGCGCGGGGCTTTCGCCCATTGTTCCCATACTTTTCAGCCGCGCGGGAACCTGCCCCGGAGTCAGCCCCAGCCAGGCAAGCGCCGCAGTCTCCGTCCTTTCCTACGGCGGCATGCTCCTCTTTCCCCCCATGCTGGGCTTTCTCGCCCATGACTACGGGCTGGAAAAATCCCTGAGCACCATATTCCTCGTATGCCTCGTGCTTACCGCAGGTTCCGTCGTCCTCAGAAAAACGCAGCGGAAACGCGCCCGCTGAACGCCCGCCACGGCAGATCCGCGCCGAGAGCTACCCTCAGGGAGCCCCCATAAAAAGTTCCGACCGGGAAAGAGCGCTCCCCGGTCATTCTCTGTCCGCAGGGCTCATGAAAAAGCCCGTACCGGTTCTTCCGGTACGGGCTTTTTCCGAAGCACGGAAACGGCCCTAGGCTCAGGACTCATTAGTTGCCAAAAGGGTAAGAAGTTCTTATTGTCGGCATAGGGAGGATGCCATGAAGGAACTTTTTTATCTTTCTCATGAACAGATTGCTCGTATCAAACGCTACTTTCCTCGTTCCCATGGCATTCCGAGAGTCGATGACAGGCGTGTCGTCAGCGGCATTATCTATGTCATCAAGCACGGCCTGCAATGGAAAGATGCTCCGCGCGAGTATGGACCATACAAAACTCTCTACAATCGTTTTATCCGCTGGAGCCGATTGGGTGTCTTTAACAGGATTTTTGCGGAGCTTGTTGAGCAAAACGGCTCCACAACACGCTTGATGATTGATGCCACACATCTCAAGGCACACAGGACAGCAGCAAGTTTGCTGAAAAAAGGGGCCTTTCCCGATGTATCGGACGCACAAAAGGCGGCCTGAATTCAAAACTCCACGCTGTCTGCAATGCCTTCGGTCAACCGTTGGCCTTCCATCTGTCCGGCGGTCAGGTGAGCGACTACAAAGGCGCTGCTGTCCTGCTTGATACTCTGCCGCAGGCCGGGGAGCTTCTGGCGGATAGAGGCTATGATGCCGACTGGTTTCGTCATGCCTTGTCCCGTAAAGGAATCACGCCGTGTATTCCCGGCAGACACAGCCGGAAAACTCCGGTGGCCTATGACAAGGAGGTTTATAAGCAGCGGCACAAGATAGAAATCATGTTCGGCCGACTCAAGGATTGGCGCAGAATAGCCATGCGTTATGACCGTTGTGCCCACACGTTCTTTTCGGCTATTTGTCTCGCTGCCATTGTCATCTTTTATATTTAATGAGTCCTGAACCTAGGTTCATCTCGCTGTGGTTCATCACCCGCAAGGCTGTGACCGGAAGACCATGGCTGTTCACCTATACTTTTCTCGGCTCCATCATGCTGCTCGGCGGCCTGANTGTTTGGCCGACTCAAGGATTGGCGCAGAATAGCCATGCGTTATGACCGTTGTGCACACACGTTCTTTTCGGCCATTTGTCTCGCTGCCATTGTCATCTTTTATATTTAATGAGTCCTGAACCTAGAATGCCGTGAGCGCGTATAAAAAGAGGTCCATGATGGAGGTATAGCGGGTGAAGCCCTGAGGAATCTCGAACATGGACCGGGAGGACTGCTCCGCTGCAATGTTCATGAGCCACGCGCTCGCCGCATGGGTGGCGCGGGTTTCCTGCGAGGTGGCATGCATGGGGAAGGGAGAGAAGGCGTCGTTTTCCCATACTTCCAGCGTGAAGCGGTTCACGCTGCCCATAAAGCCCGCCTCGAACACCACGCGGCTCTTGCGGACGGGATAGCCCTGCCAGTTGTCCTTGCCGAGCGGCGTGTATTCCTTTTCCTGAAGGCTTATCATGCCCATGCTCTGCGGCATGACGGCCGCGGCCGCACTCTGCACAAGGTGTCGCCAGTTGCGCGGATCGCCCGATACCGGGATTTCCACATAGGCCTTCAGGCGGTAGGAAAGCACGCGCAGCATGTTCTGCTGCGTATCCACAATAAGCGCAAAGGCTCCGGCCGAGCCGAGATCCACATCCATGCGGGCATAGTGCCCGGACGACATGGCCGAACCGCAATGGCGCACCGCTCCGCCTTCCCGCCGGTATTCAATATCGGCACGAAAATCCGCATAGGTGGCGGCAAGCGCTTCCCCGCAGAAGAAAAACAGCCCGAGCAGGCACAACGCCGCGCGGGCGGCACGCTGAAACACGGTCATGGTCATTCTCCCCTTCCGGGTACGGACAGCGCCCCCGAAGCGCCCTGCATGAACACCGTCTGCATGGGGCTCGTCACGTCGGGCAGGCCCGAATAAAGATTATGGCCGATAAGACGCCAGCGATAGATTGTTCCCGGAAACACGGGGCGGTACACGAAACTGAACGCGGAACCGGAATTGTTCTCCCAGGCGTCGCGCGCGTCGATGCGGTACTGATCCTGCGCCAGGAAGGGACAGCCTTCGCAAAGTTCCCCGTCCACGGCCTGCATTTCCAGAACCATGTACTCCACATTCTGCGACGCCCCCGTTATCGCCCCCTGAAACGTGACGGCTCCGTCCGCCGCAGCCTCGGCGCTCAGCTCGCCGAAGGCAAACTCGTCCACCGAATAGTCGGGAATGGGCGCTCCCTTGCGCCCGCACCCCGCAAGCGCCAGCAGCAGACAAAGCGAAAAGGCCAGAAAAACGCCGAATCTTCTTCTCATCCGATATCCCTTTCGATATCCCTTGGGTTTGCTCCCCCGCTTAAATGCAGGACAGCCGCTCAGACCGGGCGCATTGCGCCCACGCCTACAACCGCTTTTTCGGCTCTCCCGCCTTTTCTGTCAAGATACCCGGGTGTTTTCTCCTTCGCCGGGCGACACCTTCCTCCGGGCAACACGAAGGCCCGTCTGCTCCAGACACACTGTACGGACGCGGAACCTGCACGCTTCGGGCCTTGCTTACGGCGGAAATGAATTCCGCCTGCGCGGCCCTTGCGGCCCGGCCGCCTGAAGGCTGGCCGGGGGCGACACCTTCTCCCGCGTGACGCAAAGGCCCGTCTGCTTCAGACACACTGTACGGGCACGGAACCTGCACGCCGCGGCTTTGCGCGGACGGCGGAAGTGAATTCCGCCTTCGCCCGCCTTGCGGCCCGGCCGCCTGAAGGCCGGCCGGGGGCGACACCTTCTCCCGCGGGACGCAACGGCCCGTCGGTTCTGGACACGCTGTACGGACGCGGAACCTGCACGCTTCGGGCCTTGCTTACGGCGGAAATGAATTCCGCCTGCGCGGCCCTTGCGGCCCGGCCGCCTGAAGGCCGGCCGGGGGCCCCCGAGCGTTGAAAAAACGTTATTCCTTTGTGTTAAGAAAACATTATTCCGCGTTGAGAAAACGTTATTCCTTGGCAAACGAAGGCAGAATACCAGGCAGGAAAGGATGTTCCCTGCGGTGAGAGATGCTTTGCCACTCGCAAACGGAGGCGGAACAAAACGGATACTTCGGCCTCTGCTGCCGGAAACCGGACAGGGCGTTAAAAAACTCTGTTTTGCAGGCACAGCATAAAAAAACGCAGGGGAACATGCTCCTCTGCTCCTTCAATCCCTTCCCTATGCACGACGCCCCGGCGAAGGCCGGGGCGGAGTGGCCTGCGTGGGCGGGTCCGAAGGAAACGCTCACACGGAGAGGGAAGCCCGCACGCGGAAGGCAAGCCTGCCCTTTTCGGCAAAAAGGCAGCTCCCGAAACGGCCCGGCCTTATGCCGCAAGCCGCAGAACGGCAAAAACACGAAGGAAGGGCGGCGTCCCCCACCTGAAAGCAGCAACAGGGCGGCAGCGAGCCTGAGGAAGGGCTTTGCCTGCCCTCCCCCACGGTTGCCCTGCCTATGACGGGGGTTCGGGGGAGATCATCTCCCCCGAAAAACTCTTTCCCCACCATTCCACAGGGCGTGCAAATCCCCGCTTTTCGATGTGCGGGCTGGCGCCCCGCGTGCCTTTCCTTTCTTCCTGCCTTTTCTCTCTTTCCCGGGACCTTGTTGCTGCGCCTACTTCTTGTTTTCAGGCGACGCAGGGGGGCGGCCCCAGAGGGTTTTCCAGTCGGAAAGGAGCTTCAGGGCTTCCATGGGGGTCATGGCGTCGGGGTCGACGGCGCGCAGGGCATCGAGCAGGGGGTGCTCTTCGGCCCGGGGCGCGGGAGCAGGCGCAGGTTCGGGGCGGGATGCGGGGCGGATATCGAGGCCGGGGAGAACGGCGGCCTCGAGCTTTGCCACACGGGCCTTGCCGCGGGCGGCCTCGAGCTGGGAGAGGATTTCGCGGGCGCGCTGCACCACGGAGGAAGGCACGCCGGCGAGGCGGGCGACCTCGATACCGTAGCTTCTGTCGGCCGGGCCGGGGATGAGGCGGCGCAGAAAGACGATATCGCCGTTCCATTCGCGTATGGCGATATTCATATTGCACACGCCGGGCAGGGTATTGGCGAGGCCGGTAAGCTCGTGGTAGTGGGTGGCGAACAGGGTTCTGATGCCGCCGCCGGCACGGCGGGAGAGTTCCTCGACCACGGCCCAGGCAAGGGCGAGGCCGTCGAAGGTGCTGGTACCGCGGCCTATTTCGTCGAGAATGACGAGGCTGCGCCTGCCCGCCTGGCGCAGGATGCGGGCGGTTTCCATCATTTCCACCATAAAGGTGCTCTGCCCCTGGGCGAGGTTGTCGGAAGCGCCCACACGGGAGAAGATGCGGTCCACCAGACCTATGCGCGCCTCGGAAGCGGGCACGAAGGAGCCCATCTGCGCCATGATGACGATGATGGCCGTCTGCCTGAGCACGGTGGACTTGCCCGCCATGTTCGGCCCGGTGATGAGCACGAGGCGGCGGGATTCATCCATGACGAGGTCGTTGGGAATGAAGGCGGAACGGCCCACCACGGCCTCCACCGAGGGGTGGCGGCCCTGACGGAGGGAAAGGTCCGCGCCTTCGTACAGTTCCGGCTTCGACCAGCCGTTCTTTTCCGCGGCGTGGGCCAGACTCTGCCAGAAGTCGAGCAGCGCGAGGGCCTCGGCCGCGGCGGTGAGGCGCGGCCTTGCCTCGGCCATGGTCACGCGCAGTTCCTGATAAAGGCGGTATTCCAGGCTCTTGCGCCGTTCGGAGGCGGTGAGCATCTTGTCTTCGAGTTCCTGAAGGGCCGGAGTGGTGAACCGGTCGCTGTTCACCAGACTCTGGCGGCGCTGGAAATACTCGGGAATGGGCGAGGTCTGCTGCGCGCGGGAAAGTTCGAAATAGTAGCCGAACACATGGTTGTAGCCCAGCTTCAGCCTGGGCATGGCGTTCTTTTTCTGCTCTTCCTGGAGCAGGGCCTGAAGACGGGATTCGCCGTGTTCCACAAGGTCGAGCAGCTCGTCGAGTTCCTCGCTGTAGCCCTGACGGAACAGCCCGCCTTCGGTAATCTGCGGGGGCAGATCGTCCCGCAGGGCGCGGGTGAGCAGGTCGGCCATGTCGTCCAGGCCGTCCCACTTCTTCACGATGTGGCGCACGGCCTCGGGCAGGGCTTCGCCCCGGCGGTCGTCCTCGGTGGAGAGGCGGTCCCCTTCGGGCAGGGTAAGCGCGTCGAGCACGGCGGGCAGGGAACGCAGGCTTTCCTTGAGCGCGGCGAAATCGCGCGGCTGACAGCGGTTCAGGGCGATGCGGGTGGAAAGGCGCTCCATATCATACACGCCGCGCAGCGCCTCGCGCAGGGCCTTGCGCACATCCTTGCGGGCAAGGAAGAATTCCACCGCCTCCTGCGTGCGGACAATGGGTTCCAGCCTGCGCCAGGGGCAGCGCATACGCTCTTCCAGCAGGCGGCCGCCCATGGGCGTGCGCGTATGATCCATGACGGACCAGAGCGTGCCCGCGCCGCGCTTGCCGTCCATACGGAAGAACAGTTCGAGATTGCGCTCGGTAATTTCGTCGAGAATGAGATAGCGGCCCTTTTCCAGAGGCCGGAACGGGGCAAGCTGCGCCGGGTCCTGCTTCTGCATCTGCTCAAGGTAGGCGATGAGCGCGCCGCAGGCCTGCATGAGCTGCGGGCTCTTTTCCAGCCCCAGAGCCGCGGCTTCCTGCACATGCTGGGCGGCAAGCACCCTTTCCTTTGCCTGCGGAAGCTCGAAATGGCTGCGGTAGGGCAGGCGCACCAGCTGTATGCCCGGCGTGGTGGAGAAGGAAAGCGGCACCTCGTCCCTGTCCGGCACGAGAAGTTCGCGCGGGGCCATCTTGAGCGCCCACTGCCTGAGTTCCTCCTCGCGGGAAGACTGCAGCCCCGTCCACGCGCCGGTGGATACGTCGAGCCAGGCAAAGCCCCCCGCTCCGGCGGCTTCATCCCAGCAGAACGCGCCGAGATAGGTGTGGGCCTTGGCCTCGAGGTTGGCGTCGTCCAGCGCGGTACCGCCCGTCACCACGCGGGTGACGCCGCGCTTCACCAGCCCCCTGGCCTGCTTCGGGTCTTCCATCTGATCGCATACGGCGACCTTGAAGCCCTTTTCCACAAGCTGGCTGATATAGGTTTCCGCCGAATGCCACGGCACGCCGCACATGGGCACGCCGCCTTCGTCGCGGCTGCGGCTCGTGAGCGCAAGCTGCAGTTCCCGCGCCGCGGTTTCGGCATCGTCGAAGAACAGCTCGTAAAAATCGCCCATGCGGTAGAAAAGCAGCGCGTCGGGGTATTCCTTTTTAATCTCCAGATACTGCCTGTACATAGGCGTAAGCCTGGGTGCGTTTTCGCTCATGCCTGCCCTTCCTTCGCAAATGCCCTTGAATGATGAATCCCATGCCGCGCGAGGCGGCGGAATGCGCGTTCCCCGGAGGGAAAACGGACTTCTGCGCGGCCGGAGGGCGAGGCAAGCCGCGCCCCTGCCTTCCGCCGCGCGGACAAAAAACGGCGGAACCTCTCACCTGCGGCAAACGCCCGGGCGAAAGGCCCCGCCGGACAACGCCCGATACGGGCGAAACCGGAGACGGGCGCGCAGAACGCGCGCGCCGGAAAACATGCCTATTCCGCTTCCCCTTCGGCTTCGGCTTCCTTGAGAGCGGCTTCAAGCTGGGCCTTTTCGGCAATGAGCTTTTCCTTCTCGGCCGTCACCTTGTCAAGCTGCTTCTGCAGAGAAGAAGCGCGACGGCGGGCGGCGGTAAGGCGGCCGGAAAGGGTGATCCTGTCCCACATGAGCATGGCGAGCACCACGGCCGCGCCGATGGCGAAGCTGATGAGCAGCAGCGCATAACGGGGCAGCGGCGCGGAAGTCATGGCCGGGGCGAACATCGGGTCGAACTTCAGCGTCACCATGTCGGAGAAGGAAGCCTGGTTCTGCACGAAGAGCATCATGACCAGGAAGAACAGGAACACCAGAAAGAATACCTTGAGATAGCGCATGACGTCTCCTTTTGCGGCAGCACACGCGGAAAAAGGTTCAGGCGGAACGGGCCGCCAGGGCGGCAAACACCGGAGCCAGGCGGCGACGGGTTTCCACAAGGGCTTCGGGGACGACACGCACATCGCCGAGCACGGCGATGAAGTTGGAATCGCCGCTCCAGCGGGGCACGACGTGCATATGAAGATGCTCTCCTATGCCTGCGCCTGCGGCGGCCCCCAGATTCAGCCCCACATTGATGCCCTGCGGGTGACTCGTCTCCCGCAGGACGCGGCAGCAAAGCTGCGTCACCGCCATGAGTTCGGCGGCCTCTTCCGTGGTCAGATCCGTAATATCGCCCACATGGCGGTACGGGAGCACCATAAGGTGGCCGGAGGCGTACGGATAACGGTTGAGCATGACGAACACACGGCGGGCGCGGTACACGATGAGGCGTTCCTCGTCTTCCGCCGGGTCTTCCGGCGCGCAGAGAACGCATCCGTCATGACATTTCGGCCCGAGAATGTATTCCATTCTCCAGGGCGCCCACAGATTTTTCATAAAGGCAGTCTCCTTTGGACAGAGTAGCACAGCGCCACGGCAGCGGCAAGAGGCCATGTGCGTCATTTACCGGTAAACGGAAGGGAAAAACAGTCTTTTGCACCGCACATTCGCGTTTTTTTTTAGAGTGCTTTCCCTTCAAAAAGGAAAACGCAAGGCTGCGGTACAGCGCCGCCCTGCCCGAACCTGCGGAAAAACCGCGCTTTTTCCGCAAAAGACAGGCCGCAAGGCCGCAATAACGAAGCATTTCAAACGAAACATGCTTCGGACGATGCGGAGCCTGTGCACAAGGGCGCGCCTTCCCGGGAAAAAGAGGCTCCCCTCCGCCGGGGAAGGGGAGCCGGAAAACGCAGGAGCCGGGGCCGCGGCTTCTTCCCGGAAAAGGGGAAACGCGCGGCAGAACGCGGCCGGAATGCTAGAAGGTAAGGCGCAGGCCCAGAGAAATCTGATGCATACGCAGGGAATCGGCCTTCAGGTTGTAGGCGCCGTAACCGGCTTCACCGTCGCCGGTGAAGAGGTAGCGGTAGCCGAGGTCGGCGGAAATGTTGGGCGTGAAGAAGTAGGAGCAGCCGAAGCCCACCTGCGCGGCCAGATTCACATCGGTATCGGAAGAACCGTAGTGGAAGCCGCCCATGTCCATGCCGCCGCGCGTGTTGGCGAACACAAGGCCCACGCCCGCGCCCACATAGGGGGTGAAGTCCATGATGTTGGTGATATCCCAGTAGCCGTTCACCATAAGGGTCTGGAGGCGGGATTCGGCATCGCCGTAGCCCACGCTCTTATCCACGCGGCTGTTGTAGCCGTATTCCAGTTCCGCACGCACGGGAATGCCGTGCATCACGCTGAAATCGTAGCCCCCGGCAATGGAGAAGCCGGCAATGCCGCGCGTGCTGTCCTTGGAGGCGGAATAGCCCGGCGCGCTCACCTTCCAGTCGGTGCTCTGGTAGCCCATGACGAACTTGGGAGCGACGTAGATGCCGCTGTCGGCAGCCTTCGCGGCAAAGGGAAGAGCGAGAAGCAGCGCAAGAGCGGCTGCGAGGAAAGATTTCTTCATGGAAAACCCCTTGGTTAGCAGATTCGCGGCTCCACCCGTGCGGGGGCGGAAAAAAGCCCGGCCTCCCCGGAAGGAAGGCATCGTCCTACGCCCGCCCGAAAGTCAAAAAGCCCGCCGCACCCGACGATGAAGGCGCGGCCGAGAGCGGGCATCTCCTTGCTTCTGCATAGAAAACCACAGGCTTTAAGTCAACTTGACCTTTCCCCCGACTCTGCCGGAAGGCCCCTCCCCCTGCTTTTCTCCGCCTTCCGCCGGGGCGTTCTCCGCGCCGCCGGAACGCGGGCGCAAAGGCCGGAGGAGCCGTGCCGCCGCCCTTCCGGCAGGCGGAAAACGCGCGGGAAAAACCGCGTGAGAACACCATGCCCGGAAAAACGCATCCTGCCGGGGCGTTGCGGCGGCCCTTCTTGACCTTCCGCACGCCGGCGTTTAAACTGAACGCCGACTTTTCCCTTTCCGGGGACAAACGCGCCGTTGCGGCGCAAACACAAGGCGGGGACTCCATGCGACCTGTGCACCTTCTTCTCACCGTGGCCATGCTGACCATACTCGCGCTTTCCGCCGCCTGCTCCTGGGTGGGAGAAACGGCGGGCCGCGCCCAGGCCGGGGTGGAAAACGCCATCAACGATACCCGGAGCGGCTACCACAAGGGCTACCATCAGGGCAAACAGTAAGCCGGAAGACCGGTCTTTTTCCTTTACCTTCGCCCGAGTAAAAGGCCCGTCCGACCGGCCCCCGTACGGACGCGGGGCCTGCACGCCGCGGCTCCGCGCGGACGGCGGAAGTGAATGCCGCCTGCGCCCGCCTTGCGGCCCGGCCGCCTGAAGGCTGGCCGGGGGCGACACCTTCGCCCGGGTAATGCAAAGGCCTGGCAGGTCTGGACACGCTGTACGGACACGCGACCTGCACGCTTCGGGCCTTGCTTACGCCGGAAGTGAATTCCGCCTGCGCGGCCCTTGCGGCCCGGCCGCCCGAAGGCTGGCCGGGGGCCCCCGAGCGTTGAGAAAACGTTATTCCTTTGTGTTAAGAAAACGTTATTCCGCGTTGAAAAAGCGTTCTGCTTTTGCAAACGAAGGCAGAATATCGGGCAGGAAAGGATGTTCCCTGCGTGAGAGATGCTTTGCCCTTCGCAAACGAAGGCGGAACAAAACGGATACTGCGGCCTCTGCTGCCGGAAACCGGACAGCGCGTTGAAAAGGTCTGCTGTTGCAGGCGCAACATAAAAAAAGACGCAGGGGAACGGCTCCTCTGCTCTTTAAATCTCTTCCCTATACACGACGACCCGGCGAAGGCCGGGGCGGAGTCGGCCTGCGTGAGCGGGTCCGAAGGACACGCTCACACTGAGATGGAGGCCCATACGCGGAAGGCAAGCCTTCCCTTTTCGGCAAAAAGACGGCTCCGAACCGCGCCCGGCCTTATGCCACGAGCCGCGGAACGGCAAAAACACGAAGGAAGGGCGGCGCGCCCCTTCCGAGAACAACAGAGCGGCCGCGAGTCGGAGGAAGGGCCCAGCCTGCCCTCCCCACGGTTGCCCTGCCGGTCATGGGGGTTCGGGGGAGATTATCTCCCCCGAAAAACTCTTTCCCCTCCGCTCTCACGGGGTGCGGGGCGGCGCCCCGCGTGCCTTTCCCGCCTTTCCCCGTATCCCTCGGCATTCCGGGGCTGCGGTTCAGGCGACGGCCCCGCGGTCTGCCCCTTGCCGGGGGCGGAGGGCTTCGGCTCCGGGGGGAAGGGCATCGATAAGGGCGTTGGCCCAGAGGGTTTCGGCATCCTCAAGGTCGTTCCTTTCCCAGGGGTCCGTCATGGGGCGGCCGGCCTCACGGGCGGCGCGGGCTTCGGCGCGGGCCTCGCGG